>JASHQT010000410.1 GCA_030039005.1 Bryobacteraceae bacterium
CCGCTATCAGGTGGGGCGCTCGCACGAGTGCGATTTCCCGCCCGAAATCCTCACGCTGCCGGTTTGCACGTCGCCCGCGTTCCCGACCAACGGCTCGAGCGCCGAAATCGACCGGCGGGTAAAGCAGCAGGTCGCCAATGCGCTCTCCGTGTACGCAGTCTCACGCGAGATCCTGGACGTATTGCAGCCGACCCATATTATTACGCAGACCCAGTGCAAGGTCTGCGCGGTCAGTTTGGAAGATGTCGAGCGCGCGCTGATCGGCTGGGTAAGCAGCCGTCCCAAGCTGGTCGCGCTGGAGCCGAATTCGCTAGCCGATATCTGGGCCGACATCCGGCGCGTCGCGGCGGCCTGCGGAGTTCCCGAGCGCGGCGAGCAAGTGGTCGTCGGCCTCCAATCGAAAATGCAAACCATCTCCGAGCGCGCCTGTGCGTCGCCCTCGCGCCCGCGCGTCGCCTGCATCGAATGGCAGGAACCGCTGATGGCCGCCGGCAATTGGGTGCCGGAACTGGTGGAGATGGCCGGCGCGGTGAATCTATTCGGCGAGGCAGGCGTGCACTCGCCCTGGATGAATTGGCGGCAGCTTGTCGACTCCGATCCGGACGTCATCATCGCCATGCCTTGCGGTTTCGATCTAGAACGTACCTGCGCGGAAATGTACTGGCTCGAGGACCGGCCCGAATGGGCGAAGCTGCGCGCCGTCCAAAACGGTCAAGTTTACCTAGCCGACGGCAATCAATATTTCAATCGCCCCGGCCCGCGATTGTTGGACTCGCTCGAAATTCTAGCCGAAATCCTGCACCCGGATGTCTTCGCGCCCTCGCTCGAAGGCCGCGCCTGGCGCGCGCATGCCAGAATGGCTGCATGAGATCGCCTCTCGCGTTATTGGCCCTGTCCGCCTCCGTGCTTCTCGCTCAGACCGCAACCGCACAAATCCGCCGCATGGATCCCGCGTTCGACAAGCTGGTCCCGCGGAGCGCCGTAATTGAAAAACTCGCTGATGGATTTCAATTCATCGAAGGACCCGTCTGGTATCGGCCCGGCGCGTACCTGCTGTTTAGCGACATTCCGGGAAACGTGATTATGCAATGGTCGACCGCGGGCGGCAAGATGGTTTTCCGCGATCATATCTTCGCCGGCCAATATCCGCCCGGCAAACAAGTGGGAACCAACGGGCTGACGTTGGATAAACTCGGTCGCATCATCGCCGCCGAGCACGGCAATCGCCGCGTGTCGCGCATCGGCCGCGACGGAGTGCTCACAGTTCTTGCGGAGCGTTACGAAGGCAAGCGCTTGAACAGTCCCAACGACGTGGTGGTGAAAAGCAATCAGGATATTTACTTCACCGATCCGCCGTTCGGATTGCTTAATCCGGGCCAGGGGATCGAGAGCGCTGCCAATAATCCGCTGCGCGAGCTCAATTTCAACGGCGTTTATCGCCTCACGCCCACCGGCGGATTGTACCCGGTAGTCAAAGATCTCGCGCTGCCCAACGGTCTCGCATTTTCGCCCGATGAAAAGAAATTCTATGTCGCGAACTCAGCCGACAACCGCTGGTACGTGTACGACGTCCAACCGGACGGCAGCATGGCCAATCCCCAAGTGTTCTTCGACGCCTCGAAACTGAGCGGCCAAGGCCTGCCGGACGGCATGAAAGTGGACAGCGCGGGCAATATCTGGGCCACCGGCCCCGGCGGCATTCTGGTGCTAACGCCCGAAGCGAAACTGCTCGGCGTGATCGCGTTTCCCGAGGTTCCGGCCAACTGCGCCTGGGGCGACGCCGACGGCAAGACGCTGTACGTCACCGCGCGCACAGGCTTGTATCGGATCAAAACGAATATCACGGGGATCAGACCCGGACCGAAATAGGCGCTACTCGTAATGCAACGCCGTCAGCGGACTGATGCGCGATGCTCGCCACGCCGGCCATGCCGCCGCGAGTATCGCCACGCCGGTCAAAATAGCGATCGTGATCGCGAGCGCTCCAGGATCGTCCGGCTGCACTCCATACAGGACCGACTGGATGGATCGCGAGGCGAAGACCACCACCGGCAGCCCGGCGGCCAGACCCATCGCGATCAGCGCCAGGGCTTCTCGAAGAACCGCCCAGAGCACGTTGCGCGGCTGAGCCCCCAGGGCCATTCTCACGCCGATCTCGGATGTTCGCCGCGTCACCCCATACGACATCACGCCGTAAAGTCCGAAACAAGCGAGCCCCAGCGCCAGAATCCCGAACGCTGCCGTCACCACGCTGCCCATGCGCTCCGGACTCAGATTGCGCTCGACTTGCAAAGCGAGTGGGGCAATACGTTCGATCGGTAAATTCGGCGCCATGTCGCCAATCGTCTTGCGAACGGCGGCGGCGATTGAATCCGGATCGCCCGCGGCGCGCACTTCCACGCTTTCGGCATACACGACATTGCCGTTCAACGGATAGTAAGCCATGGGCACCGCTGCCTCACGGACGCGGTTCACTCGAGCATCGGCCACGACGCCGATGATCTCCGCGTAATCGAGAGCCAGGTGGTCACCGAAATGCTGCCCCAAAGGACTCCGATTCGCGAAGTACCGCCGCGCCATGGCTTCATTGATGACGGCCACTCGCTGCCCGCTGTCGCCGGTGCGGAAGTCGCGGCCCTGCACCAGTCGCATGCCCACGGTCGAAAAATATCCTGGCCCCACATAGCTATATTGGATCAAGACTTGTTCCAGAGGAGCGGCTTGATAGCCCGAGATCAGGATGCCGTCGGCGTTCGAACGGCATTCGATCGCCAGGCCGCAGAAGGACACCACGGCCGAGCGCACCCCCGGAATCGCCTCCGTCCGCTCGACCAATTCCCTGTACAGCCCCGGCAGTTGCCCGGCGGCATAACCGGCCGACCGCGGATCGATGCTGACACTCAAGATGTGTTCACGATTGAATCCCAACTCGACCTTCGCCAGATTGCGCAGACTGCGCGCGAACAGCGCCGCACCGAATACAACGACCAGCGAAAGAGCTACCTGCGCGGCCACCAGGAGCTTCGCGCCACCGAACTGAAATCGTCCTGAGCGGCTGGTCTTCACCGCCGAGCCAAGGTCGAGTTTTGTGGCGCGCACCGCGGGGACAAGACCGAACAACAAGCCCGTGGCAATCGAGACGCCGAGCGTGAACACGAGCACGCGCGCGTCCACGCTGGTCGGCAACGGCGTCGGCCCGACCGCCGCGAGGGCCATGCGCACGAGCTGTTGGCTGGTCCATTGGGCGATCAGAAGTCCAAGCCCAGCCGCGATCGCCACCAGCACAAAACTCTCGGTGAGCAGTTGCTGAACCAACCGTCCGCGGCTGGCGCCGATCGATAGCCGCACAGCAATCTCGCGCCGGCGTGCCTCGGCGCGGGCCATCAATAGGTTCGCTGTATTCGCGCAGGCGATCAGAAGCACCAACGCCACCAGCGCCATCAGGGCGACGAGTGGCGATGCGAACCGGCCGCGCAGGTCAGAGGACCCTCGCGCGAAGGACTGCAAGAACACGGTTCGCGCCACGAGGTTATGCGTCGCGTCCGTCGCCATGTCGAGCGAACGTATATAGACGCTGTTCAGCGCGCCTTGAACGGCTGCGACGGAGGCCCGATCTGCCCGCACGATGACATCCAGCCATTGAACGTGCTGTTGCGGGATCCAGGGCTTTTCCGGATCGGCCGGGTCCTGGGCGCTGAAATGCTCCACGTAATGCACGTTCGCCTGCATCATCAGCGGAATCCAGATATCGGTGGGATCCTCAATCCAAACGCCCCGGAAACTCTCCGGGGCAATGCCTGCGATGCGGAAAGCAGCGCCGTTAATACGGATCATTCGCCCGATCACGTCCGGCGATCCGGCGAAACCACGCTGCCAGAATCCATGGCTGATCACGGCAACGGCATGAGCCCCGGCGGTGAGGTCGTCGCTCGGCGCGAGCAGCCGCCCCAGCGCGGGCGATAACCCCAGCACGGAAAAGAACTCGCCGGATACCAACTGGACCGGCAACACTTCGGCGTGTGCTCCTCCTTCAAGCGCGGTTTGGGCACGCGTTACGCGACTCATCGCCGCGATCCCCTTCGCCCCCGAACCGGCGCCGCGGAGCCGCTCGAACATCGGGTACGAAAATCTTTGCGACACCGGTGCGCGCGATTGCTCGCGCAGCTCCAACAACTCCTCGGGCGCCGCCACGGGCAGGGATCTGAACAAAATCGCGTTTAAGATAGAGAAAATCGCCGCGTTGGCGCCGATGCCGAGCGCTAAAGACAGAATCGCGACGGCTGCAAAACCCGGCGAGCGCCTCATTTGCCGCAGCGCGTAGATGGAGTCCCGTACGACGCGTTCGAACGCGGTCCAGCCCCACATTTCGCGCGTGACTTCCTTGACCAGCAGCTCGTTTCCGAATGTGCGCAGGGCATTTTCTTCGGCCTCCCCAGCGGTCTCTCCGCGCTCCATGCGCTCCTCGCGGTCGATGGCCAGGTGCGCGCGAATCTCCTCGTCCAGCTCACGATTGCGCCGCCGGCGCCGCGGAAAGAACATACTTGCTTCTCCTAAGCCGGTCTCGTCACGCCGGCTTCATGACTCCAGAGATGGCTTTCACCAGCAGCTTCCACTTGGATTCCTCGGCCAGCAACTGCTTTTTACCCGCAGACGTGAGGCGATAATATTTCGCGCGCTGGTTCTTTTCCGAAACCTTCCATTCCGAAGCGAGCCAGCCTTGGCGTTCCAGGCGATGCAGCGCCGGATAGAGCGAGCCGGTCTCCACTTGCAACAATTCTCCCGAACCGGCGCGGATGGATTGCGCGATTCCGTGCCCATGCCGCGGGCCCCACTGCAAAGTCGTGAGGATCAGCATATCGAGGGTTCCTTGTAGCAGCTCGATACGGTTCTTGTAAGGCTCTTGGCTCGGCATCACAGTGCTGTAGACACTCTACTACACGAGTGGGTAGATTGTCTACACCTTTTTGAAGAGAGCATCGGGCAGGAGGACATAAGTAAGCACCGCCGAGAGCGGGTGCATCAGCCCGGCCAGAAGAAACACCGGGGCGTAGCCGAAATGCAGCACCACATAGCCGGTGCCCAGATTGGCGATCGCTCCACCTACCGCGCCGCCCGCGCCCGAAAATCCGGTGACGGAGCCCACTTCGCCGGTATGAAACAAATCGACCGGAATGGTTTGCAAGTTCGCGACCCAGATCCCGTGGCCCAACGTCACTGCGCAAGTGGCGCCGATGGCCAGCGCAGCGGTGGGAACAAACGGGGCGGCAATCGCGATCGGCAGCACCGCCGCGCCCACGGCCATGGTGAATTTGCGCGCGCGGCCGAGCGGCCATCCGGCATCGATCCAATGGCCGGAAAGCCAGCCTCCGGTCAAATAACCTACACCGCCGAGGGCGAACGGAACCCAGGAATATTCGCCGACCATCGCGAGATCGAACCCACGCTCGCGCCGCAGGTACTCGGGCAGCCAGAAGATGACGAAGTAGATGACGGGATCCGTCAGGAAGCGCGTGAGGATCAGGGTCAGGCAGGCGCGATCGCGAAGAAGAGCTCGCCACCGGGTGGCTCGCGGGGCTGGGTCCTCGGGGACTTGGGTGCCTGGCACGTGGTACACGATAAGCCATAGCGCCAGCCATCCAAACCCGAGGAGTCCTGTGAACACGAAAGCGTTGCGCCAGCCGTAGCGCAGCGTGATCAGCGCGACGGTCACCGGCGC
>JASHQT010000411.1 GCA_030039005.1 Bryobacteraceae bacterium
TACATAAAATACTCGGTCTTGCGCTGGCGAACCAGCGGAAGCAGCGCGGTGTACGACGCGGTATTAATCACGTTGTCCATGAAGTTCGGGATCGAACTGTAGCTTAGCGTGCCTTTCGAAGACGAGCCCTGATTCAGGAACAGGGGCTTGATCTCGAGGCCAAATTTCAGTGTGTGCTTCCCCTTTGTCCAGGTCCAGTCGTCGATAAAACTAATGGATTTTGAGGGATTGTCTGAAGTGGTATCGCCTGCGAAGGAACTGAAGCCGGATACGCTGACCGTGTAAGGCAGCGGCGAAAGAGTCCCGCTGTGATAAAAGTTCTGGTTGATTCCAAACTTGAATTCGTTGACCAGCGACGGGCTGAAAACGTGCAGCAGTTCCGCCACACCGCTATTGGCTTTCGTGTCATAAAGAGTGAGCGCGGTGAGATTGCCGGTCGGCGTAGTTTCAAAAGCTTCGTCAGAGTTGAAGCGCACGAAAGCGGTTGTCTTGTCGGAGAAATGGTAGTCGAGGCGGATCATTCCCGAGTCTTCGTTGTCGATTTGCCGTCCGTTGGCGACATAGTTCCAAACGCCCGGCGTTGACGTCGGCGAGGTGCCCGCGGGAAAAGCCTGCAGAATGGGAGCGAGAGCCGGAGAGGCCACTTCGGTTTGTGCAATGAAGCTGGGGCTGGGAACAAGGCCGATTTGCGTTCCGTCCAGGCGCTGGCGCAAACCTTCGTACGCAGCGTAGAAGAACAGCTTGTCTTTGATGATCGGACCGCCCGCGGCGGCTCCGAATTGATTCAACAGAAAGGGATTCGGCGATGGCCCGTTGAATGGCGTACGAGCTTCGAACGCATCGTTTCGGAAATAATCGAACAGGTTGCCATGGAAGGCGTTCGTTCCGGACGGAGAAACCACCGCGATCTGGCCGCCGGCGGTTCCGCCCTCCACATCGGCTCCGAAAGTTTGGCTCTTGACATCGAATTCGGCGATAGATTCGAGCGGGATGGTCAGGCGCACATATTCGCGCTGCATCTGGTTGAAGACCGCCGTCGCGTCAACACCATCCAGCGTAAGGTTGTTGTCGTCGAGGCCGTGGCCGGCGAAACGGATGGTCCGCTGATCGCCCGCTCCGTTATCGATCGCGCCCGGTACAAGCGACGTCAGGGTCGCCCAATTGCGGCCATTGATGGGCAGCTCATCGACCTGTTCCTCCTCTACAAAACCGCCCACAGTGACATCTACCTTGTCCAATTGAACGGTGGATTCGCTAACCGTAACCTCTTCCTTCTTACTTCCAAGGCTCAGTCTCACATCGAGGGTTCCAGTTTGGCCGACGACTTGGCGTACGTGATCCGCTTGGTACGTGGAGAATCCTTCTTTAGAGAATTGGACGGTGAAGACGCCTGGCGGCAGGTCGGCCAGCTCGTAGGTGCCCTCGGAAGTAGTTTCCGTTTTGCGTTTTAGCGCTGTAGTCTCTTGTACCGCGACGACCTCGACCTGCGGAACGGGCCTACCCTGGGGGTCAAGGACGGTGCCGGTCAGAGAGGTTCGCTCGGTCTGCGCGGAAGCAGGCGAAAAATACCAGGAAAGTCCTAAGAGAACAAAAGAAGCCCTGAAAACGTTCCGCTTTAGCATGGTAACCTCCGGAGGTAAGCTCAGGTTACACGCTAACTGCTGAGTTTCCATTACAAAAATAAGAAAAAAGGATGACTCCCCTAACGCGTTCACTTCTCTGCAATCACGGGCATGGTATCGTCAGCACCTGGAGACCGCACATGCAATTCTCCGCTCAAAGTGTCGGTGCATTGATCGTTTTGTCACTCGCCCTGTCCGGGAACGGGCAAACGCCGCCTGATTTCACCGGACATTGGCGTCAACAGTCGGACTCCGGGGTGCAACGGCGCCTCGACATCGAACAGAACGGCAAGACATTGTACGTGAAAACGACGGTCATGAACTCCAAGGGAACGCGCCGGGTCGAGGTAAAGTATAGGATTGGTGGCCTGGAGACTGTGTACCGAGGCCTCGATGGCGATGGGTTCCACTCGTCGGTCCATTGGATCGCTGGCGGCCTGCTCTTCGACACGGTGAAGCTGTTTGAGATCAGTGTGATAAACACCAAAAACGCACGACGTGCCCGGCTTTATGTTCCACTCCACATTCTTTCGTTGCCTGGGAGCGCATTTTGGGAGCCTCGATTGTTTTCAAACGGTTTCAAACTGTTTCAAAACGACCCATGGCGCGCTCCGCACTTCCTTAGTAGTTAGAGGGGGGCGCGAGTCCGGCTATATCGAAAATTCTTGTCCGGAAAATTCCTCTGCCATCAGCTTATCTGTTGAGTGGTTTCATCTCCGAAGGCTCGTTGTCGAGATGTACAAAAATTGACCGTCCCGCACCTGCGTCGCCATTACCTTTATAAGCGAGCAGGAAGGACGCTTGTACCCGGATTAGCGCCTCGAAAAACTGCGTACGGAAGGGATCAATGGCGACTACTGCTGAGCCTCCGAAATTTGAACCTCTTTTGGATAGCCAACAAGCTGCAGCTTTGCTCGGCATCCATCCGAAGACGCTGCAAAGACTGGCGCGTGCGGGAACAGTGCCGAGTCATCGGATTGGGGATTTGTGGCGGTTTCGGGCTTCTGAGCTGGACATCTGGCTTCGCACCGGCGTAAACTCAAAGCCGCCACTCGTGCCGTAACAGGAGATATTTCTTGTCTACGCGCACCCGCTATCAGAATGGAAGCCTACGAATGGAGAGGAGACAAAATGGATTGAAAGTGTGGGAATTCAGGTATTACGAGCCCCTGCCCGAAGGCAAGGGGCGAACTTTGCACGCGGCGACCGTCGGCACGCTTCAGGACTACCCGTCGGAAGTCGGCTCGAAAATCGCCGGCCGTCCAAGCAATCATCCTGCGGATCAGCGCCGAACACACGTTGGGGCCCGTAACAGCCTCCTCGATGGAAGCGTTGATCGCCCGCTACGAGGAGGAAGAGTTACCAGCGCGATACTCTACACGCGCGTCGTACCAGTCCTACCTCGATAACTACATTCGCCCGCGCTGGGGCGAGGTGGCAATCACCTGCGTCAGAGCCATGGCGGTTGAGGATTGGCTGAAACGCTTGAAGTTGGCACCGAAGTCGAGAGGACACATCCGGGCTTTGATGTCGACACTTTTCAAATGCGCTCAGCGCTGGGAACTGGTTGCAAGCAACCCGATGCAACTGGTTGGGGTGAAGAACGTCAGCGAGCGATTGGAAAGACCATCGGTACTATCGGCGGAGGAATTTCATGAGCTCCTTCGGCGAGTTCGGCAACCGTACAAGACCATGGTCCTGATCGCGGGTTGTTTGGGACTTCGCGCCAGTGAAATTGTTGGGCTGCAGTGGAACGATCTCGATTTCGAGAACTCAACGCTGCTGGTCCAGCGAGGCGTCGTCCATGGCCGTGTTGGCGATGTCAAGACTGAGTATTCACGCGATGTGGTGCCAATCGCGCCAGAGGTTGCCGCGGAATTGTTGAAATATCGCGAGAGCTGCTATCCGACCGAAGAGGGATGGTTGTTTCCGAATCCGGCGACAAACCGGCCGTATCAGCAAGAGGAAATTCAGAAAAAGCACATTCGGGTGGCAGCGAAGGACGCGGGTGTTCCATTTGTGGTCGGGTGGAAGACGTTTCGGCACAGCTACCGTTCATGGCTGGACCAAACCGAGGCGCCAATCGGCGTGCAGCGCGAACTCATGCGGCACGCGAGCATTCAGACCACGATGAACGTCTATGGCAGGGTGATGACCGATAGCAAGAGGCTAGCACACGAAAATGTTGTTCAGATGGTTTTGCAAGTGAAGACCGCGGAACCCGCAGTCGAAGAAAATCCGAAACCAAAAGCTAATGTGGTCTAAAATGGTCCTGCGATTTCGCTCGGTTGCTTGTAACTTGTTGGAAGGATTGGTTGCGGGGGATGGATTTGAACCACCGACCTTTGGGTTATGAGCCCAACGAGCTACCAGACTGCTCCACCCCGCACTTGTATACTAACGCGTCCTTGGCGGACCGTCAAATCTGTTTCAAGTTTGTTTCGGAAGGCGGGTGACGGGCGCCTAAATCGTTCTCAAATTGAGCCGATGGCGCATCCAACCTAATTAGAATAAGAACAATGCAGCCGCTCGTTGACTTCCTGCTTCGTTACGGCTATTGGGTTCTGCTGCTCAATGTTGCCGCGGAGCAACTCGGCGTCCCGGTGCCG
>JASHQT010000042.1 GCA_030039005.1 Bryobacteraceae bacterium
GTCTTGGCCGGCAAGGGGGATGGCCACGGCGAGCGATGCCAGGAAGAGAATGCGTCGCATCGCCTCAGTCTATCTCACTTGTTGATGGATTAGATCAGTGGTTGGAAGGCCCAGCCGGAGGACCGCTTGCTCACGCGCGCGGCTCGGTTTGATGAGCAACTTAGCGCTTCGATGCGGCGATCGCGTTCACGGCCTGCCAGAAAAACCGCACATGCTTGTACACCGCCTCTTCCCGGATTCGTTCCTGGTCGCTATGCGGGCCGAAGCCTTTGGGCGCGTCCTCTTCATCCAGCATTGCGCCGACGCCGTAACATTGGACGCCCTTGGCGCGCAGGAACGCCATGTCAGTGGCGCCGGTGCTCATCACGGGGATCGTAAGCGTGCCGTAGACGCTCTTGAAAGCGCTCTCCACGCCGCGATAGGCGTCGGTATCCAGGCGCGACGGCGCGGCGCCGGGGCGCTCATTCCGGTGCTCCGGCACAAGCTCCACCGCCGGGTCGTTGATCACCTTGCGCATCTGGTCATAAAACGCATCGATGTTCTCGCCGGGCAGCGCGCGAATATCGAGCGTGGCCTCGGCCTCGGACGGAATCACGTTCACTTGAAACCCGCCCTGGATGATGTTGGGCGAAATCGAGGTGTGCAGCATGGAGTAGGCGTTCGGATCGTGCTCGGCCAGGTACTCGCGCGCAGCGGACGCCTTTTGGGCATCGAACAAATTCTTAAACGCCGCTGCTTCTTCCGCACTCGACACCGTGGCCATCTTTTCGAAGTAATAGCGCGTGGTGTCGTTGAAGCGCATCGGCGGATCCCACGCCGCGATGGTCTCCACCGCTTTGGCCAGGTGCGCGATGGCGTTGGTGCGCAGGGGACGCGAGCCATGGCCGGAGGGTCCGTGCGCGACGAGCTTCGCGCCCTTGGGCTGCTTCTCGGTGGTCTCCACAAGCGCGTATCGCGCCTGCCCATTCTCGAGACGCACGCCGCCGCCTTCGGCGATAGCGAACTCGGCGTCGATGTCGTTCCAATGCTCATTCACTAGATACTCGATGCCTGGCGGCGTATAACCCTCTTCGCCGGCTTCGGAGACGAAGATCACGTCGCGGTCGAGCGGCATGTTCTGGCGCTTGAGCAGCAGCACGGTCATCATCGCGGCCAGCAGGTCGCTTTTGTCGTCGATGACGCCGCGCCCGTAGACGTAGCCCCCGTTGCGCGTGGCGCTGAACGGCGGGAAGGTCCATTTGGCCGGGTCGACGCGCACCGTGTCGCTGTGGCCCATGATGAGTAGTGGGCGTTTGGACCCGTTGCCCTTCAGCCGCGCGATGACGTTGGCGCGCGCCGGATCCTGGGCTGCCAGCATCACCCGGATGCCCTCGGCTTCGAGCGTCTTTTTGACGTACTCGGCCACGCGCGTTTCATTGCCCGGGGGATCGGTGCTGTCGATCTGAACCAGCGCCTGAAAATGGCGCATCGCTTCTTGGTCGATTTTGGACCAATCGGGCGTTTGCGCGGCCGCGGCGAGTGCAGAAACAACAAGAGCGGATACGATGGAGACTCGCATCCGCTCAGTCTAACGCAATCCGCTGTGTGGCCTGCTTATTTGGTCAACCCGAACACGCCCGCGAGAGTCGGACCGCCCTGGGTGCCGCGCGGCAACACGCTGGGTCCGGAGGGGATGAAAATCTTCGACACATTAGTGTCCATGTCGACCACCAGGCCCAGGAATCCCGACTGCATCTCGTCCCAGTTCTGATCGCCCCACAGGATGGTCTTGTTGGGATCGGGATTGTACTTGTTGTTGAGGGAATTGTCGTAGTGGGCGATGGCCAGCAGCTTGGTGCCCCTCGGCAGCGGCAGCGGCTGGGCGAGCTGATAACCCACCTGCCAATCGAAATTCCAGACGCCCTTGAAGATTTCCTGCTTTTCGCCCGTCGGATAGATGGCATCCAACTCGTAATCCTTACCGCGCAGGTGCATGTGGGGCTGGATGTAGACCAGCTCGGCGTGGTCCACGCCGATGGTCACTTGGCTCACCACTTCCTGATTCTCGGCGCCCGCCGGGATCACCAGGTTGAAAGCTGCCGGCGTGCCGGGCGACATCCAGTAGCGGCGCTTGGGCGGCTCCTTGGAAAAGACCAGCCCAACCTTCGATTGGTCGTCCTGTTCGGTGCCGACTGACGTGTAGTGCAAGTTGAACACGAGATCCGAGCCCTTGGGAACGAACTTCGCCGAACCGTCGACATCGAAATGCTGAGCGCCGAGGCCGGGGTTATACTTGCCAAGCAGGTCCGTACCTTCCTTGGCGCCCGCCATCGCTTCCGATCCTTCTTCATACGCTTCGCCATACTGAGCTTTCGCCATCCACTGGGAACCGGGTGGCACCACGATAACCCGCCCGTGGTGCACCACCTTCGGATTTCCGGCGCGCATCTCGGCGGCCACCACCCACATGTCCTCGGGGAAGTTGGCCTTCACCTTGATGTTCTGATAATTGATAGTGCCGGTGGCCTTCACGTGGAACGGCTTGGGCATCTCGATGATCATGTCGGGCTTGATCTGCCAGCCATCGGGGAAGGTGATCGGCGGCGGCGCGTCCTTAGCATCGCCCTCGGGTGCCCCGTTATTGGCCCAATTCACCAACGTGTCGACATCGGCGGCGCTCAGCGTGCGGTCATTAGCGAAGTGGCCGTATTCGGCGAACCACGGCGGCATCTTCTTGGTCGCCACGGCTACCTTGATGGCCTTGGCCCATGGCCGCGCGTCTTTGTAGGTAAGCAGCGACATCGGCGCCACCTCGCCCGGCCGGTGGCAACCCTGGCAGTTCTTCTGCAGGACGGGCAAAACGTCTTTGTTAAACGTGGGGACGCTCCCGCCGGTGGCCGCCAGCGCGGCTGTAGACCCTATGAAAGCTAAACCAATTACCCCGATGCGCAGCATGTCCAACCCTCCTCGATAACCAATCAACCAACTGTCCGAATTATATTGGACCGGTTGCATGCAACGCAACGGGAGGTAGTTGGGCATTAGCGGGTGGGGTTCGCTATTTCGCACTCCGGCGGCGGAGGCGAATGCCAGGGGCTTCGAGCGCTCCGTTTGACAGCTAATCGCGAATCGCCAACTGCTGTCCGCGCAATTGCCCGCACGCGGCGAAAATATCTCGCCCGCGCGGCTTGCGCACGAAACACGGCATGGCGCGGCGGATGATGGCTTGAAACGCGTGCACGCGCGCGGCATCCGGCGTTTCGAAAGCGATTCCCGGTCCCGGATTCAGCGCGATGAGGTTGACCTTCGCATTTAAATTCGCCAGAAGCTTCACCACACGCCGCGCGTCGGCATCGGAATCGTTCACACCCTTGAGCAGGACATATTCAAATGTCAATTTTTCCCATGGCCGCAGCGGGTAAGCTTGGCACGCGGCGAGAAGGTCCTGGAGCGAATACTTGCGCGTGATCGGCATCAGCTCGCGGCGCTGCTCTTCGTTCGATGCGTTGAGAGAAATGGCGAGCTTCGGGCGCACGGGCTCACGCCCCAGCTCGGCGATCTTGGGAACTATGCC
>JASHQT010000412.1 GCA_030039005.1 Bryobacteraceae bacterium
GGCGATCCCTTCGTGCTCATCGAAGGCATGACCATCGCGGGAATCGCCGTGGGCGCGAGGCAGGGCTACATTTACAGCCGCTCGGAATATCCGCACGCCTTTCGCGTGATGCAGCGCGCCATCGCGATCGCGTATGAGCGCGGGTATCTGGGTGCGAACGTCGCGGGTTCGGGCAAGCGCTTCGATCTCGAAGTCCGGCTGGGCGCGGGCGCCTACATCTGCGGCGAAGAGACCTCGATGCTCGAAAGTCTGGAAGGGCGGCGCGGGCAGATCCGCCCCAAGCCTCCGCTTCCGGCGCTCGAAGGCTTGTTCGGAAAGCCGACCGTCGTCAACAACCTGGTTACGCTGGCCAGCGTGCCGATCATTCTGGACAAAGGCGCGGAATATTATCGCGATTTCGGGATGGGCAAGTCGCGCGGGACGCTGACCATCCAACTGGCCGGCAACATCAAACACGGCGGTCTGGTGGAAAAGGCGTTCGGCATTACGCTGCGCGAAGCGATTTACGATTTCGGCGGCGGCACGGCGACGGGACGTCCCTTGCGCGCGGTACAAGTGGGCGGGCCTTTGGGCGCGTATTTCCCCGAATCTCTGCTCGACACCCCGCTCGATTACGAAGCGTTCGCCGCGAAAAAAGGCATGGTGGGCCACGGCGGCATAGTGGTGTTCGACGACACGGTAGATCTGGCGCGTCAGGCCCGCTTCGCGATGGAGTTCTGCGCCATTGAAAGCTGCGGCAAGTGCACGCCCTGCCGCATCGGCTCTACGCGCGGAGTGGAAGTGATCGACCGTATCATCGCGAATGAAAATCGCGCCAAAAACCTCGAAGTGCTCGATGATTTATGTGAGTTGATGACCGACGGATCGTTGTGCGCGCTAGGCGGGTTGATCCCGCTGCCGGTCCAGAGCGCGATCCGGCATTTCCCTGAAGATTTCGATAAACCGGCGCCGCCGGTTAACCCTGAAGTTCTGAAGTCCAACCGAGAGACACACCCATGGCGTTAATACAAGAAATCGATTACGGCACTCCCGCACGGGTGGCCGAGACGCTGGTTACGCTGGAGATCGACGGCAAGCCCGTGACGGTGCCGCGCGGCACATCGGTGATGCGCGCGGCGGTGGAAGCCGGCATTCCAGTGCCGAAGCTGTGCGCCACGGACAACATGGAGGCGTTCGGGTCCTGCCGGCTGTGCCTGGTGGAGATCGAAGGGCGGCGCGGCACGCCGGCTTCTTGCACCACGCTGGCCGAGCCGGGGATGAAAGTGCGGACGCAATCGCCCAAGATCGCAAAACTGCGGCGCGGCGTGATGGAGCTCTATATCTCGGACCATCCGCTCGACTGCCTGACCTGCTCCGCTAACGGCGACTGCGAGTTGCAGGACATGGCGGGAACGGTGGGGCTGCGCGAAGTCCGCTACGGTTACGAGGGTGAGAATCACCTGAAGGCGAAGAAGGACGAATCGGCGCCGTATTTCACTTTTGAGCCGTCCAAGTGCATCGTGTGTTCGCGCTGCGTGCGGGCGTGCGAGGAAGTGCAGGGGACGTTCGCACTGACCATCCAGGGCCGCGGGTTTGCGTCCAAAGTGGCGTCCGGGCCGACGAATTTCCTCGAATCCGAATGCGTCTCCTGCGGCGCGTGCGTGCAGGCGTGTCCGACGGCCACGCTGATGGATAAGACGATCATCGCTCATGGCCAGCCAGAGCACAGCGTGGTGACCACGTGCGCCTATTGCGGCGTCGGCTGTTCGTTCATCGCCGAGATGCAGGGCAACCAAGTGGTACGCATGACGCCCTACAAGGACGGCAAAGCCAACCACGGCCATTCCTGCGTAAAGGGCCGGTTTTCCTGGGGCTACGCCACGCACAAGGATCGAATTTTGAAACCCATGATCCGCGCGAAAATTACCGATCCCTGGCGCGAGGTCACGTGGGAAGAAGCCATCAGCCACGCCGCGGGCGAGTTCAAGCGCATTCAGGCGAAATTCGGGCGGGATTCCATCGGCGGTATTACGTCGTCGCGCTGCACCGACGAGGAGACGTACCTGGTCCAGAAGATGATCCGCGCCGGCTTCGGCAACAACAACGTGGATACCTGCGCGCGCGTCTGCCATTCGCCGACCGGCTACGGCTTGAAGACCACGTTCGGGACATCGGCGGGCACGCAGGATTTCGATTCCGTCGACGCGGCCGACGTGATCATGGTGATCGGTGCGAATCCCACCGACGCGCACCCGGTTTTCGCCTCGCATATGAAGCGCCGGTTGCGCGAGGGCGCGCGGCTGATCGTGGTCGATCCGCGGCGCATCGATCTGGTGAAAACCCCGCACGTGAAGGCGGATTATCATCTGCCGTTGCAGCCCGGCACCAACGTCGCCGTCATCAACGCGATGGCGCACGTGGTGGTCACCGAAGGCTTGGTGGATGAGAAGTTCGTCCAGGAGCGCTGCGACCTGGAAGCCTTCGCGCAGTGGCGCGAGTTCGTCGCCGAAGAGCGCAATTCGCCCGAGTCGCTCGAAAAGGTCACCGGGGTACCGGCCGCCGATCTGCGCGGCGCGGCGCGGCTCTACGCCACCGGCGGCAATGCGGCGATTTACTACGGCCTCGGCGTCACCGAGCACAGCCAGGGTTCCACCATGGTGATGGGCATGGCCAATCTCGCGATGGCCACTGGCAACCTGGGCAAGAACGGCGTGGGCGTGAATCCGCTGCGCGGCCAGAACAACGTGCAGGGCTCTTGCGACATGGGGTCGTTCCCGCACGAGTTTCCAGGCTATCGTCACGTCTCCGATGACGCCACGCGCAATTCGTTTGCGGAAGCCTGGCACGTGGAGCTCCAAAGCGATCCTGGTCTCCGCATCTCGAATATGCTGGACGCCGCCTGCGACGGCACATTCAAGGGCATCTACATCCAGGGCGAGGATATTCTCCAATCGGACCCCAATACACAACACGTGACCGCCGGACTGGCCGCGATGGAATGCGTCGTGGTGCAGGACCTTTTCCTGAACGAAACCGCCAGCTACGCCCACGTTTTCTTCCCCGGCTCCTCGTTCCTCGAAAAGGATGGGACTTTCATCAACGCCGAACGCCGCATCAGCCGCGTGCGCAAAGCGATTCCGCCCATGGCGGGCATGGCGGACTGGGAGATTACCCAGGCATTTTCAAACGCGCTCGGCTACCCGATGAACTATACGCATCCGTCGGAAATCATGGATGAGATCGCCCGCCTGACACCGACGTTCGCGGGCGTCAGTTTCGATAAGATTGACCAGCTCGGCAGCATCCAGTGGCCCTGCAATGCCAAGGCGCCCGAAGGCACGCCCGTCATGCACGTGGGCGGATTCGTGCGCGGCAAAGGCCGCTTCATGATCACCGAGTTTATTCCCACTGACGAACGCACAACCAGCCGGTATCCGTTAATTCTGACCACCGGCCGGATACTGACGCAATATAACGTGGGCGCGCAGACCGCGCGCACGCAGAATAACGTCTGGCACCCCGAAGATATCCTCGAAATTCACGCGCT
>JASHQT010000413.1 GCA_030039005.1 Bryobacteraceae bacterium
CTTCTATCTCGATTCTCTGCTCGGTCTGGCGCCCATTCGAACCCATGTCGCCGACGCCGCGGTGCGCGCCGAGCATCGCCGCCTGCTCGCGCGATGGTCCGGAGCCAGCTTCGACGCGCAGCGCACGGCGGTCGCGCTGAACGCCCTGCAAATGACCGTCGGGTTCGGATTGGCCGCGCTGTTAGTGGTAGTTCACGTGGGGCATCATCCCGATTCCGCGGCCGTGCTCTTGCTGGCCTATTGGGGTCTGAACATCCCGGCCATCGGCAATGACGTGGCCGCCATGGCCTGCCAATATCCGCTCCATCGCAACATTGCTCTGCGCGTCATGGAGCCGCTCAGCGCGATCGAAGAAGAACGGGAACCCCACGAGCTAGGGGCTCTCCCCCTCTGGCAGCGCCCCCTCGGTCAATACGGAGGCGCACATATTTCGATGCGCGGCGTCACCGTGCAGGCCGGCGGCCGCTCTTTGTTGCGCGACGTCTCGCTCCAGATTGCTCCGGCCAGTCACGTCGCGATCGTAGGCCGGTCGGGCGCCGGAAAAACAACTCTGGCTGGCCTTTTGTTAGGCTGGCGCCAACCTTCGAGCGGAACGCTGCTGGTGGACGGCGCCGAGCTCATGGGCGTGAAGCTGGAGAACCTGCGCCGGCAGACCGCCTGGATCGACCCGACGGTACAGATCTGGAATCGCTCCCTCTTGGACAACCTGCGCTTCGGCCTGGCCGGCGCCGCGGCTATGCCGGTGGCCGACATCCTGGAGCGGGTGGATTTCTCTTCCATGCTGGAGAAGCTTCCGGACGGTTTGCAGACCGTCCTCGGCGAGGGAGGCGCTTTAGTTTCGGGCGGCGAGGGACAGCGCGTGCGCGCCGGCCGCGCCATCGCACGCTCCGGAGTGCGCCTGGCGGTTTTAGATGAACCGTTCCGCGGTCTGGACGCGGCCACGCGCCGCGCGCTGTTGCGCGTCGTGCGCCAGGTTTGGCGAGACGCCACGCTCGTCTGGATCACTCACGATGTAGCTGAGGCGCAGAACATGGATCGCGTGCTGGTGATGGAAGACGGCGCGATCGTCGAGGACGGCAAGCCGGCGGAGCTGCTGAAGCAGCCCGGTTCTCGCTATCGCGCGATGCTGGACGAAGAGGCCGAGCTGAAGCGGCGTTGGTTCCGCGGCGCGGAGTGGCGGCGTCTGCTGATGGAAGATGGATCATTGCAAGAAACCGGGGTCGTGTCGCGCGCGGCTGCGGCGGGAGAACAGGAGCGCATCGCGTGATGGATCTCGCACGTTGCTCCTGGCCCATGGCGCGCGCCGGGGAAGCGATCGAGCAGCTCGCCGCCCGCTCCGGCTTGCACCACGCCCGTCCGGATCTGCCCGATGCGCCCGCGTTGCTGCTGGCCCAGGATGGCGAACCCGCAAAAACGCGCGAAGCGACGAAGACTTGGATTCGCACGCTGGCCGCCTGCTTGGAAGTCGGCGTCGAACCGGAGCTCGCTTCTTACGGCAATTTACGGATGTTGCTCGCTTCCGGCCCCGCGCTCGTCGAGATTCGCATCGAGGGCGAATGGCGGCTGCTCGCCGTTACCGGCTGTTCTCGCCGCACCGGCCGCATCCATTGCATCTCGCCGGAACTGAAGCCGGTCTGTCTCGAACTGCGCGCATTGCGCAGCGCACTCGCCGGTCCCCTGGAACGGCATCTCGAACCGGCACTGGCGCACGTGGTCCAAGGCGCCGGTGTCCAGGGACGGGCACGCGCGCGCGTCTTCGAAGCCATGCTCGCGGAGCGATTATCCAGTGTTCCCGTGGCCCAAGTATGGCGCTTGAGCATGCCGCCTTCCTCCGGCTTGCTCCGCGAATTGCGGCGGGCGGGCGTCGCCGGGCAACTCGCCTTGTTCATCGGCGCGAACGCCGTCGAGTACGGGCTGTGGATCGTGGTGTGGGTTTTGGCTGGCCGTTGGGCACTGGCAGGGCGATTCGATATGGGCTGGCTGCTGGCCTGGGGACTGGTCTTGCTCACCATCGCACCGGTTCACGCCATCGCGGCCTGGAACCAGGCCAAGCTCGCGATCCACAGCAGTTGCGTGATGATGCGCGCCCTGCTCGAAGGATCGTTTCGGCTGGATCCGGAAGAGGCGCGCGGCGAAGGCGCGGGGCAACTGCTGGGCCGCGTGTTGGACACCGAAGCCCTGCACACGCTCGCGCTGACCGGAGGATTGACCGGCGTCGTGGCCGTATTGCAGTTGGTGGCCGCGGCGGCGTTGCTGGTCCTGGGAGCGCAGGCGCCCGGAATCGCCTGGCTGTTGGGCGCGTGGATCGTGCTCACGCTCGGGCTGGGATGGACCTACTACCGCCGCCGCAGAGCCTGGACCGCGGCGCGTGTCAATCTTACCAGCGACACCACCGAGCGCATGGCAGGCCACCGCACCCGCGTCACGCAACAGCCCCCGGAGAAATGGCACTCGGGCGAAGATGAAGCGCTGGCCGGATATGTGGAGCAATCGCGCGGGATGGATCGCCTGGCCGTGGTGTTCGCAGGCTTCTTGCCGCGCGCGTGGCTGATAGTGGGCGTCGCCGCGATGGCCCATGGCTTTATCGCCCGAACGCTCAGCGCCCCGATGATTGCCGCGCAGCTCGGAGCGATACTCCTCGCGCACAATTCGCTCAAAGCTCTGAGCGCCGCGCTGGCCAGTCTCTCCGGCGCGGCCATTGCGCTGGAGCGCGTGCGCCATCTTCTCGCCGCGTCGCGCCGCGTGGAGCCGCCCGGCGATCCGGCCATCGCGGTTGCGGTGGCGCATTCCCCCGGCCGGCCGGTGATGGCCATGCGCGACGTTTCCTATCGCTATGCCGGACGGGCGTCGAACGCCGTGGAGCGCGCCACCCTATCGATCGGCGAACGGGACTGCGTGCTGCTCCAGGGCGCATCCGGCAGCGGCAAATCCACGTGGGCGGCGCTCGCCAGCGGATTCCGCGTGCCCCAAGGCGGGCTGCTGTTTCTGCGCGGCATCGATCGCAAGACCATCGGTGGCCGCGAGTGGCGCAGGCGTGTGGCGTCGGCGCCGCAGTTCCACGAGAACCACACGCTCGCCGGAAGCCTGGCTTTCAATCTTCTGATGGGTCGCGATTGGCCGCCGGACCCCGAGGATCTGCGGGAAGCCGAGGAAGTCTGCCGCGAGCTGGGCCTGGGCCCGCTGATCGATTCCATGCCCGCCGGGCTGATGCAGAACGTAGGCGAAACCGGCTGGCAGTTATCCAATGGCGAAAAGAGCCGCGTCTATTTGGCGCGTGCTCTGCTGCAACGGGCCAATTTGGTGGTGCTGGACGAAACGTTCGGCGCGCTCGATGCCCAGACCGCGCAAGGCGCCTTGGATTGTGTGCTGCACCGCGCACCTGCGCTCATCTGCATCGCGCATGTGTGAGCGCTTCGTCTATCGGCAGCCGTTCTCGCCTTCGGTCAGGCAAATCGATGACGTGGGAGGCGGGGGAATGGGGAGGCCCTGCTCTTTCATGAGCTTGGTCAGCAAGGCCGCGGCCTCGGGATGCGCGATTGCCGACTGCACGCCCACGCGTACCAGCCCGCGCGCCCAATCCAGCGGAATCCAGGTCTTGCCCAGCAGCGCGCCGTTCACGCTGTCGCGGCTGCCGCCGTCATGCGCGTCCAGCTTCGCGCCGTGATCCACCAGCAGTTGAATCACGTCCAGCCGGCCCTTGTGCGCAGCGCCATGCAACGCCGTGCGGCCTTCGTCGTCGGCGACGTTCGGATCGATCCCGAGCGCCAGGCACATCTTTACCGCTTCGGTGGTCTCCTCGGGCGACCATTCGAACGTCACGCCTTCCACCCAGCCTATCCCTGAAGCCACGGCGAGCGGCGTCACGTCATGCGCGGTGAAAATTTTCGGATTCGCCCCGTGCGCGAGCAGCAGCTTCATCAATTCCACGTCGCCCGATTGCGCCGCGCGCAGGAAGGGCGTCGCGCCGTCCTCGAACAGCCACTGCATGGTGAAATTGGTGCGCGTCTCGGTGGAATCGCCTTTGCATTCTTCCGCCGTCGACTCAGTGCCGCAGACGCGCTGGTTCACGTCCGCGCCTTTAGCGATCAGCAGCTTGATGAAATCCAGGTGATCCATGTCGGGATCGCGCACCGGGTAATCGCCGCCTTCGATGTTGCGGTTGTCGGTGGCGATATACAGCGGATTCCAGCCGCCTTTATTCGGCGTGTTGGGATTCGCGCCGTGATCGAGCAGAAATGCACCGAGCCGGTAATGCCGGTTCTGCGTGGCCACCAGCAGCGGAGTCCAGCCGTAGAAGGTCCGCTCGTTGACGTCGGCGCCGGCCGCCACCAGGATCTTCGCGCACTCGATGCAATTTTCGCGCGCGGAGTACGCGAGCGCAGTCAGCCCGCCGCCATCTTTGGGAGCCGGACGCCGGAAAAATGCCGCCACTTCATCCTCGCCATTGGGCTGCTTTGGCGGCGGTGTGCCATCGTTGCCGGGCCCACGTTTCCCGAACACTCCGAAAGAACTATGCAGGCGTTGCTTTACGGTATTCGCCAGATTATTGCGCGAGTTGCGCGTATCGACGCCGGTTTGCGCGGCGACGTCCGCGCCATGCTCCACCAGCAGCTTTACTGCTTCCGGATGCGATTGCTCGGTGGCCCACATTAGAGCCGTAGTCCCGCGCAGCTTGTCCTTCGCGTTCACGTCGGCGTGATGATTGAGCAGCACGCGGATCGCGTCCAGATTGCCGCTGCGTGCGGCCAGCATCAGCGGCGTTTCGCCCTCCGGCCCCAGTTGATCGACGTCCGCTCCCGCTTGGAGCAGCTTCTCGAGCATCGGCGCGCTGCCGTGCAGCGCCGCCAAGTACATCGGCGTGGCGCCCTCGCGATTGGCCAGCTTGACGCTCGCGCCTGCGGCGATCAGCGCGTCCGCCATCTCCAGGTCGTCGCGATAGACGGCCCATTGAAGCGCGGTCGCGCCGTCGGCCTGCGGGGCGTTGACGTCGGCCTTCGAGCGTAATAGCGACTGGAGCGCCGCGCTATCGCCAGTCATCGCCGCATCGGCCACCGGGCTCGTGCTTGCGAACGCGCACACACACCCACCCAGCAGTACCGCGCAAACCGCGATAGTCGGCGCCCTCATATGGCTGTTTAAACTAAACCAGGCAACCGGCCCGTGCTGTCGCCGATCTGGTCTTCGTGTACGCCGTACAGATCCAGGATGCTCGCCAGCATGTTGCCGGTGGGCACGGTCCGCGATGCGAAGTGCAAATGGCGATTGCCTTGAAGCTTGCCACCGGCTCCGCCGATCAACACGTGCGGTACGTCGTAGTGCAGGTGCTGGTTCGAATCGCCCATGTTGCTCCCGAAGAGGATGAGCGAATGATCCAGCAGCGTGCCGTCGCCGTCCGGCGTGCTCTTCAGCTTGTCGACGAAGTACGCCAGGCACTTGTAGTGATATTGGTTCAGCTTCGCGTAGCGCGCGATGGTGTCGGGATTTTCCGCGTGATGGGAGATCCCGTGGAAACCGTCGTGCACGCCGCTTTCCGGATACGAGCGCGAGGTCAGATCGCGCGCGTACAGCATCGTGGAAACGCGCGTGATGTCGGCCTGAAACGCCAGCCGTTCCAAATCGAAATGCAGCTTCACGTGTTCGTCGAATGATTCGGGGATGCCCGGCGGAATCACGATCCCCTCGGTGGACACGTTGCCGGCGGATTTTTTAGCGATGGCCAGCCGCCGCTCCAGTTCCCGGATATCGCTTTCGTATTCATCCAGCTTCTGCTTGTCGGTCGCGTCCAACCCCACCTTGAAGCTGGCCAGCTTGGCCGACACCGAGTCCAGAATGCTGCGATCCTGGTCGCGCCGCGCCGCGCGCTCGGCCGGACTGCCGCCCGCCCCGAACAGGCGCTCGAACGCCACTTGCGGATCCAGTTCCATCGGCAGCGGGGACGTTGGCGTGGACCAGGAAATCGTGTTCGAGTACGTGCAGCTATAGCCTTCGCCGCAGTTGGACGAATTCGCGCCCGGATCTTCCAGCGCCAGTTGCAGCGAGGGCAGCAGCGAATCCTGCCCGATGTGCTGCGCGATGATCTGATCGATGGTCGTACCGTCGCGGATGTCGGCGCCGGTGGTCTTCTTGGGTTTGTCGGCGCACAGAAACGCGGCCGCTACCCAGTGGTCCGCCCCGGTTTGTCCGGGAGGCGGCTCAGCCGATTTCGACCACATGCCGCTCAGAATCGTGACGCGGTCACGGTACGGCTCCAGCGGCTCGAAAATCATCGAGTACTTGAAATCCTTGTCGCCGGGCGCGCGCTTGGGTTCGCCCGGACCGCCGGCTTCCGGCACCCACCATCCGGGCGCCGCGCCGTGCGGGATGAAAATACCGGTAAAACGGGTCTTCGGATTCGCGGCGGTCTTGCGCGTCAAGGTCTGCGCCGGAATCATCGAATCGAGCAGCGGTAAGGACAATGCGACCCCGGCCCCGCGAAGCAAGGTGCGCCGGGAAATATGCTTCTTAGTAATGAAATTCATTGCATCCCTTCTAATATTCCCACTACCCAACGGCCGCGCCCGTTTCCG
>JASHQT010000414.1 GCA_030039005.1 Bryobacteraceae bacterium
GACGCGATGAAGGAAATGCGTCCGGGATAGGTCTTGCCCGGAAACGAATCGCTGCGCAGCTCCGCGGGCTGGCCGTATTTCACGCGGCCCAAATCCGACTCGCTGATGTACGCGCGCAGCCACGGATGGTTGATATCGCCGATGGTCACCACCGTGGTTCCGGCGGCCAGGACTTCGCCCACTTCGGCCGATTTCACCAGCACGACGCCGTCGATGGGCGACCGTACTACGGTGTCATCGATCTGCGAATCCGTGATGGCTACCTGCGCGCGGGCCCGTGCGATATCGGCGCGGTGCGCCAGAACATCCTGCTCCCGGCGCTTGAGCTCCAGTTGATTGGCCTTGGCGGATTCGAGCGCCGCTTGGGCGCGGACCACGTCGGCGCGCGCGGCATCGATATCTTCTTGGCGCGGACCTTCCACCACCAGCGCCAGACGTTCGTTGGATTCCCGCAACAGCGCGGTGGTGGAATCCAATTTCGTGCGGTATTGGTCGTATTGCTGCTTGGAGATATCGTCGTCCTTGAAAAGATCCTGCGCGCGAACCCAATCGGCCTGCGCCTGCTCATTCTGCGCCTTCGCGTCAGCCACGGAGGCGCGCGCTTCCTGGATTTCCTGCGGCCGGGACCCCGCTACCAGTTCGGCCAGGTGCGCCTCCGATGAACGCAACTCTGCGGTGCGCAGAGCGATGTCGCTATCGAGTGTCCGGCGCTGCCATTCGACCGAAGTCTCCATCTGGTCGTATTGAAACTGCGAATTGTTGAGGCTGGCCTCGTCGCGGCTGCGCTGGCTTACCACCTGGTCGCGATCGATGCGTGCGATCACCTGGCCTTTCTTGACGTAATAACCTTCGTCCACATTGAGCTCGATCATCTTGCCGGGGACTTTGAACGAAATGTCCACCTGCGTCAGCTCCAGGTTGCCCGAAACGGTCAACGTATTGGTGTTCTTGAGATGCAGCCGGCCGTAAACGTAATATCCGGCGCCGGCCGCGATGGCCACAACAACGAGGATTGGAAGGATTTTCTTCATGCGATGCCTCACTGGATCATGTTCTGGATAGTTCCGGTCGCGGTTCCCAGATCGATGCGAGCCAGGTTGTAGTTGTACAGCGCGTTGACGCGATTGTCGCGAGCGCGCGCCAGGCGGGTCTGCGCGTCGGTGACTTCGATGCTGTTGGTGACGCCGGCCTTGTAGCGGCGTTCGGCCTGCGCCACTTCCTTTTCCGCCAGCGCCAGTCCGTCTTCGGCGGCCTTCACCTGGCCATCGGCCGAATGCAGGCTGTCAAGCGCGACGCGTACGTCCAGCTCAATCTGGTCGCGCAGATCGGCCGTGCGGATGGACTCCTGCCGGAATTGCGAGGAGCTTTCCGCGCGCCGGGCATCGCGCCGGCCTCCGTCGAAGATCGGAATTTTCACCGTCGCTCCGACGGCACGCGTGGGCAGGGCGCTATAGACGCTGGTCCCGATGTCGCCGTAATTGGCGAAGGCGCTCACCGAAGGCAAGCGCTCCAGGCTCGTGGCGCTGAAATTGAGCCGCGCGTTTTCTTCGCGCCTCCGCTGCGCCCGCAGTTCCGCTCGGTGCTGATTGGCGGTGGCCAAGGCCTCCGCGGCATCGATCGGGTCCATCGGGATGTAGCGCAATTGGTCGACCAGCTCCACCGGATTGTCGAGCTTCAATCCAATCACCTTCAGCAATTGCAGCCGCGTGCGGTCAACGTCGTTTTCGGCCACCAGCAGCGCCTGCCGGTCGTTGGCGAGCTGCACTTCCGCCCGCGTAATCTCGATGCCCGTCCCGGTGCCGGCGGTCTTTTGTTGCTGGGCCAAGCGCAGCAGATTTTCGGACAGTTCCACGTTGGCGCGCTCGGTCTCCCGCGACGCCTGAGCGCGCAGGCCGGCCAAATAGGCGCGCGCCACCTGATCCGTCACCTGATCGTTGGTGCCTTCGTTATCGGCCTTGGTGGCTTCAATCGCGACTTTCGAAGCCTGGTAGCGCCGGATCGCGCTGAAGTCGAATACGGTCTGGTTCACTTCCGCGCGCGCGTCCATCACGCCGAAAGGCCCGACGAACTCGGAGATGCTGAGGGGAATCGGAATGTTCCGGAAAACGTTCTGGAAATTGAAACCGAACGCGGCGAGGTTGACGGTCTCGTTTTCGTACTGGACGTAGCCTTCGAAATCCGGCAACAGCGCCGCGCGCGCCTCTCCGGCCCGGTCCTGGGCCTGCTGGAGATCTTCCTGCGCCAACTTAACACGCGTGCTGCCCTCGGGCGCGAGCGCAAGCGCGACCGCCTGCTTCAACGTGAGCTGCAAGACCGGCGGACGGGTGAGCAATTGTTGATCGCCGTCTTGCGCCAGTAGCGGCGCGGCGGCCAAAACAACCCAGGCTTTAATGCGCGGCATAATGCACCTCATCGGATGCGGGCGCGGCGACACCCACGGAAATGCCCGCGATAATGAACGATTTCAGGCGGGCGAGAGTTCCTTCGATATCGGAGATATCGCAGCGGCCTTTCGACATCAGGCTCAGCATCTGCGACGCGGCGAGGGTGTGCGCCATCGCGCCGATCGCGAAATGCATGCGCCAGAGCAGCTCCTCGCGCGGTAAATCGGGCAACGCGCGCGACAAGGCCGGGACGAAGCGCTGCCCCATGTGCTCGAAATGTTGCTGATACAGCCGCGACGCGAAGTCGCCCGGCTCGGTGTATAGCCGCCCTACCAACGGCACGATCCCCTGGGCGTGATGGCTACAGAATTCGATCACCGGCCGCAGGAAGGCGTCCAAGATTTTTTCGAGCGTGACCGGCGCTCCGGCTGCTTTCGCTTCGTAGGCATCCAGTAACGCTAGCCGCCGCGCGTTGATCGGCGCCAGCCGCCGGCCGATCACCGCCTGTACCAGCGCTTCCTTGGACTGGAAATGATAGTTCACCGCAGCCAGGTTGACCTTGGCTTCGGCGGTGATGGCTCGCAGGGACGTGGCGTCGAAGCCATCGTGGGCGAAGAGCCTTTCGGCGGCATCCAGAATCCGGTCTTTGGTGGTCATACGTTTGTTT
>JASHQT010000005.1 GCA_030039005.1 Bryobacteraceae bacterium
CTAATCCGCGCACGCGGCGTGGCCGCACTCGCACTCAATATCCGGCGTTCCGGCCTGGCCCTCACAGAAGGTGCTGCAGTATTTCCGTCCGTAATTTTGCAGTGGCAACTCGGATGAGCGCATTTTTTCGTCTCGGCCATGGTGATCCTTCCAGGTTGACTGTCCGGCGCGTGAACCCTTTCGAATGCTTTCGCGCCCCGGATCGGGCGGCCTAAGGTGAGTGAAACAGTTCGCTAACGGAACCGTCTATGCAGGCAGGAGACTGGGAAAAAAGCTGAATGCGCCTAACCTTATTGGCAGTGCCTGCCATTCTACTGATGACCGCTTGCGGTCCGACTCACGTGGCAGTGGGAATTGGTGGTCCACCCGTTTGCCCGTACGGATATTACGAGGCCCCGCCTTACAACTGCGCGCCTGACGGCTATTACGGCCCGGAATGGTTTAACGGAGGCGTGTTTATTGGCGCGGGACCGTGGTATCACGGTCCGGCTGGTTTTTACGGGCACGTAGATCACAAGCTCGACTATCGCAAGGGCTATCACGGGCCGTACCCGCAGCGCGGCGAGCAGGCACGTGCACAGCGCGCGGAGTTCCATGGCACGGCGATGCACGATCCGCGGGGGCATGAAGCGCCGGGGAAGCGTGGAGGATAGGTATCGCCGCCAGATCACGATTTCGCGCGCTCACCGGGCTAGCGTGATCAGTATATGGTAAGCACCTTGAGGGCGCGCATCTCCTTCGCGCTCAAAGTGTAGCCGATCGTTTCCAGATGGCGCCCGACTCTAAGGCTATCCGGCGTACAGGTACGCTTAAGATCATTATCTAGAACGCAGTCCTTGAATTGCGCGTTCTTATCGAAAACGATCTTATCGATATCATTGACCGGTGGATCGAATCGTATATAGACCGTGTAAGCATTATCCTTATCTTTGATTACCCTAGTTATTACGCCTTCCCACCGGTCGATATTCGCCTCGATGCGATCCGCTACCAGGCCGCCCTGCTCATTTCTGTGCCATTGGATGTCCAGCGAATCTCCTGCTTTGAGTGCACCTAAATTTAAGATTTTTCCACAACAAAAGCTTGTTTGCTTGCCAACCCGGAACGTTTTCTTGCCTTGCGCGGTGCTGATGACAACAGAATCGGCTCCACGAGAAACCAGTAGTCCGTAGAAATAAGCAGGATCGGGCGGAGGGTTTTGGCCGCGAGCCGGGCCTGGTGCCAGCTGCAGTGCAAACAGCAGCGCTACGCATGAAGAGGCAACAGTTCGCATCGCCCTACTTGACGTGGTGGCCGAGGTGGGGGTCGAACCCACACGAAGAGTGAACTTCGCCAGATTTTGAGTCTGGTGCGTCTGCCAGTTCCGCCACTCGGCCACTCTAGGCTGGCTCGAAGCTAGTTTAGCATTTGCGGCGCCTCGGACGAGCGTGTGGCGAGCGTGTTTAGATAGAGCGATGTCCTTCCTCGATCTGCTGTTGGGCAAACCGCTCGCCAATTGGGAGGAACGCGGCGAGCGCATCGGTCCCGCCGCCGGCATCCCCATCTTTGGGCTGGACGCGCTGAGCTCGGCCGCGTATGGGCCGGAAGCGGCGCTCACCATCCTGATTCCGCTCGGCGCGTTGGGCGTGGCGTATATCGTCCCGCTAAGCGCCGCGATCATCATCCTGCTAGCCATTGTTTATTTTTCGTATCGCCAGACCATCGATGCGTACCCCGGCGGCGGCGGATCGTACACCGTGGCGCGCGAAAATATCGGCACGCGCGCGGGACTGCTGGCTGCAGCGGCGCTGCTGATCGATTACGTGCTCACGGCATCGGTGGGGATCTCGGCCGGAGTGGGCGCGCTGGTCTCGGCCGTGCCGTCGTTGTTGCCGCACACGCTCGCTATGTGCCTGGCGATTTTGGTCGTGATCACGATCGTGAATCTGCGCGGCGTGAAGGAAGCGGGCGCGGTGTTCATGATTCCCACCTACTTGTTCTTAGGCACGCTGCTGATCGCGATCGGGATCGGCCTTTTCAAGACGCTCGTTTCGGGCGGGCATCCAGTGCCGGTGGAGGCGCCGCCAAAAGTTCCCGCTGCGATCGCCACGGCAGGCGCGTGGCTGCTCCTCAAGGCGTTCTCCAGCGGCTGCACGGCGATGACCGGCGTGGAGGCGGTGAGCAACGGCGTGGCCGCGTTTCGGGAACCGACCTCGCCCACCGCGCGCAAAACGCTGGCCGTGATTATCGGGCTGCTGATGATTCTCTTGGCCGGGATCGCCTGGCTGGTGAGGGCCTACAAAATCGCCGCCACCGATCCGGGCGCGCCCGGTTATCAGAGCGTGCTTTCCATGCTGGTGGCGGCGGTGACGGGCCGAGGCGTGTTTTACTACGTCACCATCGCTTCGATTCTGATGGTGCTGGCGCTTTCGGCGAACACGGCGTTCGCGGATCTGCCACGGCTGTGCCGCCTCATCGCGCTGGACGGTTATTTGCCCCGGTCGCTCGCCAATCGCGGCCGCCGGCTGGTGTTTACGGAAGGCATCCTGGCGTTGGCCGTG
Organism: Bryobacteraceae bacterium; assembly: GCA_030039005.1. Next base: position 2,541 of record JASHQT010000005.1, read on the forward strand.
CTCACCGGCGCGCTACTCATTATCTTCGGCGGCGTGACGGACCGTCTGATTCCGCTATTTGCCATCGGAGCATTTCTCGCGTTCACGTTCTCGCAACTGGGCATGGTGTTTCATTGGAAACGCGTAGGCGGACCCAACGCCGGGCGCTTCATGTTCGTCAACGGGCTGGGTGGACTGGCGACGGGGATCACGGTGCTGGTGGTGCTGGTGGCGAAATTCATCGACGGGGCCTGGATCACGGTGCTGCTGATTCCGTCCATTTTGATTTTGATGTACGCGGTCCGACGGCACTATGACCGCGTGGCCGTGGAGGTAGCGGATGAATCGCCGCTCGACCTGAAGCACTTCCAGCCCGCGCGAGTGGTGGTGCCCATCGAGCGCTGGAGCGCGGTGTCGAAGAAGGCGCTGCTGTTCGCGCTCTCCTTTTCGCCGGACGTGACTGGAGTGCACGTGGAGTGCGAGTGGACCGATCAACTGAAGAAAGAATGGCAGGATTTCGTGGAAAAACCCGTGCAGGAGCTGGGCCTGGCCGCGCCCAAGCTGGCGATTGTGCCCTCGCCTTTCCGTTACGTGAGCTCGCCGATCGTGGATTACGTCATGGGTCTGCAGAAAAAAGATCCCGACCGGCAGCTCGCGGTGATTATTCCGGAGCTGGTGGAGAGGCATTGGTACTACTATTTCCTCCACAACCAGCGGGCGGCGGTCCTGAAGGCGCTGCTTTATGTAAAGGGAAGCCAGCGCGTCGCGGTGGTTAATGTGCCGTGGTACATCGATTAGGTGAGCGGAAATTGATCGGACAGTGGCAGAATGGATTCATCCCCGCGTCCCGCCAGGAGGATGTGTGTCCGCATTCAAAGTATTTTTTCTCGCCGTCGTGTGGCTCGGCTGCGTTTCCGCCGCCGTGAGGCCGGATCGGCCTATCTATTTTGAAGACCGGCGGAACGGAATATTTGAGAGCCATGCGGCGGGCCAATCGATTCGCATTCACGCGGACCGAGTGGAATTCGGCGACGTCACGCTGCGCTTTTTGCACGCCTCCCAGCGCGCGCGCGTCGAAGGCGTGGGCGCGCCTGCTCCGAGCACGTACTTAATGCGCGGGCGAACCGTAAGCTTGCGGCAGTATCCGAAGGCGCGGATCCGGAACCTATATCCCGGAATTGACGTGGTGTTTTACGGCACGGTGGGGCGCCTGGAATACGATCTGGAACTAGCGCCGGGGGCGAGGGCCGGCCGAGTCCGGGTGGCGATTGATGGCGCGCGCGTGGTGCGCGTGGACGGCGAAGCTGTGATCGTCGAGACACGATTGGGCCAGATGCGGCAACTGGCGCCGCGAATTTTTCAGAATGATCATGGCGCCCGCCGGCCCATCGAAGGGCGCTATGTTCTGCTGGCGGGAAACGAAGTGGGGTTCGAGCTGCGCAAATACAACCACGCGATGCCGCTGACCATCGATCCGGTGGTGGTCTACGAGAAATATTTCGGCGGCAGCGCCGTCGATACGGGAGGGCCTGTGGCGACGGACGCGCAGGGCAACGTTTACGTCACCGGCACAACGAACTCGGCGGATTTTCCTTCCACCAATGGGACCAAAAGCAGGCTGGGGGCGCCGCTGCTGGCCTATTCGAACGCAGGAAAAACCGTGATGCAGTTGCCGGTGGGAACCGAGACCTCGGTGACGGCGATCGGCGGAACGCAGAATGGCCAGGTGCTGTACGTGGCGACGCCCAACGGCATTTTCGTGAGCGGCGACTCCGGCGCGAGCTTTGTTCCCTGCGCGGCGCTCCCCAATCCGTACACATATATTGCTGCGACCGTGCAAGCGATTTCGGTGGATCAGATCGATCCGTCGCGCGTGTATGTGGCCACGAATGTCGGGCTGTTTGTGGGGACCAGCGCCGGTCAACAGTGGGGGCCGTTGGTCGGCGGGCTCCCCGCGACAGCCGATGGGACGGTGAACGTGGCTTCGGTTGAGGTGAGCCCGGTGGATCACACCACGCTTTATGCCACGGTGTCGCCATATCCGTTCTACAACCAGGCGGGCAGCATCTATGCCAGCATAGATGCCGGCGAAACCTGGCAGCAGTTGAATCCTTCGTATCCGGGCGAGCCGCCCGTGGGAATCGCACCGTCATCTTCTGTCGTGTTTACGCTCGCGCCGAATGGGAGCGATCTCTACGTCGTGGATGCCAACGGCAATCTGTTCAAGAGCACGGATGGCGGCATGACTTGGGCGCAATTGGCCGCGAAGCTGTACGGCACGGTTTCGATCACCTTCGATCCGTCGAATGCGTCGACAATTTACGTACTGGATAATTACGGCTTGCAGCGCAGCACCAATGGCGGTGAAACATTCACGACGATCTCTCCGCCGCTTTCGCCGGGCAACCTCGACGAGGCCTTCGCGATCGATGGCAGCGGCGCACTTTACCTGGCTACCCCCGCTCCCGCCATTGAGGTGAGCACGAACGGCGGAACGAGCTGGACAACGCTTCCCCAGCAGCCGAACCCTCACGTTTTGGCCGGATGGGGCGGGATGGTTTTCGCGGGCGTGAACTCGCCGCCGATTCCATTCGTGACGAAATGGAGCGGAGATGGATCCGAACTGCTGTACTCGACGTTCTTCGGCGGCAGCTTCAATGACGCGATCACGGCCATTACCGTGGATGCGCAAGGAGAGGCGATCCTCGCGGGAAACACATTTTCGGCTGATTTTCCGCTTACGGAGAGCATTTCCGCGGCTTCGCCGGAGAACTACTCGAGCGGGTTTGTGGCGAAGCTGAGCGCGGATGGAACTCAGGCGATTTATGCGAGCATCCTCGGCGCGTCGATGGGCGTAACAGTGAATGGCCTGGCGATCGATGCTTCCGGTGCGCCCTACATTACCGGTACGACGCAGTCGCCCGACTTTCCGACTACCGGCAACGTTCTCCAGCCTAACCCGCCCAGCTCGACCTGCCAGCGCGTGGCACAAGCCTTCGATTATTCCCCGAGCATGGGAACCAATGCGTTCGTGAGCAAGCTGAGCGCGGATGCGAGTACGTTGATCTATTCCACGTTTCTGAGCGGCTCCTGCGGGAGCGCGGGTGCGGATGTCGCGGTCGATTCGGCGGGAGAGGCCGTGGTGGTGGGCGCCACGAATTCGCCCGATTTTCCTGTGTCCACGAACGCGTACCAATCGACGTTTCCGGGAGGCGCGACAGCCAGCACCAGCTATCCGAACCCGGTGAGTTTCGGGTTTGTCTCGAAATTCAGCGCCGCTGGCGACAAGCTGATGGCGAGTTCGCTTATTGGCGGCGGCTTTCTCACGGCGGCGGACGCGGTGACGCTGGATGCGACGGACGACGCTTACATCACGGGGTCCACTTGGGGCATCACACCCGGCGCAACCCCCGGCGCTTATCAGCCAAAGGTGAATAATGGTTGCGTGATTTTGGGCATCGGTCCGCCCACGCCTCCTTCCGGCGGAGCGGATGCTTTCGTGTTAAAGCTGGACCCGGCCTTTTCAACCGCGCAGGCTTTGACGTACCTGGGCGGCATTTGCGACGACGCGGGCTATAGTATCGTTCTGCAGGCTTCCGGAAACATCTGGGTGGGAGGGTCGCCATCGGCGGGATTTCCGTTGGTGACGCCGTACGAATTCGCAGGCGCGCTACCTGTATTCTCGGGCGTCAGCGCGGGATTTGTGAGCGAATTCAATCCCGATGTCTCGCAATTGCTGTTTTCCAGTTATAGCGACGGCGGGTATCTGGCGCAGGATCCGACCGGCGCGATCTATGTCGCGGGCTCCGGCCAGGGCATTCCCCCGCCGGAGAAAACATCGGCGGGAACACCCGATGTGTCTTTGACTAAGATCGACCCGGCCAGCACGCCTCCTGTGAGCATCAATTCGATCGGCCCCAGCACGGCGAACGAGTCGGTAACGAACTTGCCGGGGTCTGCTGGCGTTACGATCGCGCCGGGCGAGCTGATCGCGATCACGGGTTCGAATCTGGGGCCGAGTTCCACGGTGAACGCGCAGCTCGATTCTGATGGGCTGCTTCCGTTCCAGGTAGCGGGCGCCAGCGTGTCGTTTAACAACTTCCTGGCGCCGTTGATCTCAGTCCAAGCAAACACCATCGTTTGCTTCGCACCATTTGAGATCAGCGGACCCACCCAGGTGACGGTGACCGTGAACGGCCAATCGTCAACGCCCGTGCGGGTGCCGGTGGCGCCGAGCGCCGCTTATGTGCTGGCGATCGTCAATCAGGATGGCACGCTGAATTCGGCAAATCATCCGGCGCCGCAAGGCTCGGTAGTGACCTTTTATGTCACCGGGCTGGGCGTCACGTCGCCCGCTAGCCAGGACGGCAGCGTGAGCCTGCCGCCGCTTGCCGTGCCTGCGGCGCCGTCCGACGTGCAGTTTGGCTTGGCGTCAAATCAAGCCAACGTGCAGCCGCAGTTCGAAGCCGCCGCGTACGGGTTGGTGGCCGGCATCACGCAACTGAACGTTCAGATTCCGGTGGGAACGTACCCGTCGAATCCGGCGGTTGCGGCTCTGGCTGGGAGTGGACCTGCGGTTCAAATTTATGTCGGGCAGTAGCCGAGGCCGAGGTGCGGCGTTTCTCGACACGATCGGCCACCAGGAACAGCCCGGCGAGCGTGATGGCGATGACGAAAGGATCCAGCCACGGGGCGAAGTGCGGGTCGCTTCCGGAGGCCAGACCAAGGAAGACCAGGCAGAGCACGACGTGAGCGGTGAAGACTTCGAGCGAAGTCCGGCCGAGCGCGGCCAGACGGCGGCCGAGGCGCGTATCGGCCAGCGGCGAACCGAAGCGCAGAAGCAGCACGCCCAGGGCGGCGGCGTCAACCAGCCGCAGAATGCTTAAGCGCCATTTGTTGACCAGAATGTCGAAGAGCGCGGGACCGGTGAGCACGTCGAACGCGGTGTGGCGGCAGACAAAGAGCGCGAGTGCGACGCCGGCGCTCGATACGACCAGCCAACGCGGAATGCGGAGCTTAGTGAACAGCGATCTTTCCTTGGCGGCGCCCAGGCACAGGCCGATGGTCCACAGGAATTGCCAGCCGAACAGATCGAACGCGCCGGTTTCATTCAGCGGAATCGGGAAGCCGAAATGCACCGCCGCCGCGAAGAGCCACTCGCGCAGGTGAAACTGCGCCAACAGCCAAACCACGCCGCTTGCAAACAGGACCGAGCGCCAGCCCCAGCGCTTCGCGACGCCCAGAAGCAGAGGCGTGGCGAGCATGAAGATGACGTACATCGGCAGGATATCGAGCAGCGGCGGATTGTAAATTAATGCCGGTGCCGCGACGAGCGCGCGGAGCGGGTGCGCGAGGTAGAAATCCAGCAGATTCTGAAGCGGGATGCGGTGCAGCCAGGCAGCCGCGGCGGCGCAGACCGAGAAGGCGAAGGCCAGCAGCGCCAGATGGTAGCCATAAATCCGTAGCATGCGGCGCACCAGTTTTTGGCGGGCGACCCGCGGCCCGTATTTTTCGGCCGCGTTCTGCTGAATCCGGCCAATCAAAACCGCGGCCATGAGGATGAATCCTTCGGCGGCGGAGACGTATCCGACCATCTGATTCGAATACGGGCTCACGCGAGTGGGCAGGTGCGTCAGCGTCATCCAAACCAGCAGGAAGCCGCGTAGCGCATCCAGGGCGAGGATGCGTTGAAAATCTTTACCGGGTTTTACGGAAGTGACGGGAAATGTTTTCCAAGTCTGTTCCGTCTCAGTGCGCACTATTACCGGTATCGACAGACTCACACCTTTGAGATTAGCCCCAGGCCTTTCGGGTTTCGAAATCATCGTAACACGCTGCTATGCTGAATCGTATGCAACTGGGCATGATTGGTTTGGGTCGCATGGGCGCCAACATGGTGCGCCGGCTCATCAAGGGCGGTCACGAATGCGTGGTTTTCGACATGAATCCGGGCAACGTGGCGCAACTTGGTAAGGAAGGCGCAACCGGTTCCGGAACGCTCGACGAATTCGTGAAGAAGTTGAAGCCGCCGCGGGCGGTTTGGCTGATGGTGCCGGCGGGCGTGGTGGATCAGACCCTCAGTGAACTGACCTCGCGCATGCAAAAGGGTGACATCATCATCGACGGCGGCAATTCGTACTACATCGACGACATTCGGCGCGCGAAGGAGTTGAAGCAAGCCGGCATCCATTATGCCGACGTGGGCACCAGCGGCGGCGTGTGGGGTTTGGAGCGCGGCTATTGTTTGATGATCGGGGGCGAGCCGGAAACCGTGAAGCACCTGGATCCGATCTTCAAGACACTCGCGCCGGGGCGGGGAAGCATCGATCGTACGCCGGGTCGCGAGAAGGTGGGCGGCACGGCCGAAGAAGGCTACCTGCATTGCGGGCCGGTGGGCGGCGGGCACTTCGTGAAAATGGTGCACAACGGGATCGAGTACGGCATCATGGCCGCGTACGCCGAGGGCTTGAACGTTCTGCATCACGCCGACGTCGGCAGCAAACACGCGGGCGAATCCGACGCCGAGACCACGCCGCTGCGCAATCCGGAACATTACCAATACGACTTCAACCTGGCCGACGTGACCGAAGTGTGGCGGCGCGGCAGCGTGGTGGCGTCCTGGCTGCTGGATTTGACCGCGATCTCGCTGCTGGATTCTCCCAAGCTCGAGAAGTTTTCGGGCCGCGTGTCGGATTCGGGCGAAGGCCGCTGGACCATACTGGCGGCCATCGACGAAGGCGCGCCGGTACCCGTGCTGAGCGCGGCGCTGTATGACCGGTTCGCGTCACGCGGAGAAGCCGAGTTCGCGAACAAGCTGCTTTCGGCGATGCGGTTTCAGTTCGGCGGGCACATCGAGCGAACCGGAAGTTAGAATCGGCTCGCGATAAATCTGTCATAGCCGTGTAACGACGCGTAAATATTCGCTTGTTAGGATCGCCCGAGAGGTCCTCATGAGGCGAATCTTTTTCCATAAGCGGTTCTTTGTGTGTCTCGTTTCGTGTATTCTCACGGCGCTCGCATGTTCGCCCAACGTGTTCGCCCAATTTGAAACTTCTGAAGTCCTCGGTACGGTGCATGACGCGTCGAACGCGCCGGTTCCTAACGCCGATGTAACGCTGGCCAATCAGCAGACCGGGATTGAGAACAAAGCCGCCACCAATGCGAGCGGCGAGTACGATTTCTTCAATGTGCCGGCGGGCGTGTACACGGTGAAGGCGGAACATGCGGGGTTTTCGGTGGCCACCGCGGCGGACGTTCAGGTGCAGGTGAACGCGCGGCAGCGCGTGGATCTCGCGATGGCGGTAGGCCAGGTGTCGGAAAGCGTGAACGTGACGGCTGCGGCTTCTCCGCTGAACACCGATACGAGCGAACATAGCCAGGTGATTGGAACCCTGCCGACGGTGGAATTGCCGCTGAACGGGCGCGATCCCACGCAATTGGCGCTGCTGGCGACCAACACGGTGGAATCGCCCATCGCGGTTTCGTTCGGCCCCACGGGCACGCCGCGTGAGGGCGCCTTTAACGTGAACGGCATGCGCAGCACCTACAATTTTTTCTTGTTGGATGGCATGGACAACACCGAGTACGGAACCAGCAATCAGTCCTATTCGGCCCAGGTGGTGCAGCTTTCCCCGGACGCACTGGCGGAATTTCGCGTGATCACGAGCAACTACAGCGCCGAATATGGACGCGTGGGAGGCGCGGTGGTGAACGCCGTGATGCGCAGCGGCACCAACCAGTTTCATGGAAGCGCATACGAATTCTTTCGCAACACCGATCTCAACGCCGCCGGATACGATTTCGGTTC
>JASHQT010000415.1 GCA_030039005.1 Bryobacteraceae bacterium
CCCGTCTCCGGATCCGCCGCCGCGCCCTGCCAGTTCGCCCCGCCCGTCGCATTGGGCAGCATCAAGGTTCCCTTCTTGCCATCGGAATCGAACAAGATCGCCGGCGTGAAAATCGGTCCCATCTTATATTCCGACGCGATCTTGAGCGCCGCCGACTTCAGCTCCGGCGTGAAATCGATCAAATCGTCCGCTGTCACCCCTTGCCGATCGAACGCCGCGGGTTTCGTGGGAAACGGTTGCGTCGCCGACGTCTTCTCGCCCTGCACATCGGACTGCGGCACCGCCCGCTCTTCAATCGGCCACACCGGTTCTCCCGTCACTCGATCGAACACATAAACGAACGCCTGCTTGGTCACCTGCGCCACCGCTTTGATCTTGCGCCCGTTCACCGTGATGTCCAGCAGCACCGGCGCCGCCGGATTGTCCCAATCCCAAATCCCGTGATGGATGATCTGGAAATGCCACACGCGCTTGCCCGTGCGCGCGTCCACGCACACCAGGCTTTCATCGAACAAATCGTCGCCCGGCCGGTGTCCGCCGTAGAAATCGCCCGTCGGCGTTTCCACCGGCAAATACACATAGCCGAGCTCGGGGTCCGCGCTCATCGGCGCCCACACCGCCGTGTTGCCCGTGTACTTCCACGATCCGTCTTTCCACGTATCGTTGCCGAAATCGCCCGGCTGCGCGATCGTATGAAACGTCCAAATCAACTTGCCGGTGTGCACATCGTACCCGCGTACATAGCCCGGAACATTTTCCTTCGATTTTGGCGCGGTGCCTAGCTCCAGCGCCGACCCCACCACCACGGTATCGCCCACTACGATCGCGGGCGATGTCGCGCCAATCACGCCCGGCTTGATATTTTCGCGATCCAGCCCCGGCAGCAAATCGACAATTCCGTTTTTGCCGAACGCCGCATCCGGCAGCCCCGTCTTGGCATCCAGCGAGATCAATTGATACCCCAGCGAAATCGTGAAGATGCGTTCCTCGCTGGTTTGACCTGGGCGCCCATCCGTCCAATACGCCACGCCGCGATTGTTGAACCGCACCGCGTGCTCGCCCCGCTCGCCTTCGTCCAGCCGGTACATCCACAGCGTCTCGCCCGTCGCGCCATCCACGGCCACCGTATCGCGCCGCATCCCTGCCGTGAAATACAGGATGCCGTTCACCGCCAGCGGCGTCACTTCGTAATTCGGATCCACGCGCGGCCCGAAATTCTGCGCCTTCCACGTCCACGCGATCTTCAGCTTCCCCGCGTTCGTACGATCGATCTCTGAAAGCGGCGAATACTTCGTGCTCTGAGCATCGCTGCCGTAGTAGGGCCAATCGCCCGTCTGCGCCAGCACGGGCCAGCTCATCGCGGAAAGCAGCGCAACAATTTTCAGCATCCAGCCAAAATTATACAAGTGTAGCGTTCACACTCGTGTGAACGCTCAATGCATTGCTAGAATTCCCGCATGCTCCTCTCCGCCGAGATCCGCCTCTTCTGGTCCCACCCCAAACCCGCCGATCTCGAATCCTGGTTCATGGACGCCTCCATCCACGGCTCGCCGCCCTCCAGTCCGGAAGAACGCACCGATATCTATGTCGCCGGCGCCCAACAATCCGAGCTTGGCATCAAAACCCGCGGCGAAAAACCCGGCCTCGAAATCAAGGGCCTCATCGCCACACCGGGCGACACGCTCGCCTTCGCCTCTTATGAAATTCCCATCGAGCTATGGTCCAAATGGTCCTCCGAATCGCTCGCCTTCGACCCGGCGTCCGGCATCAAGCTCCACAAAACCCGCTGGCTCCGCCCCTTCGACATCGCATCCGGCCAAGGCTGCCACGTCGAATGGACCATCCTCCGCACCCGCTCGGGCGCCACCCACTGGACCCTCGGCTTTGAAGCCTTCGGCCCGCTGCCAGCCATCCAACAAACTCTGCGCTCCACCGTCCGCGCGATGAACCACCGCAACCCTCCGCCCGCCCCCGGCGCGGTCACGCTCAGTTACCCCGCTTGGCTCGCAAAACAGCCGAATTAGTAGCAAGCCTAGACGGCCTATTTTGCCTTGCCGATGACTCGCTTCCGCGCAACCGTGCCTGCCAGCCGTCCGTCCGATGCTATCCTTGCCGCGCACACATGACGCCTCTATTCCAATTACATCCGCATTCGCCCGAATTTCGCCCAAAACGCGAAAAAAAATCACCGCACCCGCACATGCCCCTCCCACCCCATTTCCAACCCCCAGCCTGTGCCTCGCCTGGCCGCCGCGAAGCGCCCACCGGCCGTGAACCGTCTCGCGCGTACCACGCCCCCGATCCCCAGCCCCGGCGCATCGCGCGGCCTGCGCGCCCGCCGCGTTGACCCCAACTCCACCAGGGGATAACATAGCTTCCTTAAGCCACTACTTGTGGAAAGGTGACACCATGTCGAGTCTGCGATTTGCTCTGGCCCTCGTATCCGGGTTCGTGTTGGCGAGCGCTCTCAGCGCTCAGCAAGGCTACAGCCCCGCTGACATCCAGGCCGGCAAGAAACTCTACGGCGTCAACTGCACCCAGTGCCACGGACCCTCAGGCGATCAGATCTCAGGCGTCGACCTCGGCCACAATACCTTCAAGCGCGCCTCCACCGACGACGAAATCGTGGCCATCATGCTTCAGGGAATCCGGGGCACGCCCATGCCCCCCGCCAATCTGTCCGATACCCAGGCGCACCAGATCGTCGCTTATCTTCGCTCGCTCGCCCCGTCCACCAAACACGAGAACCCGGCCGATGTCGCTCGCGGCCGCAAGCTCTTCGAAACCGAAGGCTGTATGAACTGTCACCGCGTCCATGGCCAGGGTTCGCGCGTCGGCCCCGATCTCACCAGCGTCGGCGCGCGCCGCAAGCGCGAGGACATCGAGCAATCCATCGTCGACCCCAACGCCGAAATTCTCCCCGAAAACCGTTTCATCAAAGTCGTCACGCGCGACGGCACGGCCGTCACCGGCAGAATCCTCAACGAAGATACTTTCTCCATCCAGCTCATCGATGGCAAGGAAGACCTGCGCTCGTTTCAGAAGTCGGATTTAACGAGCTTCGAATTCCTCAAAGAGTCGCCCATGCCTTCCTATCGCGACAAGCTGAGCGGCGAGCAACTCACGGACTTGGTCGATTACCTGGAGTCGCTCAAAGGACTCTGATCCCATGCTACGCATCGCTGTGATTTTCGCGTTCGCGCTCGGATCTCTATCGGCTCAAGTCTCCTTCGATCGCCTGGTCCACGCCGCCGATACTCCTCAGGATTGGCTGAATTATTCGGGCGGCTATCTCAGCCAGCGCTACAGCGCCCTCGATGAAATCACCCCCCAAAACGTCTCCAATCTCGAACAGAAGTGGATCTTCCAAGCGCGCTCGCTCGAAAAATTCGAAGCCACGCCCCTCGTCGTCTCAGGCGTCATGTATACCGTCCAAGCGCCCAACGATATCGTCGCGCTCGACGCTGCCACCGGCCGCATTTTCTGGATCTATTCTTATAGCCCGGATCCGAAGGCGCGCCCCTGCTGCGGGCACGTCAACCGCGGCCTCGCCATTCTAGGCAACACGCTGTTCATGGGCACCATTGACGCCCATGTCGTCGCTGTCGATGCCAAAGACGGCCATCTGCTCTGGAACACGAAGGTCGGAGAACCGGTCGCCGGCTACACTATCACGCTTGCGCCCCTCGTCGTGAAAGACAAGGTGATCATCGGTGTGGCGGGCGGCGAATACGGCATCCGTGGATTCCTGGCCGCTTACGACGTCCACTCCGGCAAGGAAGCTTGGAAATTCCATACCATTCCAGGGCCCGGCGAAAAAGGTCACGACACCTGGTCCGGTGATTCCTGGAAACATGGCGCTGGCTCCGTCTGGGTCACCGGCTCCTACGATCCCGACCTCAATCTCACCTACTGGGGCATCGGAAATCCCGGGCCCGATTGGAACGCCGACCTGCGCCTCGGCGACAACCTATATACCGATTGCGCCGTCGCGCTCGATCCCGATACCGGCCAGCTCAAATGGTATTTCCAATTCACGCCGCACGACACGTACGATTTTGATTCCGTGCAGGTCCCGGTGCTCGCCGATCTCGATTGGAAAGGTGCC
>JASHQT010000416.1 GCA_030039005.1 Bryobacteraceae bacterium
ATGCACATGATGGCGCCCATCAGCGAAGGGACGCTGAGCGTGGTGCCGGTAACGAAGAGCATCCAGAGAATTCCGGCCATCGCGCCGGGCAGGGCAGTGAGGATGATGAAGGGATCCATCCAGGATTGGAAATTCACCGTCATGATCAGGTAGACCAGGACGACGGCGAAGATCATTCCCAGGCCGAGGCGGTAAAAGGAGCTCTGCATGGTGGCCACTTGGCCGCGCAGCGCGAAGGTGGTGCCGCGCGGAAGACCGGGCGTTTCCTGGCGCATGATTTTGCGCACTTCAGCGCCGACGCCGCCCAAATCGCGCCTGTCGACGTTGGCGTAGACGTCGAAGACGGGCAGCACATTGTAGTGATTGATGATCACGGGGACGTAGTCGCGCTGAACGGTGACGAGGTTGGAAAGAAGCTGTGTGTTACCCGACATCGCGCCGGGATTGCCGTAGGCGAGCGAAGAACCGTTGGGCGATGCGGCGACGAAAGAGTTGGTGGCGCCGGCGGCGCCCGACATTGAAGTGGAAGTGACGCCGCTCTCGGTGTCGGTAGCGACGGAGATAGGGGTGCGCAGCAGTGCGTCGAGCGAATCGACGCGATACTGCGGGGTCTGGACGCCGATGTTATACTGCACGCCGTTCTGCCAGTTGAGCCAGAAATTGGGCGCGAAGGTGGAGCTGCCACTGAGCGAGATCAGCATGCTGTTGGTGACGTCGCGCTGCGTGAGGCCCAGTTCCGAAGCTTTTACGCGATCGACGTTCAAGTTGATCTCGGGTTGCGCCGCCACCTGGTGGACGTGGACGTCGGCGGCGCCGGGAATACCGGCGATCTTCTTCGCCAGCGCTTGCGCGATTTTGTAATTGGCGGAGGCGTTGTTGCCGACGACTTGCAGATCGATGGGCGCGGGCAAACCGAAATTGACGATTTGGCTGGTGATGTCGGCGGGCTGGAAGAAGAAATCCATGTCGGGGAAGTCGTCACGCAGTTTTTTGCGCAGTAGCTCTTCGTAGCCGTGCGTGGGCGCGTGGTGATCCTTGCTGAGCGAAATCAGGATTTCACCATCGGCCGAGGAAATGGTGGGGATGTCGCCCTGCGCGATGGCCGGCCAACTATTGGGGATGCCGATGTTGTCAATCAGCATTTCGAGCTCATTGGCGGGAATTACCGAGCGGATTTCGCGCTCGAGCGCGGCGAAGCGCAGCTCCGTCTCTTCGATGCGCATGCCGGCGGGGCCGCGGGCATGCAGGCGCATCTGGCCGGCATCGACGGCGGGGAAGAAATCTTCGCCGATCAGCGCGATCAATCCGAAAGAGGCTACGGAGACGCCCATGAATGCGACGAGCACGCGCGCCGGATGAGCGAGCGACCAATCGAGCAGGCCGATATAGTGATAACGAAGCTTTTCGAATAGCGCATTAAACAAGTGGTGCGCGGCCCAGATGGGGCCTCTGCGCCGGGCCGATCCGCCGTGCGCTTCCTCGCGATAAACATCCAGTTCGGATTCGAGCAGGAACGCCATCATGGTGGGGACGAGCGTGCGGGAGAGCAGATAAGACGCGAGCATCGCGAACACGACGGCCATGGCGAGGGGTGTAAACAAGAAGCGCGCGGTCCCCGTGAGCAGGATCACGGGGACGAAAACGATGCAGATGGAGATGGTGGCGACGAAAGTGGGGACGGCGATCTGCGATGCGCCATCGAGCACCGCACGGACCAACGGCTTGCGCATGCCGATGTTGCGATGCGTGTTCTCGATTTCGACCGTGGCGTCGTCGACCAAAATGCCGACGGCGAGCGCGAGGCCGCCGAGCGTCATCACGTTGATGGTTTCGCCGAGCAGGTTCAGGATGCAGAGTGAGGTGAAGATCGAAAGCGGAATCGAAATGCAGACGATGAGCGTGCTGCGCCAGCTTCCGAGGAACAGCAGAATCATCAGGCCGGTAAGGCCGGCGGCGATCAAGGCTTCACGGATTACGCCGTTGATGGAGGCGCGTACGAAGACAGATTGATCGGCCAACGCAGTGACTTTGAGCTCAGGAGTCACGTTGGCCAAAATGCGCGGCAGCGCGGCCTTCACGGCGTTGACGATGGAGAGCGTGGAGGCTTTTCCGTTGCGCGTGACGGTCATCAGGACGCCGCGCGCTCCATTGGTGCGTACGATGTTGGTCTGCACCGAATAACCGTCGTGCACCTGCGCGACGTCCTTGATGTAGACGGTGGCGCCGTTGACGGTTTTGATGGGCAGGTTGTTCAGATCATCCAGGCGGACGGGGCTGCTGTTCACGCGGACCTGATATTCGGTTTTCGCGATCTTGGCGGTGCCGGTGGGAAGCACCAGGTTCTGGAGATTAAGCGCGTTTGAAACATCGCTGGGCGAAAGCTGCTTAGCGTAGAGCTCGTCGAGGTTCAAGTCCACCATCACGCTGCGCTGCTTGCCGCCGAAGGGGTACGAAACGGAAGCGCCCTGCACGGTGGCGAGCGGGGTGCGGATGAAGTTGTTGCCGATGTCGAAGATTTCCTGCTCGCGCAGCGTTTTGCTGGAAAGGCCGAGTTGGAGGATGGGCACGCTGGACGCGTCGTACTTGAGCACGTTGGCGGGGAACATGCCGGTGGGCATGCCGCGCAGCGCGGTTTCCATGCTTGCGGTGACCTGCGCCACGGCCATGTCGATTTTGACGTTGGGGTGAAAGTACACGCGCTGGACGGCGTAGCCGTTATAGGACTGCGATTCGATGTGCTCGATGTCGTTGACGTTGGAGGTGAGGTTGCGCTCGAAATTGGTGGAGACGCGCTTTTCCATCTCCTCCGGGCCGAGGCCGGGATAAAACCAGAGCACGCTAACGATGGGGATGTCGATATAAGGGAAAATGTCGACCGGCATAGTGACGATGGCGGCGCCACCGAGGATGGCGATCAGGACCGCCATGACGACAAAGGTATAAGGGCGGCCAAGAGCCAGCCGGACAATCCACATAGGCTAATGCGCCGGAGACACGTTTTCGAAAGGCGTTGAACCCCCGAGGTCCCGCGCTGAAGCTCCGGTATCGACAGTATACATCGGGGCGGTGCACGAGACGCGATGCGGGGCCTGAAGCGGGCTATTGCGCCAGAAGCACGCAGGATTGACATCCTGGAGCGCTGATCGATAGAGACGCGGATCTTCGGGACTTTCATGCGGGGGTGCTGCCGTTGGTCTCTGCTGCGTTTATAGGCAGAAACCCCAGTGCTGCTTTTCGATGAGTAAGGGGGTGGCACCCTCAGGACCTTTCGGAGTTATAAGCAGATATTCGAGTCCCTGGTGGCGATGCACCGCGGACGCATTTTCAATACGGCCGGGGATGCCATCCTGGCCGAGTTCGGCAGGCGGTGGAAGCAGTGCGCTGCGCGACCGACATCCAGGCTGCGCTGCGCACGCGCAACGATCAGCTGCCGGTCTTCCGTCAGGTGAGATTCCGAATCGGGATCAACCTGGGTGAGGTCATGATCCATGACCAGGACCTTCTGGGAGACGGTGTGAACGTGGCGGCGCGGTTGCAGACGGCGGCGGAGCCCGGCGGAATTTGTATTTCCGGAAGTGTGCACGACCAGATCCGGAATAAACTGTCGCTGTCATTCAAGTCCCTCGGCGAAATCACGTTCAAGAACATACAGAAGCCGGTCAAAACGTTCTCCATTACTGAATCCGAAGGCCATGGCGCTCTTCCGTCCTCCCAACCGCGCGGCGATAACAGCAGTTCGGCGAAATGCGCTCCGGGCGACAGACTCGTATGCTATGAGATCGTCGCGCCGCCCGGCGCGGGCGGGATCCCGCCGGTTCCCGCCGCCTTTCTCTTCGCTGAGCTCACTTCTCCTCAAATCGGTCCAGATAGATGGTTTCGCGGCGTTCCCTCTGCGACGGCGTTAGCGGCGGGGTGCGAAATTCCAGGCCGGCGCCTGAGCCCGACCAGAGTTTCGCCAGCGCGCAACCTTCCTCGCCGCCACATTGGAAAATGAGCCGGGGCCGGGCATCCTTGGACTCTGTGATGGGGGCCTTAGCTTGGATGAGCACACTCTTGCCGGTGTCTTCGTTCTGCAATTTCAAGTTCACCGAGTTTCCCGACTGGAGCACCCTGTACTGGCCTGCGGGAAGGTCCGATCCCGATGCTCGGAACGCGAAGGGAATCTTCGCGACCGTCCCGTTGTCTTGACCATAAACGACGCTGGTGATCAGCGTCAGCATCACGGCGATAAACATACCTTTTAGCCTTTTCGGTTTCATATCTGCCTCCAATTAGGTAGGCGCAAAACTCGACACGCGCGGATCATGCAAAAGCTACGGTGGTTTTGCTCTCGGAAAAGTGTGCAGTCGAGAACTGGAAGGAGGTTCGAGGTAACGTCAGCAATGGCAGAACCTGTGGCAATCATCGTGAGAGCGACAACGCGCACGACGACTCGGCCACAGGATCTGCCATCAACAGAAGCGCAAAGTTATTGAATTAACTTCCTGAAGAAAGAACATCGTTTCGCGTTCCGCCTTGCAAAAGCATGGGCAAGCGTCTGGGCGCAACTTATTGGCCCGCGCAACTCACGTTATCGTTCCAGTCAAAATACGGACCTTTCGGATTGGTGCGCCAAGCCCACACGTGAAGCTCAAAGAACGGCGGGATGTTGTAACGGTTGGGGCTATCTACGTATATAAGAGTCTGACCATCCAGCACGGGCGAACTGGAGTTGGTCTTGAACCAGGTGGCTGCGTCCACGATGAATTCGACGCCCACCAGATTCAATTGGCCGTTCGACGGCTCGTAAATCAGGGCCTGGGGCTTGGTCGGATCGAGGGTTCCGTTGAGCAGGTTGGGATTGACGTAATGGATACCCATAGCGCCGTGATCCGTGCCGCTAACGCAGCCGAGGAAAGGGCCGTATCCGGCCGCGGTGGCGTTATTGACGTCGAGGTACTGCTGGGTCGCAGTTTGAACCGTCTGAACCAGCTTGCTTTGGTAGTATTCGGCCGGGGTTTGAGCCCATGCGACGGACGAAAGTACCACGATGGCAGGCGCCACATACGAAGCGACAAATGCTAGCTTTTTCATATTTGAATCTCCTTTTTTCAACCTTGACTGCCTCCAATTAAATAGGCGCAAAACGCGACACCAGCGGATCATGCCAAAGCTAGCGTAGTTTTTCAGTCCCGGCGTAGCGGTATAATTTGGCCCATAGACAATGGAGAGAGTGGCACTGGCGACGGCCCACACTTGCCCGTACCGGGAACTGACTGGCGGAACTACCGATGCACCCGGAGCGATGGAAACAAGTTGACCACGTGTTGCAATCGGTCCGGGAACGCGCGCCCGAAGAGCGCGAAGCGTTTCTGCATCAGGCCTGCGCCGGTGACCAGGCACTGGAGCGCGAGGTCCGATCTTTGCTGGCCTTAGACTCGCGAGCAGAAAATTTCTTGGCGCGTCCGGCAATGGAAGTGGCTGCACGTGCCTTCGCGGACCGGCAAGAAACGATCGACCTCCCGATCGGCCGGGTCATCTCCCATTACCGCATCGTCGAAAAGCTCGGCGGCGGCGGAATGGGAGTGGTCTATCGCGCGCGCGATTCCCGGCTGAACCGCGATGTGGCAATCAAGGTGTCCGGCGCGCGCTTCAACGATCGTTTCACTCGCGAGGCCCGCGCGATTGCCGCGTTGAATCACACCAACATCTGCCATCTCTACGACGTCGGGCCCGACTATCTGGTCATGGAGTACGTCGAGGGGCAGGACCTACGCGGTCCCATGAGGCTCGCCGACGCACTTCCGGTTATCCACCAGTTGATCGACGGCATCGAGGCCGCTCATGAAAAGAGCATCGTGCATCGTGACCTAAAACCGGCAAACATCAAGATCACGCGGGAGGGCGTCCTCAAAATCCTTGACTTCGGGCTGGCGAAGGCTATGGAATCTCCGCCGACCAGCGACGGCGAACCCGAAAACTCGCCGACTGCGACCATCCTTAGCACCCAAGCTGGAACCATCCTCGGGACTTCGGCCTATATGTCGCCCGAGCAAGCCAGGGGAGAAACGGCGGACAGGCGCTCCGACATCTGGTCCTTTGGAGTGATCGTCTATGAACTTCTGACGGGCAAGCGCCTGTTCCAAGGCGAATCCACTTTGGAGATTCTGGGCAGCGTGTTGAACAAGGAACCGGATGTTTCCACCGCACCGGTGCGGGTGCACAAGCTGCTGCGCTGGTCTTTGGAAAAAGATCGCAAGCTGAGGCTGGCCTCGATCAGCGACGCTCGCAAGATCCTGTCGGAAGAGCTTACACCCGCGCCGCCCGCAACTCAGAGAATCGCAAAGATCCAACTCGTTTGGGCGCTCGCTCTGCTCGCCCTGGCCGCGGCGCTGGCATTCGCGATATGGAGGCGAGTTGAGGCTCCATCGAATCCCTCTGTTCGCCTTACCATCCCGCTGCCACCTGGCCAGGAGATCACCTCCGCTCCCGCGATTTCCCCCGATGGCCGGACCGTCGCTTACGCGGCCAAGCAAGGAACCGACGAACCGTTGCTCTATCTGCGCAATCTGGACTCGTTTGAGGCTCGTCCAGTGGTGGCTTCCATGGGCGCGCAGGAGCCCTTCTTTTCGCCCAACGGGAAATGGGTCGCGTTTTTCGCGCAGGGTCAGCTTCAAAAGGTCGAGGTCGCCGGCGGCGCGCCGATTCACCTCGCGGAAGCAAGTTACCCCTTCGGCGGCACGTGGAGCGAGGACAACACAATCATCTACGCCGGCGCGTTCAACTCGGGAATTTTGCGAATCCCCGCCAGCGGCGGAACGCCCGAATCTCTCACCAAGCCCGATGGCGCGGCCAAGGGGGACGCGCATCTCTTTCCGCAAGCCCTTCCGGGTGGGCGAAGCGTCTATTTCAGCATCTCCGGACAGTCCAAGAGCGGCGTGGTGCTGCCGCTCGATTCCGCGCAAGGAGAGAGGGCCGCTTGGCAACAGGTGGTGCGTCAAACAGGACGTTTGAACGGAATCTTCCAGCCTCTGGCTGGCTCGCGGGGCCTCCTCTTGCTTGGCGATTACTCGGGCGGCATTCGCGCGGCCCCCTTCGATGCAGCGCACCCCACCCCCATCAACGCGGGCATAGCCGTTCTATCCAATGTCTACTACGGCGTCGAATCCGAATCGCGGCCCTGGTTGGCCGTTTCCCGCAACGGCACCGCGGTCTACGCACCGGGAAACCCCGGCAAGAGGTCGCTGGTCTGGGTCGACAGGGAGGGAAAGGTTGAGCCGGCCGTCAAGGACCAGGATCTATATCGAGATCTGGCCCTGTCGCCGGATGGAACGAAGGCAGTGGTGCGGCTGGGCGTTGATCTTTGGATTGAGGACTTGCAGCGTGGAACCCGCAATCGCCTCACGCCGCCAAATGCCCTCCATTCGCAACCTCTCTGGAGCCGGGACGGCGCCACCATTTTCTACGGATCGGATCGCAGCGGAGATTGGGATATCTACGCACAGCCCGCCGACGGATCGCGCCCGGAGGAATCGCTTTTCAAGCAGCCCTACGACCAGTTCCCGCAGTCAATCTTGGCGGATGGAACTCTGCTTTATTCAGAGCTCAATCCACGAACGGGAACAGAACTGTGGATCCGATCGCCGGATGGAAAGAGGTCGGCATTACGCGTTACCCCTTTCACAGAGGACTCAGGTATGTTCTCACCCGGACCTGCTGGAGCGCCGCGCCGGGTTGCTTATATCTCCGACGAATCGGGACGAAACGAGGTCTACGTGCAGTCCTACCCTAGCGGGGCCAATCGCATCATAGTCTCCAGCGGTGGCGGGGCTTCTCCCCACTGGTCACCGGATGGGAAGGAACTGTTCTACGTTTCTGAAGCGGCCCTCATGGCCGTGCCGATCCGGCCGGACGGATCGGCCGGGGTTCCCCATAAGCTCTTCGATCAGTCGAATCTGCTTCTAGCCGATCCGCCTTTCCGGACCTTCGATGTGTCCCCCGACGGCAAGAGGTTCCTGACGATTCGGCGCGATCCAGGCTCGGTCCCAAACCAACTCAATGTGATTCTGAATTGGTCCGGCGAAGTCGCCCCCTAGTCGCAAGTGGCGGGAAACGCGCCTGCTCGCTGATTTGATGAAGCGGACAATACGCCGGCGCCGTGCGCATAGCGAACGGTGCGCGGCGTTCGTCACCCTTCGATTCGCGCTCGCCTCGTCGATCCCCGCAGCTATCCCTCGTTGTCGTGAACCTATAAATGGCCCGCGGAAAGGTCGGATCCAAACTGCCCGGAACGCGAAAGGAATCTTCGCGATCATCGGCTCGTCTTGACCCAATGCCCCACTGGCGGGGCAAGAGTCAGCATCATGGCGCATCATGGCGACTAACGTTGCCTCCAATTAAATAGGCGCAAAACGCGACACCAGCGGATCATGCCAAAGCTAGCGTAGTTTTTCAGCCCCGGCGTAGCGGTATAATTCTGCCCATAGACAATGGAGAGAGTGGGACAATCCGGTCCACCGTCAGTGGGTCAAGTCAGTACGCTCCTCCGTGCCTGGGGAAACGGCGACCAGAACGCTCTGGAGAAACTGACGCCCATCGTTTATGACGAGCTTCGCCGTCTGGCTCGCCGCCATATGAAAGGTGAACGCCCCGGACACAGCCTCCAAACCACGGCCCTGGTAAATGAAGCCTACACGCGACTGGTGGATTATAAGCGCATGCAATGGCAGAACCGCGCCCATTTCTTCGCCGTTTCTTCCCAGTTGATGCGGCGAATTCTGGTGGACCATGCCCGGCGCCATAACCTGAAACGCGGTGGCGACGTGCAGCACGTCTCGCTGGAGCAGGCGGCCCTGCTGGCCGCGGACGAGGACACGGATCTAGTGTCGCTGGATGATGCGATGAACGCGTTAGCGCGGATCGATCCACGTAAAGTGCAAGTGGTTGAAATGCGCTTCTTTGGCGGACTCAGTGTGGAAGAGATCGCTGAGGTCCTCAAGGTATCGACGGTCACGGTGAAGCGGGACTGGAGGACGGCCCGGACTTGGCTATACCGGGAACTGACTGGCGGAACTACCGATGCACCCGGAACGATGGAAACAAGTTGACGACGTTTTGCAGTCGGTCCGCGAACGCGCGCCCGAAGAGCGCGACGCGTTTGTGCGCCAGGCGTGCGCCGGTGACCAGGCACTGGAGCGCGAAGTCCGGTCTCTACTGGCGTTAGACTCTCGAGCAGAAAATTTCTTAGCGCGTCCGGCAATGGAAGTAGCTGCACGTGCCTTCGCGGACCGGCAAGGAACGATCGACCTCGCGATGGGCCGGATGATCTCCCATTACCGCATCGTCGAGAAACTCGGGGGTGGTGGAATGGGAGTGGTCTACAAAGCTGAGGATTCACGCCTGGACCGTTTCGTCGCTTTGAAATTCTTGTCGGATGAGCTCGGCCAGGACTCCGAGACTCTCAGCCGTTTCCAGCGCGAGGCGCGAGCCGCTTCCGTTTTAAATCATCCGAACATCTGCACCGTCCATGAGATCGGTAAAGCGGGCGAGCAATCCTACATCGTCATGGAATATCTGGAAGGCGTGACGCTGCAGGAGCGCATCGCCGGGCGGCCGATGGATACTGAAGCGTTGCTGTCGCTGGCGATCGAAATCGCGGATGCACTGGACGCCGCGCACTCGAAAGGCATCGTACATCGCGACATCAAGCCCGCGAACATCTTCATTACTGATCGCGGACACGCCAAGATCCTGGATTTCGGTCTGGCAAAGGTTCAGGCAGCTACTTCCGGCAGCCTAGCCAGCACGCAGATCTTCACCAGCCCCGGTTCCATCCTGGGGACGGTTTGCTACATGTCGCCGGAGCAAGTCCGCGCCAGACCTGTGGACGCACGCACGGATTTATTCTCGTTCGGCGTGGTGCTTTATGAAATGGCAACCGGCGCGCTGCCATTTCGCGGGGAGAGTCCGGGAACTATTTTTGAATCCATTCTCAACCGCTCTCCCGTGCCTCCCGTGCGGCTGAATCCCGGCGTCCCGCCGGAATTAGAGCGCATCATCGTTAAATGCCTGGAGAAGGATCGCGATCTGCGCTACCAGCACGCTTCGGAGATTCGCAGCGACCTCCAGCGCCTGAGGCGGGACGCAGATTCGGGCCGCGCCGCGACAGCTCTTCCCTCTCCCGAGCCGCGCGCCGCCAGCGACAGTTCGGCGACATGCGCTCCGGGCGCAAAACTCGGGTCTTATGAGATTGTCGCCCCGCTTGGCGCCGGGGGGATGGGCGAAGTCTATCGCGCCTTCGACACCCGCCTGGAGCGCGCCGTTGCGATCAAGATTCTGCCCGCCGCCTTTTTCGCGGACCCTGATCGGTTACGCCGCTTCAAGCAGGAAGCGCGCTTGGCATCGGCCCTCAACCACCCCAATATCGTTACCATCTACGAACTAGGGCAGCACGGTTCCACTCAATACATTGCAATGGAGCTCATAGAGGGAACGACGCTGGCCGCTCTGCTTCAGGTCGGCTTGCTGCCGGTAGGAAGGGTGATCGAAATCGCGGCGCACGTTGCCGAGGGGCTGGCCAAGGCGCATGAAGCGGGCATCGCGCATCGAGACTTAAAGCCCGAAAACGTAATGGTCTCCTACGACGGATTCGTCAAAATCCTCGACTTCGGTCTGGCGAAAATCGCGCCACCCGCCGAGGATCCGTCGGAGACCCTCCACATGTCCGTGTGGCACACTGAACCGGGCCGGCTTTGGGGAACGCGGCAACCAGCGGAGCAGGCTGCTACTGAACCGGGTCGGTTTTGGGAAACACGGCGGTACATGTCACCGGAGCAGGCTGTCAGCGGCCAGGTTGATTTCCGGTCCGACCAGTTCTCATTCGGCTTGATGCTCTACGAAATGCTGACTGGAAAGCGTCCTTTCGAGAAACGCACGGCAGCGGAGACGATCACGGCCCTTCTACGGGACCAAGCCGAGCCAATCGGAGTGCAAAACCCCGAAATCCCCGCTCCGCTGCGTTGGGCTGTCGAGAGATGTCTGGCGAAGCAGCCTGATAAACGCTACGCTTCCACCCGTGATCTCGCGCGCGAACTTGCAGCCATTCGCGAGAGCTTTTCGGAAAAACCGATTCACCAAATGGAGGTCAAACCGGTGGAGGCCCGGCCGGCGGGCTTTCCGGTGCAGCGTACCCGGTTTGTGGGGCGCGAGAAGGAAGTAACTGCCGCCCGGGAACTGTTGATGCGGCCCGACGTCCGTCTGGTCACGGTTACCGGTCCTGGCGGGATCGGTAAAACGCGTCTCGCGGTGGAGGTGGCGAGTGGCCTAGTGGAGGGTTTTCCGGGTGGTACATATTTTGTCCCGCTCTCTGCGCTGACCGATCCGGGCTTGATCGCTTCGGTGGTGGTGCAGACGCTGGGAATGCGGGAAGCGGGAAGCCAGTCTCCGCTTGAGATTCTCAAGAAGAAGCTGCAGGATCCGTTGCACCCGCCCCTGCTGCTGCTGATGGACAATTTCGAGCACCTCACGGCGGCGGCGTCCACCGTGGCCGAACTCCTGGCGATGGCGCCCAATCTCAAAATCGTCGTAACCAGCCGGGCGGCCCTGCATGTGTACGGAGAACAGGAATTTCCGGTGCCGCCGCTGGCACTGCCGGATTCGCTATCGCGGCTTTCGCTGGAGGCGCTGTTGCAGTATCCGGCGATCGCGCTATTCGTCCAACGGGCCGTGGCTGCCAAGCCGGATTTTGAATTGAATCGGGAGAACGCCCGCACCGTCACGGAAATTTGCACCCGCCTGGACGGTCTGCCCCTGGCGATCGAGCTAGCGGCGGCGCGGGTCAAAGTGCTTTCCCCGGCTTCGATGCTGACACGGCTCACCAACCGGTTGCAGTTACTGACGGGTGGCGCGCGGGACCTGCCGCAGAGGCAGCAGACGCTGCGCTCTGCCATCGATTGGAGCTACGACCTGCTGAGCTCTGCCGACCAAAAGCTTTTCCGCAGATTATCGGTGTTCGTCGGTGGAAGCAATTTGGAAGGCGTGGAAGCGGTCTGCGACACGAAAGGCGATCTCGATTTGGACCTGCTGGATGGAATGGCGTCCATGGTGGACAAAAGCCTGCTGCAGCAGGTGGAACAGCCCAACGGTGAATCTCGCTTTTTGATGCTGGAAACGATTCGCGAGTACGCCCTGGAAAAGCTGGAGGCCAGCGGCGAGCAGGCTCTCACGAAGCGCGCGCACGCCGCCTATTGCTTGGTGTTGGCCGAGGAAGAATCTACCGCGCCCAGCGGCGCCGACGAAGCCGAATGGCTGGAACGTTTCGCGCTGGAACACGATAATTTTCGCGCAGCCCTGGAATGGTTGACGGAAACCGGAGATGCGGAGTGGGGGTTGCGTCTTTGCGCCGCCCTGTTTCGCTTCTGGGAGACGCGCGAGTATCTCGCCGAGGGCCGGGACAGGTTCGGCAAGCTGCTGAAACTGCCCGCGGCCGCCTCTCCCACCAAGACGCGGGAGCGTGCGACGTTTCTCGCCGGCGTGCTGGCGAGCGAACAGTTGGATTACGCTTCTTCGGACGCACTCTTCCGCGAAAGTCTGGATCTCGCGCGCCAGTTGGGGGATAAGCAAGGCATCGCCGTTTCGCTGAACGGGCTGGCGGTGAACGCCCGGCATCGGGGCGAGAGTACGGCTGCGCATGCTCTGTTCGAAGAAGGCCTGACGCTGTGGAGGGAGTTGGGCGACCAGAAGGCTGTCGCCCGTTGCCTCAGCAACCTGGCGGGTGTGGTCAAATTGCAGGGTAATTACGCGAACGCGCATTCGCTATACGAGGAATGTCTCGCAATTTTTCTAGGACTGGGGGATCGGACAGGCGTCGCCTGGTCGCTGAATTCCCAGGGCGATGTCGCCCGGGATCAAGGTGACTCCACCGCCGCTCAAGCTTTGTACGAAAGGGCTTTGGGGATTTTTCGGGAGCTGGGTGACCGTTGGGGCATTGCCGGCACGCTGACGGATTTGGGAACCTTGGCGAGGGAACAACGAAATATTTCCGCCGCTCACGTCCTTTACCGGGAAAGCCTCAAACTTTTTCAGGAATTGGAACATAAGCGCGGGATTGCGCGTTTGCTCGAGTGCTTCGCGGCGTTGGCGGCAGCTCAACGCCAACCGGAGCGTGCGCTGCGTTTGGCAGGCGCAGCGGCTGCCTTGCGCCAAAGTATTGGCGCTCCGCTCGGTCCCGCCGAGCATACCAAACTCGAAGCCATCTTGGACCCCGCCAGACAGGCACTGGCCAACACTACAGGCGCGACCGCCTGGTTGGAAGGTTGGGCACTGCCGGTGGAGAAGGCCATCGAGGGAGCGCTGCTGCCCGAGAGCGCAGTTTATCCTGGTTAGCGCGGGGTTCGCGCGCAGGAACGACAGCGATTATTCCGCTGTGGCCGGATCGATGAGCCGGCGGACGGCGGAGACGCGGTTGGAGGGAATGCCAACGCGCCGCGCGTGTTCGTGGATCGTCGCCTCATCCGGCGCCAGGTACACGCAGTACACCTTGTCGCCGGTCACGTAGCTGTGGAGCCATTGGATCTCGCAACCCAGGCTCCGCAGAACGTTAACCGATTTTTGGGATAATTCCCGCCATTGGGCATCCGACAGATTTCCGGCGCCCGGAACTTCGCGTTCGATTACGAATTTGGGCATGGTTGCCTCAGTTGATGCTAGCATGTCACAGAACAAAATAGAGGCCGCCATGGATCTCCGATCTCTGCAGAAACCATTGAAAGAACGCTACCGCAGCGACCCCACGGCCTCGCAAATCACCATCCAGGCGAAAGCCGGCCAGACGAATGTCGCCGTGGCCTGCTCGGTGGACATCGGGCGCGCCATTTACCAAGCCGAGGCACATCAGGGAGTCGGCGGCGCCGGTACGGGCGCCTGTTCCGGAGACCTTTTGCTTGGGGCGCTCGCGGCCTGTGCGCAGATCACCTGTCAAATGGTGGCGGCCGCCATGGGCATACCCACCGAACGTATCGAGGTGGTCGTGGAGGGAGAGTTGGATCTTCGCGGCACGCTTGGCATATCCAAGGACGTGCCCGTCGGTTTCGGGAGCATTCAACTTCACTTTGATATTGCCGCGCCGGATTCGACGCCGGAGCAACGGCGTGCATTGCAGGAAAAAACGGAACAGTTCTGCGTGGTGCTGCAAACCCTAACACGCCCGCCGAAAATCGAAACCGAGTGGGTATATCAGGATGAAAGCAGAAGAGGGCCGGAACAATTGTGATCGGGGAAATTGGCGCAGTTGAACGCGGATGAACTGTTCGCCTTTATTCCGTACGCAATGCCTGGGAAGGCTCGATGGCCGAGGCCCGGCGCGCGGGAAGATAGCATCCAGCAAGAGCGGCCAGGGCGAAGCCTGCCGCGGCGGCGAGCAACGCCGAAGCGTCCGTCGTGCGGACCTGATAGAGCAAGGACTCGAGAACGCGCGTGACCGCCAGCGATCCGGTCAGCCCGGCGGCAATGCCTAGGCCCACCAGCGTAGCCCCCTGCTGGAGAACATGGCGCGTAATGGCGGATCGGGTAGCGCCCAGCGCCATGCGAACCCCGATTTCACTCGTCCGACGCGTTACGGTATAGGCGAGCAATCCGTAGATTCCAACCACGGCGAGCAGCAGGGCGCAGGCGGCAAACAACGCAAGCAGCACCGTCTGAAAGCGCTCGCGCGCCACGGTCCCCAAGATGAGGCTATCCATGTTTTCGAAGTTCACCGCGGTATCCGGATTGAGTAGCGTGACGATCTGCTTGATCCGCGGCTGCAGGCTTCCCGGCCCACGCACGACCAGCGAAGCATTAATTCTCGTGTCCGCGTGTTGGAAGTAGTCGACGAAGACTTCCGGAAACACTGGCCGTCTTAGGCCTTCGTTGCGTACATCCGGCACAACTCCAACGATCGTCATGAACTCAGGTTTGCGATCGAACCCAAAAAACCGGATGCGCTTACCGACCGCGTCGCCGTTTGGAAAGAATTTCTTCTCGAGCGCGACGTTCACCACGACCACTTGGCTGGTGGAGCGTTCATCGTCGCCGGTAAACCCGCGTCCTTTAAGAACCGGCAGCCCGAAGGCTCGAAAAAAATCGGGCGTGACCAAGGAATAATCGGCATCGGGGCCCAAGTGCGGGTCGGCGGGCAACGGCCTTCCCTCGATCTCGAAACCTCCGTCCGGTGCGCCCTCAAAAGGTAAGCCGTGAATGAAAGCGGCCGCTTGAACTCCGGGCAAACGCTCGATCTGCACGAGCATTTGGGAACCTGCCCGGCGCACATAGGCGCCATCCACCGAATTGCCGTCCGCCGAAGCGGGCCAAGTAAGGTCGGCGACGTAGACGCCCGAGGAAGACAATCCGGTTTCGACGTGCGCCAGGCGCCAATAGCTCTTGAGGAGCAGCGAGGCGCCGCTCAGTAAAATTATCGCGAGCGCTACCTGACCCACCACCAGCACTTGGCTCCAGCGCTTTTGAGCCGGGCCCTCGCCTCTGCCCTGACTCAGCGCACCGGTTACATCATAATCTCGGGAACCGTTGAGCGAAGGCAGAAGGCCGAACAAAATACCGGCGAGCAATGACAGCCCCGCTGAAAAGAAAAGTACGCCTGTGTCGATCTCGAGATTTTGGAGGCGCGGTATGCCCGCGGGCGCGGTGGCGCGCAGCGTTCTCACTCCGGCAGCAGCGAGCGCCAGTCCCGCGATTCCGCCGGCGGAAGCTAGCAGGATGCTTTCGGTGAGCAGTTGACGAACCAGACGTCCGCCGGCCGCGCCCAGTGCGCGCCGCATTGCCAATTCCTTCCGGCGCGCCGAGGCCCGCGCCAGGAGCAGGTTGGAAACGTTCACGCACGCAATCAGCAGCACCATGGTTACCGCGGCCCAAAGAATCCAAAGTGCCGGCCGGACGCCCGCGACCAAGGAATCATAGAGTGAGCGAACGCGGATACCCTCGTGTCGATCGTCCACATATTCCTTCGCCAGGCGCGCGGCGATGACATCCATGTCGGATTGCGCTCGCGGCACCGTCACGCCGGGCTTCAGCCGGCCTACCACGCGATAGTTGTGCGCCGATCGGCTGGAATCGTCCGGAAAGAGATCATTGGGCAGCCATAGCTGGGCGTTCCCAGGAAAATCGAACTTGGGCGGCATGACGCCGATCACGGAAAACTGCATGCCGGCCACACGCAAACTTTTTCCGACCGCGTTGGCCGGAGCACCGAAGAGCGATTCCGCCAGCTCGTATCCGAGAAGCAGCGTGGTGGGACCGCCCGGCTTTTGTTCGCCGGCGCTGAAGGTGCGGCCGATCGCGGCCGGGGTCGCCATGACCCGAAAGAATCCGTTTCCCACCGCCGCCATGCGGGCGCGCCGCGCCGGGAAATCGCCGGAGACAGTTACGGCGTCCAGGCCGAAGGCCGCCATCGATTCCATTGTCCGGCTCTGGGCGCGCCAATCACGCAGGTCGAGCCCGGAAACATTCATGAGGTGGCCATCTTCGGCGGTCTGGTTGAGTTGCACCATCTGCTCGGGGTCAGGGTAGGGAAGCGCGCTCAACAAAACGGCTTTCACGGCGCTGAACATCGCAGTGTTCATTCCGATGCCAAGCGCAAGCACGGCGATCGCCGTCGCGGTGAACGCGGGAGTCTTCTTAAGTACCCGCCAACCGAAGCGAATGTCCTGGCAGAACTGCTCGATGCTGTTCCATCCCCACTGCTCGCGGCTGTCTTCCCGCAGCATAGTCACATTGCCGAATTGACGGCGGGCCAGCATAACGGCTTCGTCGTCACTGTGGCCTTGCTCCCGCAGCCGGTCGACTTTCTCGGCCAGGTGTTCCGCCATCTCCGCGGCCAGTTCACGCTCGACGCGCCGCCGCTCGCGCCAGCGCGATACCGGGTTCATGATTCGGCCGGCCTCAGCACCCGGCCGATGCCTGCCAGAAGCCGCTCAAAGCCGGCGATTTCGCGGTCCAATTGTTTACGTCCGGCGGGCGTGAGCTTGTATGTCCGCACTTTGCGGTTGCGCGCTGACAGGCCCCAACTCGCGGTCACCCAACGCTCGCGCAACAAGCGTTGCAACGCGGGATAGAGCGACCCTTCTTCCACCTGCAGGATATCCTGCGAGGTCTGCTGGATTTGTTGGGCAATCGCATAGCCATGCAAAGGAGCGCCGCGCAGCGTCTGCAGGATAAGCATTTCCAGTGTTCCGGGAAGCAAGT
Source organism: Bryobacteraceae bacterium (assembly GCA_030039005.1). The sequence goes on from JASHQT010000416.1 coordinate 17,215, forward strand.
CGTTCTGGTCTTTGCGGCGTTTCATATTCTCACTTCAGCGCAGGTCCTAGGCATAGATAGACTTTACAAAGATAATCTATGCCTAAAGCGTTGTCAAGCGCGAAGCCGGTGGCACGAAGGAGGGGCCGGGCGGCCCTCGGCGTGTACGCTACCCTTGAATCAAGCCCCTTGCGACGCAACAAAAAACCCGAAGTGATGAGTCCGGCTGGATACTGGCCGCAGTTGCACGCGGCGATTGAAGCCGGCGCGGACGCGTGCTATTTCGGGCTGAAACATTTCACGGCGCGTGCGAAAGTCGGCTTCGATCTGGCGGAATTGCCGGAGGTGATGCGGACGCTGCATCGGCGAGGCGTTCGCGGCTACCTGACTTTCAACACGCTGGTGTTCGATCACGAACTGGCGGAGGCTGCGCGAGCGTTGGGTGCGATCGCCGAAGCGGGCGTGGACGCGATCCTGGTGCAGGACCTCGGAGTGCTGCGCCTGGCGCGCGAAATCGCGCCCGATCTCGAGCGGTACGCTTCCACGCAGACCAGCATCGCGAGCGCCGAAGGCGTGGGGTTCCTGGTCGAACAGGGCGCCGATCGCATTACACTGGCGCGCGAGCTTGCGATCGAGGAAGTTGCGGCGATTTATGAAAAAACCGGAGCGGACCTGGAAATTTTCGTGCACGGCGCGTTGTGCGTTTCCTACTCCGGCCAATGCTTTTCTTCGGAAGCCTGGGGCGGTCGGAGCGCCAATCGCGGGCAGTGCGCGCAGGCCTGCCGGCTGCCGTACGAAATGCTGGTCGATGGGACGCCGAAGCCGCTGGGCGAAGCGCGCTATTTGCTTTCGCCCGGCGATCTTTCCGCGTTGCATCATATGCCGCGGATTATCGAGGCGGGCGTGGGCTGCCTCAAGATCGAGGGACGTTACAAGGACGCCGATTACGTCGCGGTGACCACGTGCAGCTACCGGCAGGCGGTGGACGATGCTTGGGCCGGAAGGCCGTTGTCGGTGACGCCGCGCGAGCAATTAGAGCTCGAACAGGTCTATTCGCGCGGCCTGGGACCTTATTTCATTAGCGGCGTGAATCAGCAGACGGTAGTGACGGGGCGCAGCCCGCGCCATCGCGGCGTCAAGATCGGCGTGGTGACTGAAGTTGGCGATCGCTGCGTCCGCATCGAGCCGGCATCCGCGCACGAAATTATGCCGCTAAAAGCGGGCGACGGCGTGGTGTTCGATGCCGCCGATTGGCGCAGCCCGGAGGAGCACGAAGAGGGCGGGCGTGTTTT
>JASHQT010000417.1 GCA_030039005.1 Bryobacteraceae bacterium
AGCCATCTGCTTCGCTCCGGACGGCGCTGTTTCGTCGTGGAACAAAACGGGCAGGTAGTTGGGCTGGTGACGCCGCACGAAATTAAAGAGCTGGCGCGCCCGCGCTGGCCCTACACCACGCTCGCCGACATCATGCGGCCCATGGATCAGCTTCATACGGTGACTCCCACGACGCCGGTAATGGAAGCGCTCGAAACCATGGGGCGCGACGACGTGAACCAGCTTCCGGTCGTGACTGGTAACCACCTGGACGGAATTATTACGCGCGCCAACGTGTTGCAATTCCTGCAGACGCGCGCGGAGTTGGGACGCTGAGATCGAGGAAAGTTTGCTAAAGTAAGCGCAGTGCGCTTCGTATTCGCCGCCGCAGCCGTGGGTATGTGCTGCCTGGGCGCCTCCATAGACGATCAGGACTTCAACGGCCGCTGGGATATCACGGTGAACAGCGCGGCGTCGAATGTGCCGGGATCGCAGCGCGGCTGGTGGCTGGAGGTGACGGGCGCGGGCACGGACAATCCCCGCGGCCGCTTCATGGGCTCGCCAGTCGGCCTGCTGGACGAACTCCCCAAGCTCTCGGTTTCCGAGGGCGCGTTGCGCTTCGCCCTGGAAGCCAAGTTTCGCAAAGAGCACGGCGCGGAGAAGGGGCTGTATTGGGCGCGCGTGGAGGACGGCAAGCTCAAGGGAACTTTCGAAATCGAGGGCGACCCGTCCACGTATCTGGAGTGGACCGGCGTGCGCGCGCCGGCGTTGCCAGATAAAGACGACGCTTCCTGGAAACGCGGCGAACCGGTAGCGCTGTTTGACGGACACGATCTGGCCGGCTGGCAACCGGCCCCGGGGGCGCGGCTGCCCGGATGGATGGTGAGAGAGGGAGCGTTGAGCGCCGGATTCGGTGCGTCCGGCCTGGTTTCCGACAAGAAGTTTTTCAACTTCGTCCTGGACGCCGAGTACAAGCTGGATCCGCACGCCAACAGCGGAATCGCGTTGCGCGGCCGCTATGAGGTGCAGATCTCCGACGATGCGGACCGGCCGCCGTCCATCCGCTCCACCGGCGCGATTTTCGGCCGCCTAGCGCCCACGCTGAACGCCGCCAAGCCTGCCGGCGAGTGGCAGATGCTGGTGGTCCGCCTGGTGGGGCGCGAGGTGACGGTGCTGTTGAACGGCTTTCGCGTGATCAACCGGCAGAGCATCGACGGGCCGACCAGCATCGCGCTGGACACCAACGAAGGCGATCCGGGCCCCTTGCTGCTGGAAGGCAATCACGGCGGGGTGGAGTTCCGGCGAATCGTGGTGTATCCCCTCGCGAAGAAACCTTGAGTGAAAAGAAGCTGGCGAAATTCTACCGTGTGCGCGGGCGCGTGCAGGGCGTGGGGTTCCGTTATTTCGTGAATCAAACGGCGCTGGCGCTGGGGGTGCGCGGCTGGGTGCGCAACGACGACGATGGCAGCGTGCAGGTGTACGCGGCGGGAACCGCGGCGCAGCTTGCCGAGTTGGCCGGATATTTATGGAAAGGTCCGCGTTGGGCCGAAGTGCGCGGCGTGGATGAGACCGAAGCAGCGCTGGAGAATCACGCCGGATTTTCGGTCCGCCAGTAAGCTTTAGGCGAGCAGGCGCGCGGCGTCCTTGGCGAAATAAGTGAGCATGAAATCCGCGCCGGCGCGGCGGATGGCGGTGAGCGATTCGAGAATGGTGCGGTCGCGATCAAGCCACCCGTTTTGGATGGCGGCGGTGAGCGCGCTGAACTCGCCGCTCACCTGATACGCGCCGATCGGCAGCGGAAAACGGTCGCGCGCCTCGCGAATGATATCGAGATAGGGCATGGCGGGCTTCACCATGATCATATCGGCGCCTTCGTCGATGTCGAGCTGGATTTCGCGCATGGCTTCGCGCGCGTTGGCTGGGTCCATCTGGTAGCTGCGCCGGTCGCCAAATTGCGGGGTGGACTCCGCGGCTTCGCGGAACGGGCCGTAAAACACCGAAGCGTATTTTGCCGCGTACGAGCAAATCGGCGTGTTGATAAATCCGGCGGCATCGAGAGCCGCCCGCATAGCCGCCACGCGGCCGTCCATCATATCGCTGGGCGCGACGATGTCGGCGCCGGCGCGTGCGTGCGAAACCGCCGCTTTGGACAGCCACTCGAGCGTGGGATCGTTTTGCACCTCGCCATTCACCACCAGGCCGCAGTGGCCGTGGCTGGTGTACTCGCAATTGCAGACGTCGGTCATCACCAGGAGCTTGGGGACTTCACGCTTGACGGCGCGTACGGCCTGTTGCACGATGCCGTCGTCAGCGTAAGCGCCGGAGGCGATTTCGTCCTTGGTTTCCGGAATCCCAAACAGGATAACGCCGCCGATGCCGAGCGCGTGCGCCGCGGAGCATTCTTTCACCAGCCGGTCGACGGAAAGTTGCGCATGGCCCGGCATGGAGCCGATCTCGCGCCGCACGTTTTCGCCCGGGCAGACGAACAGCGGAAGAATGAAATCGGCGGGATCGAGCTGCGTCTCGCGCACGAGGTTGCGCAGCGCTTCGCTCGCGCGCAGGCGGCGCATGCGGTGAATGGGGAACGCCACGGGATCAGCCTTCCTGAATCGTGACGGACTTCAACTGGTCGCCCTGTTGGACTTTGTCGACGACATCCTGGCCGCTCGAGACCTGGCCGAACACCGTGTGCTTGCCGTCCAGCCAGTCCGTGACGATGTGGGTGATGAAAAACTGGCTGCCGTTGGTATTCGGGCCCGCGTTGGCCATGGAGAGCGAGCCGACTTTATGCTTGTTGGGATTGTTCTTGGTTTCATCTTCGAACTTGTAGCCCGGACCGCCGCGGCCGCTGGCGGTCGGGTCGCCGCCCTGGATCATGAAGTCCTTGATGACGCGGTGAAACACGGTGCCGTCGTAGAAGCCTTCGCGTGCAAGGAACACAAAGTTGTTGACGGTCTTGGGTGCGTCCTTGGCGAAAAGGTCACAGACAATTTTGCCCTTCGATGTTTCAAACGTGGCCGTATACTTGTGGGCCGGGTCGATCGACAGGGGCGGCGGTGCGGAGTATTGTTTGGGCATAGTTTCAGTGTAACGGGGACCGCTCCCTCACGGTCGCGGCTCAATTTACAGGCATAGGTTGCGGCCGGTCATTTCCTTGGGCTGCTTCTCGTCCAGAAACCCGAGGATGGTCGGCGAAATATCCTGGAGCGCGCCACCGGACCGTAGCATCACGGGCGAATCGCAGACCAGGATGAACGGAACCGGATTGGTGGTGTGGTACGTGTGCGGGCCTTTGGTGATGGGGTCGATCATGGTTTCAGCGTTGCCATGATCGGCGGTGATCATCCACGATCCGCCGGAGCGGCGCAGCGCGGCGTAGATCTGGCCGAGGCCCGCGTCGACGGTCTCAACGGCTTGCACCGTAGGACCAAACTTGCCGGAATGACCCACCATGTCCGCATTGGCGTAATTCATGACGATGACGTCGAACTCGCGGCGCTCGATGGCCTTCACGACGACGTCGGTGATGCCTTGCGCGCTCATTTCGGGCTTGAGGTCGTAAGTGGCTACTTTGGGCGAAGGCACCAGTTCGCGGCTTTCACCGGGATATGGCTTTTCGTTGCCGCCGTTGAAGAAGTACGTGACGTGCGCGTATTTTTCGGTTTCGGCGACGCGCAAGTTTTTCCAATTCAATTGCGCCATCACATCGGCCAGGATGTTGTTGGGATGCTCGCGCGGGAGCACGAAAGGCACTTTGAACGACTTGTCGTACTCCGTCATGGTGGTGAAATGGAGATTCTTTGGAGCGAGCGAGCGCGAGGGCTTTTCGAGAGTCGCATCGGTCAGCGCCATGGTCATCTCGCGGCCGCGATCGGCGCGGAAGTTGAAAAAAATGCAGGCGTCGTCGGTGCGAATCAGGCCGGCGGGCTGGTCGCGATCGTCCACGATGGTGACGGGCTCGATAAATTCGTCGGTGACGCCGCGCTCGTAGGATTTCTGGACGGCGGCCACGGGATCCTGCGATTTTTCGCCATTGCCCAGCACCATGGCGCCGAACGCGCGCTCGATGCGGTCCCAGCGCTTGTCGCGATCCATGGCGTAGTAGCGGCCGGAAATGCTCGCGATCTTCCCCGCCCCGATTTGCCGCGTCTCTTTGTGCAGTTGCTCGATGAAGCCCGCGCCGCTTTCGGGCGGCGTGTCGCGGCCGTCCATGAAGCAGTGAATGAATACGTGCTCCACGCCTTGCTGCTTCGTCATTTCGAGCAGCGCGTAGAGATGCGTGAGCAGCGAATGCACGCCACCGTCGCTGCACAGACCCATCAGATGCAGACGATGCGTTTTGGCATGCTGCATGGACGCGAGCAGCACCGGGTTATTGAAGAATTCCCGCGAGGCGATCATGCGATCGATGCGAGTGACGTCCATATAGATGACGCGCCCCGCGCCGATGTTCAAATGGCCCACTTCACTGTTGCCCATCTGCCCTTCGGGCAAGCCGACGTACGGGCCGGAGGTATGAACCAGCGTGTTAGGATACGTGCGCAGCAGCAAATCGTAGGTGGGCTTGCGCGCGGCGGCGATGGCGTTGCCTTCGGTGACGGCGGAATAACCCCAACCGTCCAGGATGGTCAGGACGAGCGGTCGCTTTTGGATCGGCATTATTGAAGGAACGCTTTCCGGCCGGCGAACTTGGCGTCCTCACCTAATTCCTCTTCGATGCGCAGGAGCTGGTTGTACTTGGCGATTCGATCGGTCCGGCTGAGGGAGCCGGTTTTAATTTGTCCGGCGCGCGTGGCGACGACGAAATCGGCGATGAAGGCGTCCTCGGTTTCACCGGACCGGTGCGAGACTACGCTGGTGTAGTGCGCGGCCGTGGCCATTTGCATGGCCTCCAGAGTTTCCGTGACGCTGCCAATCTGGTTGAGCTTGATGAGAATCGAATTGGCGATGCCCTTCTCGATGCCTTGGGCGAACAGTTCGGTATTGGTGACGAAAATATCGTCGCCGACCAGTTGAATCTTCGACCCGAGCGCTTGCGTCAGCGCACGCCAGCCGTCCCAATCGTTTTCCGACATGCCGTCTTCGAGCGAAATAATCGGATATTGCTCCACCCAATTCGCCCAGAAGCGGATCATCTCGTCCGAGGTCCGCTCGCTCTTGTCGGACTTTTTGAAAACGTACCTGCGTTTTTCGGAATCATAGAATTCGCTGGCAGCCGGGTCGAGCGCGATGCTGATCTGCTCGCCGGGCTTGTAGCCGGCCTTAGCGATGGCTTCGAGCACCACTTCGAGCGCTTCTTCGTTGGATTTCAGATTGGGCGCGAATCCGCCTTCGTCGCCCACCGAGGTCGCATAGCCGCGCTTCTTGAGCACGCCCTTGAGCGTGTGAAACACTTCGGCGCCCATGCGCAGCGCCTCGGAGAATTTGGGCGCGCCGTGCGGGACGATCATGAACTCCTGCGGGTCGACGGAATTGTCGGCATGTGCGCCGCCGTTGAGAATGTTCATGAGCGGCACGGGCAGCAGGTTCGCGCTCACGCCGCCTAAATAACGATAGAGCGGTGCGTCGTGCGATTGCGCGGCGGCGCGCGCGGCGGCCATGGAGACCGCGAGAATCGCGTTGGCGCCGAGCTTGCCCTTGTTCGGCGTGCCGTCGAGCTCGATCATTTTGCGATCGAGCGCGGCCTGTTCCTCGGCCTCCATGCCGGTGACTTCCGGCGCGATCTTCTTTAGGATATTCTTGACGGCTTTTTGGGTGCCTTTGCCCAGGTAGCGATCGGCATCGCCGTCGCGGAGCTCGACGGCTTCGTGTTCACCCGTGGAAGCGCCAGAGGGGACGGCGGCGCGTCCGAGGGAGCCATCGGCGAGAAGCACATCGGCCTCCACCGTGGGATTGCCGCGCGAATCGAGGATCTCGCGGCCAACAACTTTGACGATCTCCATATTCTTCCATGATGCGGGAGTTGCGCGCGGCTTGTCCAATCACGAATTGTGTCAATCCTGTTCGCCAAGAGTTTGAAAGTAGGTCTTGCCGTAGGGATAGAAGAGCTCCTTGCGGCCTTGTTGCCACGCGGCTTTGAGCTCAGGCGTTGTGATATCCCAATCCGGGCGGCTCTTTTGGGTGACGGCGCGCAGATCCTGGCGGAGATCTTCAAGAGTTGGGCGCCCCCAAAACCAATAGCCGTTATAGATCTTGTAAATCACCAGGCCGGGCTCGAGCACGATCGTGTGGGGAATCATGGGATTGTGCACGGGGTCTGTGTATTCGGCGATATCGAGATCCTTTTGCACGATGCGGCCGGCGTCGGAGAGGAACGGCCAATGCGCGTCGAGCGCGCTGCGGTATTCATTCGTCTGCGTGATATTGTCGGTGCTGATGGTGACCAGACCGCAATAGGCGACTTCGAGCTCACGATGGAGCTGCACGAGTCCCTCGGCCTGCCGGCGATCCTTAGGACAATAGCCACCGCGGCTCAAGACGAGAATCATAGGGTTTTGCCCCTGCAGCTCGGAAAGCTTGCGGTGTTTGGCGGTGTGATCAGAAAGCTCATAGTCGGGGAAAACCGCGCCGGGGACGATGTCAGCTCGCATGAAAGGGCCTCCTCGCGTTGAGATGCACGCCAACAGGTCTAGGACTCGCCGGATTGCGCCGTCTGGACGTGTTACACTGGCCGTCCAAAAGCACCTATATTCTCTGAAACGCCGGGAGGAGCGCCGGGATGAAATCGATGGCGATACTGCTGCTGGCGGGCGTTTTGCCCGCGGCGGCGCAGTGGCTCAACTACCATGACGCGCGAACTCCCACCAAAGACGGCAAGCCGGATCTGACTGCTCCGGCGCCGCGCAGGAACGGCAAGCCCGATCTATCCGGCGTGTGGCAGGCCGAGCGGACGCCGGTGAGCGAACTCAATCGCTTCCTTGGCGAAGGCTACGCAAAACAGCAGGTGGACTTCAACGACATCAACCGGTATGCACTCGACGTTTTCTGGGGGCTCAAGCCCGAGGAGGAGCCCCTACGTCCCGAGGCGGCTGCGATTATGAAACAGCGTGCAAATGAGGAGGCCCCGATCACGCGCTGTCTGCCGTCCGGTTTACCGATGAGCCTGTTTGTTTATGCATTCAAAATCGTGCAGGCGCCCGATGACATCGTGATGATCATGGAATCCGGCGATCCGGCGCGGCAGATTCACACCGACGGCCGCTCGCTGCCGGAAGATCCGCAGCCCGCGTGGCTGGGCTACTCGGTGGGCAAGTGGGACGGCGACATACTGGCCGTCGACACGACGGGGTTCAACGAAAAGAGTTGGGTGGACGGCTTCGGGCATCCGCGCAGCGAGACGATGCACGTCCGCGAGCGCTATCATCGGCAAGATTTCGGCCATATGGATCTGGAGTTCACCATCGACGATCCGAAATACTACACGCGTCCGTATACCTTCAGCACACAGTTGCATCTGATTCCCTACAGCGACGTGCTGGAATTCGTTTGCGCCGAGAATGAGAAGGACCGGGTTCATACAGCGAAGCAGTAGCCGGAACTGCGAGAAGGAGCGCCTAAGCGAGGGCGAGGCGGTAACATCGGCTTGAGGAATGCGATGGGAATCGTGTGGCACGATCTGCGGCAGGCATGGCGAGGGCTGCGGAGAAGTCCGGGGTTTACCCTCGCCGCCGTGCTGACCCTGACGCTCGGGATCGGAGCGAACACCGCCATATTTAGTGTCGTGGAGAGCGTGCTGTTGCGCCCCCTTCCATACCAAGATCCTTCCAGGCTGGTTCAACTCTGGAATACGTATCCACCGGCGATTCCGCAGGGCGCGAATTCGGCCGGCGATTTTCGGGATTTCCGGCAGAGGTCGCGAACGTTCTCCGGGATGGCCGCGTATATCGACATTGCGCGGGGCTTGAATCTGACCGGCGACGGCGAACCCGAGCACTTGGAGATGCGCTATGCGACATCGGGCCTGTTCCCGCTGTTGGGAGTGAAGCCGATTGCGGGGCGCGGCTTCACAAGCGCGGAGGATGCGCCCGGCATGCCTTTGACAGCCCTGATCAGCGATGACCTGTGGCAGAGGCGATTCGGTGCGAATCCTGGAGTTGTGGGACGCACGCTCACGCTGGACGGCCGGGGATACATGCTCGTGGGCGTGTTGCCTCGATATTTTCAGCTCGCTCCGGCGACCGACATCTGGCTGCCGATCGGGCAGTACGACGCCGGTCCGGATCCTTATCACTATCACGAATTCAACATCATCGGACGTCTCAAGCCGGGCACCGGCATCGCGCAGGCAGAGACGGAACTCGTCGCATTGAACGCTCAGCAGCAAAAGGCCTTTCCGGATACGCACAAGGGCTTTGGCGTTTTGGTTACGCCGCTCGAAGATCCATCCGCTCGAAAAATGCGCAAGGCGCTGCTGATTCTGCTCGGATCCGTGGGGCTGGTGCTGCTGGTGGCGTGCGCCAATTTTGTCAATCTGCTGATGGCACGAAGCGCAACGCGGCGAAGAGAGCTCGCGGCGCGCGTGGCGCTTGGTGCAACCAGGCCGCTGCTTGCGAGCCACCTGTTGACCGAAAGCGTTCTGTTGTCATTGCTCGGGGGCGGGGGCGGTGTTGTTCTCGCGTACCTGGGACTGACCCTGATCCGTGACCTGGCGCTCGCGGATCCCGGCGTTGTGAACGGCGCCGGGATGAACGGGTGGGTGCTGGCGTTCACGCTTGCGCTGAGTCTTCTTACCGGAATCGCATGCGGTTTCATTCCCGCCCTTCAGGCATCCAGGCTTGACGTACACGCGATGTTGAAGGAGGGTCTGCGGGCGACCGGCGCGCTGTCGACACAGGCGTCGCGACGTATCGTTGTGGCTTCAGAGATCGCACTGGCGACTATTCTGCTCACCGGCGCCGGGCTGCTGATTCGCAGTTTCCGGCATCTGTTGGATGTCGATCCTGGTTTCCGGCCCCATCACGTGCTTGCGTTGGAGGTCGACAGGCCCTCCGCGGCTGCGCAGGACAAGCTCACGAACGATCAGAGAATCGCCGGCCTGCGTCAACGGTCGATTGACTACGACACCTTGATGCAGCGCATCCGATCGTTGCCCGGCGTGGAAGCGGCGGGCGGAATCAACGTGCTGCCGCTGAGAACGGCGGTACAGTCGGCCTCGCGATTCGTCGTGGAGGGCCAGCTGCTTCCCGCCGACGCCGCGCGCCCGGTGGCCGAAACGCGCAGTGTCAGCCCGGGCTATTTCGCGGCGATGGGCATTCCTTTGCGGCAAGGCCGTTGGCTCGATCCACACGATTACGCCACTCAAAATGTCATCGTGAATCAGGCATTCGCCGAGAGATTCTGGCCGCGCGGCGAAGCGATCGGCAAGCGTTTTAACATGTGCTCACTAGAGCCGGAACCGTGTTGGACCACGGTGGTTGGAGTAGTCGGCAACGTCCACCAGTACGGTCTAGAAGCAACGCCGACTTTCGATTCCTATGGCGCGGTGGGATGGCAACGCTATACCGTGGTTCGAACGGCCTCCGATCCTCTCTCGCTGGCCCAGGCCGTGATCGGAGAGATTCACAAGTTCGATCCCAGTTTGCCGGTGACGCATGTCACGACACTAGATCGATCAGTCTCTGATTCGATCGCATCGCGGAGACTGTCGACATCACTTCTTGGGCTTTTTGCCGGACTCGCTCTGACGCTCGCCGCGCTCGGCGTCTACGCGGTGATGAATTACGCTGTGCGGCTGCGGACGAACGAAATTGGCGTTCGCATGGCATTGGGCGCCGAGCCGCGCCAAATCTGGGGGCTTGTCATCGCCAGCGGCGCACGGATCGTGCTGGCTGGAATCGCGATCGGAATGGCGGGAGCGTTCGCGCTGACGAGGTTGCTTTCAACGCTGTTGTTTGGGGTGACGGCGACCGATCCGTTGACTTTCATCGCCGTCGCGCTGCTTCTCGCCTTCGTCGCGCTGATCGCCTGCTACATTCCCGCACGGCAAGCCATGCGAATCGATCCGATCGCCGCGCTGCGCTTGGATTAGAGGGCGCGGATCAGCTCTTGGCTTTTTTGACTTCTTCGACCAGCGCGGGGACCACTTCGAACAGATCGCCGACGATGCCGTAGTCGGCCACTTCGAAGATGGGCGCGTTGGGGTCTTTATTGATGGCGACGATGGTTTTCGCGCCTTTCATGCCCACCAGGTGCTGGATGGCGCCCGAAATCCCAACCGCGAGATACATCTTGGGCGAGACGGTTTGGCCGGAGCTGCCGACCTGGCGCTCCATCGGAAGCCAGCCGTTATCGCAGATCGGGCGCGATGCGGCGAGCTCGGCGCCGAGCGCTTTGGCGAGCTCTTCGACGATGGGGATGTTGTCTTTTTCCTTGATGCCGCGGCCGACCGAGACGATGATGTCGGCGGAAGTGAGATCCACCGCGCGGGCAGATTCGCGGAACGGCTCTTGCGGATGGACTCGAATCATATCGGGATTCAGTTCGGGCGCGAAGGTTTCCACCTGCGCTGTGCCGTCCTGCACCTGATCGGCGCGGAAAGCGCCTGCTTGGATGGAAGCGAGGTGCGGCTCGGCGCCGCCGGGCTTCACGTCGGCATTGAGCTTGCCTTGAAACAACTGGCGGACGAAAACCGGCGCACCGGATTCGATGCGGAAGCCGATAGTGTCGCTGATCAGGACCTGTTGGAAGCGCGTGGCCAGCTTGGGCGCAAAGTCACGGACCTGATAGGTGTGCGGGAACAGTACCAGCATCGGGCTGTGCTTGCGGATCAATTGCTCCAGCGCGGCGGTGAATCCATCGGCAGTGTAAGCGGCGAGAAGCGGATGATCCACGGCGTGGACGCGGTTCAGTTTTTTGCGCGAAAGCTCTTCGGTCAACGGCGCGAGGTCATGGCCGACCACCGCGGCGTAAATGTTTTGCCCGGTTTGCGCGGCGATCTGCTGGCCGGCGGCAAGCGTCTCCCAGGACATGCGATGCCACGCCGGACCCGACTGTTGCATGGCATTTTGTTGCATTACGACGAGAATGCCGCTCACGCCGTGATCCTCATAAGACGCGCGCCTCGAAGCGCAGCTTCTCGACCAGCTTCGCCGCGGCTTCCTTGGGGCTGCCTTCGATCAACTGCGTTTGCTTGGTGCGCTGCGGAAGATAAACGCGTTCGATGGAAGCAGTAACTCCGGTGGCGGCACCGAGCTCGTCCGCGGTGAGCCGCTTGACCTCTTTTGTTTTGGCCTTCTTGATCCCCATGAGCGTCGCGTAACGCAGCTTGTTGATGCCGGATTGAATGGTAAGGATCGCGGGCAGCGGCATCTCCACGTTTTGAAACCAGCCATCTTCGAGCTCGCGCTTGACGAGAATGCCGGAATCGATTTTTTCGACCGCCATGATGATGGTGGCGTGCGGGAGGCCGAGCAACTCGGCCATGACGACGCCGGTTTGTCCGTAGCCGAGATCATCGGATTGCAAGCCGGTGAGGATCAGATCGGCCTTCTCAGATTCGGCCGCTTTGGCGAGTAGCGTGGCGACACCGAGGGTGTCGAAGGCGGCGAGGTTTTCTTCTTCGATATGAATGGCGCGGTCGGCGCCCTTGGCCAGAGCTTCGCGGATGGTCTGCGAGGCGCGCGCGGGGCCGGCGCAGAGCGCGATCACTTCGCCCGAGTGCTTTTCCTTCAACCGCAGCGCTTCTTCGAGCGCGAAAGCGTCCGGTTCGTTGACCTCGTACGTGAGATCGTTTTCCTGAATCCAGCGGCCGCTTGAATCGATGCGGAGCTGGGCATCGCGCGAAGGAACCTGCTTGATGGAAACCAGGATTTTCATGCCCGATTAGCCGGCGTAGCGCTTGAAAATCAGGCAGCCGTTGGTGCCGCCAAACCCGAAAGAATTGGAGAGCGCGTACTCGATCTTCATGGGACGGGCGTGGTGAGGAAGATAGTCGAGATCGCACTCGGGGTCGGGATGGTCCAGGTTCGCGGTGGGCGGCGCAATCTGGTCGCGCAGGGCGAGGACCGTGATGCCGGCTTCGAGGCCCCCCGCGCCGCCGAGCAGATGGCCGGTCATGGATTTGGTGGAGCTGACGGCGAGTTTGTAGGCATGCTCGCAAAACACGCGCTTGATGGCGGTGGTTTCGATGCGGTCGCCCACTTCGGTAGAAGTGCCGTGAGCGTTCACATAATCGATCATTTCGGGCGCGATGCCGGCGTCCCGAAGGGCGAGCCGCATGACGCGGAAAGCGCCGTCGCCGTCTTCCGACGGGCTGGTGATGTGATAGGCGTCGGCCGACATTCCATAGCCGACAATTTCGGCCAAAATGTTTGCGCCGCGGCGGCGAGCGTGTTCCAGTTCTTCCAGAATCAGGATGCCCGAACCTTCGCCGACCACGAAGCCGTCGCGCTCGCGGTCCCAGGGACGCGAAGCCTTCTCCGGCTCGTCGTTGCGCTGCGAAAGGGCGCGCATGGCTGCAAATCCGCCGATGCCCATGGGAGTGATGCAAGCCTCGGCGCCGCCGCAGATCATGACGTCGGCGGCATCGCGCTGGATGATCTTGAAAGAATCGCCGATGGAATGAGCGCTGGTGGTGCAAGCTGTGGCCGTAGCGGAATTGGGTCCCTTGGCGCCGGTGCGGATGGAAACATAGCCGGCAGCAAGATTGATGATGGTGGCGGGGATGAAAAAAGGCGAAATGCGGCCCGGGCCTTTTTCCAGCAGATTCCGGTGCTCGCGCTCGATGACTTCGAAACCGCCGATGCCGCTGCCGATGACGACGCCGGTGCGCTCGGCATTGTGCGCATCGATCTTCAGGCCGGACTGCGCAAGTGCGAATTCAGAGGCCGCGATGGCGAACTGGATGAAGCGGCCCATTTTCTTGATTTCTTTTTTTTCGATATAGCGGGCGGGGTCGAAGTTCTTCACTTCGCCGGCGATGCGCGACGTGAACGCGGACGCATCGAATTGTTCGATGCGGGAAATGCCGTTCCGCCCCTGGCAAATGGCTTCCCAGCTCTCTTCGGTGCCAATACCCAACGAACTGAGTAAGCCGACTCCTGTAACTACTACTCTGCGCGACAACCAATCACTCCCGGCGGCTTATTTCTTCTTCTTGTTCTCGATGTAGTCGATGGCGTCTTTGACGGTTGCGATTTTCTCGGCGTCTTCGTCGGGGATGTCAATATCGAAGGCCTCTTCAAACGCCATCACCAGTTCCACGATGTCGAGCGAATCGGCGCCGAGATCGTCGACGAACGAGGCGTTGTTGTCGACCTGGCCTTCGTCCACGCCCAACTGCTCGACGATGATCTGCTTCACTCTCTGTTCAACCGACATGAATCCTCCCAAGATTCCCTACAAACTCATTGATTCTAGCGATGGTAGCCGGCCAGCCGCAAGTACGCCGGCCGATTTCAGGCGTTGAGGGGCTAGAGTGCGCTCCGATCTCTCCGCTTACGATCAGACCAAGAAAGCGGTTACTTGTCAAACCAATTGTAGCCTAGTTTGTGACGTGGGCCAGCATACAGTCGGCCGGGATTTGACGTGAGAGAATAAAGCTGAAGCGGAGCAGCTTTCGATTGGTGACCAACGAACAGCTTTACGTCGTGATCAGTATCCCGATGCTGTTTAATGCGGTCTTGATGGGACTTCTCCTGACTCATCTCAAGGCGCGTTTCGACAGAATCGAGACCCGGCTGGACGCCATCGACCAGCGCTTCGACGACGCGCTGGGCCTTTGGCGCGCGGAGCTGCGGCGCAGCGAAGAGCGAATCTGACCCCGCGCTATTCCTTGTTCGGCGTTTCCACCACCGGCTTGAGCTGGCCATTGCGAATCGAATATTCACCGTCGCGCCAGCGGATGCTGTGGCGCGTGAAGCTGGTGAGCCATAGCGCCAGGGCAAATAGATCCCACAACGGGACCAATAGCATTTTGCTCCAAAGCCCGGAGCGCTTCAAACCTTGAATGCCGATGCTCCACAGCATCAGCATGCGACACAGCAGGTAGGCGCCGAACCAGCCGAGCGCTGAGCCCAGCGTGGGATGGAGCGCCGTCGCGACCGCGCACCAGGCAATTCCCTGGGTGAACAGGAGGCCGAAGTGCCCCCAGGGCCGCATGTAACGCATCACCACCAGCCAGCGCAGCCGTTGGCGGAAGAGATCCGCCAACGATTTGTAATCGGCGACGACTTCGATCGCATACGGCAGCAGCTCGACTTTGTAGCCTCGTTCGGCGATCAGGCGCCCCACCAGCATATCGTCAGCAGGGCGATTTTCCAGGCTTTCATAGCCGCCGAATTCGGCCAGACGCGTGCGTGTGGTGACAATGGTGGTGCCGAGGGCGAACTTCACGCCATCGAGCTGGCGGGCGACGATCAGGCCGGCGTAAAAATCCGACATCAGACCGACGGTCTGCATGCGGTCGGGAAAGCTGTTCCCGGTGTTGGCGTAGAAGCAGGTGACGGCGCCAACAGCGGGGTCGGCCAGAGGCGCGACGACGGCGCGGAGATAATCGGGCGTGACGCGCACATCGCTGTCGTTGATGACCAGCACTTCGTGGCGGGCCTCGCGCAGCAGGTGGGAGAGCTTCATGGTTTTGTCGTTGGTGCCGGGACGACTGCCGCGGTCGCCGAAGCCCACCAGAAGGCGGATTCGCCGCTCGGGAAATTCGCGCGCCAGTTTTTCGATCAGTGGAACGGCGCCGTCATCGGCGCTATTGACGCAAAATAGCAGCTCATATTCGGGATAATCCTGACGGCAGAGGCTGGCGAGATTTTCGTAGGCTTCGGGATCGAGGCCGCGAATCGGTTGCAGATTACTGACTGGTGGAGTGAAATCGGGCTGAACGGCCGCGCGCCTGGCCCCGAAAAATCGCCAGGCGCTGAACAACACCAGCGCGTAGTAAACGAACGGGCAGATGGCGGCGAGCAGCAGGAGGTGTGCGATCAACCGCCAGAATAGCAGACGGGGCAGCTAGCCGCGCGGGGCGTTGGCCGGGCCAGTCCGCCATTCCCGGTATGGGCGACTGATGCCAGGCTCGCGGCTCGGTGTCTGAGGTTGGTGGAGGCGGCGGGAGTCGAACCCGCGTCCGAGAAAGCCCGCCGTGAAAAGAGTACGTGCGTTTCCGATTCGGTGGTTGTCGGCCGCCGCATTAGAACCGGCAAGAAAACGGCGGCTTAGCCCGATTGTCGTCAGCCTGCTGCTCCGAGCAGAAGCTCTCGGCCCAATCCCTGGAGATGACGCCCGATGGATACCGTCAAGGCCCGGCACCCGGGGCGGCTACTTAATTAATTAAGCAGCGTAAGCAAACTGCTGATTGGCAGTTTTGGTTTTCCGATCGTTTTACGGGAGCTCGGAACCCGGCACGCCTTCCCACAACGATTCAATCCCGTCGAATCCGTTGCGCCCCCTTTCTCCTTAGATGGTAACATCCCATCCCTCGATTCTACGGCCCGCCGTCACCTCACCCTTCGCGCCTGCAGGGAGCGGCTAGCACGGGACGGGCCGCTATGATGGGCCGCTATCATAGAGGTGACCCATGGCCACCATCGCCTCGCCGGGAACGCGCCAGGAGATCTCGGACCGCCGGGTGCCTCTTTACAACGTCGTCCTGCTGGATGACGCCGAGCACACCTACGACTACGTCATTGAAATGCTGGAAAAGCTCTTCGCGCTCTCGACGGCCGAGGCCTGGAACCGCGCGGTGGAGGTAGATACCACCGGGCGGACCATCGTGATTACGTGCGAACGGGAGGCCGCCGAGTTTGGACGGGATCAGATCCACGCCTTCGGGGCGGATCCGCGGATGCCAAGTTCCAAAGGCTCGATGTCGGCGATCGTGGAGCCGTGCCCAGGCTAGCGGCAGCTCAACTGACTAGCGCCGAATTAATTGACCGGCGTCGGGAAGGTCTTGGACATGTGATCGTGCCAGGTCAGGGTTTCCTCATCCACCAGGCTCCATAGTAATCCGACGCCCCCGGCGAGCAGGCTCAGGAATCCCGATGCGGTGCGGTAGAAACGCTGTACGCGGGTGGGTCTGCGGCCATCAAAATTCACTAGCCGCAAGCGTGTCCACTTCTGGCCGATGCTATCGCCGTTGGCCAGGCACCACAGCAAGCGATAGAAGATCACCACTCCCGCCACCACCCCCAGAAACATCGGAGCGGTTCTAGCATTGAGGACAAATATTCCGCCGGCGAGCCGGAAAATGATTCCAAAGATGGCCAGCGCCATCACTACGATGCTGGCATCGAGCGCTGCCGCCATGGCGCGATGCGCCGGGATGGCCACGCGGGCGTCGCAATAGATCGCTGTATCGGCCGTTTTGGGAGCCCGGGCGGTGAACTCGAGAGCCTGCTGGCCAGTGATGGGCTTGCGGCGGCGTGGGCGTGGCGCGGATGGCGCTTTGCGCGGCGCCGGCGGCACCAGGTGCGGCGCGATGGTCTCGAACTGGACCACCAGCGGCAGTTCGCGCGAGGAAAACAGCGACGGCTGGTAGTTGACGGCGCGGCGCGGCGCGCTCGGCTCGGGTGGGCGGTAAGGTTCGGCTGGACGGTGTGGGGCGCGAGGTTCGACGACCGCTTCAGGCGCTCTTTTCTGCAAGACCGGCGCGATCCGTTCCTGCAAAACCGGCGCGGTCCTGTCTTGTAGCACCGGCGCGGTCCTGTCTTGTAACACCGGCGCGGCCGCTGACGAACCCGTATAGACGGGCTCGGCCAGGGTCAGACTCGGGCGCAGGCGGCGGCCGCAGCGGCGGCAGCGATGGTCCTCGCTCGAGTTAGCGGCCTGGCAGTATCGGCATTCCATCAATCACCTCTTCGGCTAAAGCCTACCTGTTCCTAAATGGCAACAGCGTGTTCAAAACGTTCCTGTTGCAGACCTGCGAACAACCATGCTACGGTTTTCGCTTGAACCCTTGCCCGGTAGCATCCGCGCGCAAAGCCCCGCTCGACGGTTTCTTTTCGGAGGCTATCTTTGTTCGTAACATATTTAGGCGAAAATGTCACGAACTTTGTTGGGTCCGGATACTGATCACGGTGACAGCCTGCGCCGCCGTGGCGTTCGCGCAACAGCCTCCGCCGCCCTCCACCGTGCCTCCGCCGGCTCCCGCCGCGCCCATTCCGAATGCGGCCGCTCCGGACCAGCGGCTCAAGATCCAGCGGCCGGGCGCTCCGGGACCCGACCAATACATCGTGGAAGCGGAGAACGAAGAGACAGAAGGCGATCTGCGCCATCTTCGCGGGAACGTGCACATCGAATCGCAGGACAAGAAGATCGACGCCGACGCCGTGGATTACAACGACGACACCGGAGACGTGGAGGCCTGGGGCAACGTCCGTTATGAGAACTTTTTGGATGGCACCAAGTTAAACTGCGACCATGCCAAGTACAACGTAAACACGGAGACGGGCATCTTTTTCGACGTTCGCGGGACCTCGGAGACCAAAGTTGTGGCGCGCCCGGGGCTGCTCACCACAACCAATCCTTTTTACTTCGAGGGGCAATGGGGAGAGCGGCTGGAAGGCGGCCGCTACATCATCCACAAGGGATTCATTACCGATTGCAAGGTCCCCAAACCGTGGTGGAGGCTGACGGCGACCAAATTCGACATCCTGCAGAACGACCGCGCCATCACCTATCGCGCCATCTTTCGCCTGAAAAGCGTACCGATTTTCTTTTTCCCGGTTTATTACAAATCTCTCAAGAAACTGCCGCGGCAGAGCGGGTTTCTGACGCCGAATATCGGCCATAGCTCCGTTTATGGAGAGATGTTTGGCCTGGGATACTACTGGGCGATCGCGCGCAGCTACGACGCGCTGTTCCGCATCCAATACTTCACTTCGCGCGGCCCGGCCGACACGCTGGAATTCCGCGGCAAGGTCCGGCCCGGCACAGATTTCAGCTTTAACTTCTACGCCGTGCAGGACCGCGGGGTCAATATCGGCAACGGGGTGATCCAAAAACAAGGCGGCGAGGAATTCACCTTCGACGGCCACTCGGACCTGGGCGACGGCTGGACCGCACGCCTGCATCTGGACGAATTGAGCTCGTACCTGTTCCGGCTGGCCTTCAGCCAGTCCTTTCACGACACAATTTTTTCGGAAACCCATTCCACGGGATTCGTAATCAAGCACTGGTCCACATACGCGTTCGACATCGTCGCCGAGCGCGACGAGGAATACGAAAGCGACGCCAGCCCGCAGGACCGAATCATCATCAAACACCTGCCCGAAGCCGAGTTCTTGAGCCGTGATCGGCAGATCGTGGGCGGCGTTCTGCCGGTCTGGTTTTCGCTGAACAGCAGCGCTGGGTTCCTGGATCGGATCCAGCCGGAATTCGAGACGCCTCGCTTCGTCGGCCGCGTAGACGTGTTCCCGGAGTTGACCACGGCATTTCATTTCGACAATTTCAGCCTGACCGCGAGCGGATCAATTCGGGAAACCGATTACAGCAACAGTTTCGTCGACGACCAGGTCACCGACCGCGGGTTACTGCGCAGCGCCCGTGAGATCGACATCCACCTGATCCCGCCCGCTTTAGAAAGGATCTTCAATGCGCCTAAGTGGCTGGGCGGCGGCAAGTTGAAGCACGTGATCGAACCACGCGTCGACTATAAATACGTCGATGGGATCAACAATTTTAACGAGATCATCCGCTTCGACGATATCGACCTGATGAACGATACCAGTCAGGTGACGCTCTCGCTGACCAACCGCCTGTTCGTGAAAGACAAGAACGGCAACGTGGAGGAAGTGCTTAGCTGGGAAGTCGCACAGGCCCGCTATTTCGAGCCCGATTTCGGCGGGGCGGTGATTCCCGGGCAGCGTAACGTGATCCAATCCACCGAAGATATCGACGGATTCGATTTTCTCTATGGGCCACGAACGTATTCGCCGGTGGTTTCCGTGTTGCGTTTTCAACACGTAATAGGATTCGAGTGGCGTGTGGACTACGACCCGCTGTTGGGCCGCATCACCAACAGCAGTTTTCAGGGAAATGTGCGCTTCTCCAAGTACTTCCTGGGGGTGGGACATACAGAAGTGAACGACGCGGAAGTGAACGGGGTTCCGGTGGTGACGGCGCCAAACAACCAGATCAATATTGTGGCGGTGGTCGGCAATCAGAACCGCAAGGGATGGAACGTGGGCGTCAATACGTTTTACGACCTGGACCGGCACGTCCTGGATTTCGCGACCGCCGAGATCACCTATAACACGGACTGCTGCGGCATCAGCGCGGAATGGCGGCGCTACAATTTCGGCGTGCGGGACGACACGCAGTACCGCATATCGCTCTCCATCGCCAATGTCGGCGCGTTCGGCAATATGCGGAAGCAGGAGCGGCTCTATTAGGGATCAGGGAACTGGGATTGGGGATGCGGCCCTTACTCTGCCGGCTGAACGTTCATGGCCTCATCGAGAAGCACAGTAAATCGTCTGGCCTCGTGGTCAACGTTGTCCTTGAGACTCGCGAGCCGCCGTTCCAGGCTCTCTAATTCGTCGGCCAGGTGTAGACAGGCCAGGACCGCCGCGCGAGTGGCGTCGATATTGCCGGCGCGCACGGCGATGGAAGACATCAGATCGTCCACCTTTTGTGCCAGGTGTTCGATGCGGCCGGGCTCCTCGGAAGCCACCAGCGAATAAGTTTGATTAAAGATAGTGACACGGACCGGTTCCGTGCTTGGCATGCATTTAGCTTGTCATCTTTCCCGGAATCGCGCAAGACGGGCACCAAACGCCCTTTGCGCTCGGCCGGGAATCGCGCCAGACGGGCACCAAACGCCCTTTGCGCTCCCGGTTTTCCTGGAACCGCGCAAGACGGGCCCCAAACGCCCTTTGCGCTCGGGATGGGCGCAAGGCGCGGACGCTGGGGAGCTACGCGCCGCTCAGCAGATCCATTTGGCCGAGCAGCTTTTCGATCCGCGTGCGCACCTGCTTGCGCTCGCTGCGGAGGTCGTCGAGCTCCTGACGGACCGCGTCCCGCTCGGCAATCGCCGAGGCCAGTTGCGATTCCAGCGCCGATTTCTCCGCTCGCAGGGCGGTGACGAGCTCTACCGCCCGCGTGATGCGCTCCTCGAGGTGGCCCAGGGAATCCAATTCTTTTTGTGCTGCGTTCATGGTTGATTACGATACCATGCTGACTACAATTCGGGGCTGCCTGCCGTTCGGCCCGACTCGGAAATCGGACTAGTCACGACCCGGCGTGAGCGGCCTTGGCCTTTTCGACCAGCGCGGCGAAGGCCGGCGCGTCGGTAGCGGCGATATCGGCCAGAATCTTGCGGTTGAGGTCGATGCCCGCTTTTTTCAGGCCGTTAATGAACTTGCTATAGGAAATATCCGCACCGCGGCAGGCCGCGCCGATGCGCACGATCCAGAGCGACCGGAAGTCGCGCTTCTTGCGGCGCCGCCCGACGAAGCCATAGCGCAGGGCCTTTTCGACGGCTTCCTGCGCGGCGCGATTCAGCTTGCTTTTTGTGAGAAAATAACCCGACGCCCGGGCGAGCGTCTTGTGGCGGTACTGTCTGCGTTTGGGTCCTCGTTTTACTCTCGGCACGTTTTTAACTCCTGGATTGAAATTAGCCGGCGGGAAAGGTACGTGCGAGCACCCGTCCGCTCGGCGGGCCAGCTTAGCGCCGGCCTCAGTACGGAATCATGCGCTTCAGCTTGGCCTGGTCGGCCTCATCGGCGACCGCATCGTGCTTCAGCTTGCGCTTGCGGGCACGCGTTTTCGAAGTCAAGATGTGACGGGCAAACGAATGATGGCGAACCACCTTACCCGTCCCGGTCTTCTTGAACCGTTTGGACGCACCCTTATGTGTCTTCAACTTGGGCATGGAAATTTTCCTGGGTTAAACCGGACTGCTAAACTGCGACTTTTTTAGTCTAGCACAGGGACTGGCGCTCAGTTGTGGCGCTTTTTGCCGCCGTTGCGCTGCTCGCGAGTGAGCTGATCGATGAGCTGATTCCAGCGCTTATCCGTGTCGTCCATGCGGACGGTCAAAGCGTCCACGCGGAGCGTAAGGACGTCCATGTGGCTGGCCAGCGTGTCCATACTGACCGCCAGAGTATCCATATTGGCCGTAAGCTGAGCGATTCCTTCGGCCATGGTGTTCACCCTTTGGCCAAGCCTGGCGACGGTATCGGCGAACTGGCCCACGCCTTCCATAATCTGTTTCATGTACTCGGCCTGGCTGTCCATCCGGCTGTCGTGGATGGTGATTCTGCGGAGAATGACATCGTCTCGCAGAATGGACTCGTGCCGGTCCTGCAATTGCCGCTGGCGGAGGTCTTGCACCTCTTTCGCCAGCGCGGCCAATTTCTCGTCCATGACTCTACTATAGCCAAAGGGCGCGACCACCCCGCACGATGATGTAACCAGGTGAGCAACCGGCTACTGTCTCGACTGGATAGCTCGGCAAATCGTTCGGATTTACGCTGGAATCAGGAGGAAAAGAAAAATCATGCGTCGCATGTGGATTTCGATTGGAGTGTCGATGATTTTGTGTGTTCCCGCGGTCCTGGCCGCCACAAAAACAACGTCGGCGTCGGCTGGCGCGAGCACAAATTCCGTCGTGCGTCCGGTGGTGCAGCGCTGGGCGCCGCAGAATCTGAACGGAACCGTCAGCATGGTAGACCCGAAGATGGACCTGGTGGTGGTGCGCGATTCCTCGGGGGTGCCGTTCGATATTACGGTATCCCGCAACACGCGTATCGACAAGGGCACGACGCGCGAACAGCTTGCGCAGCTAACGCCCAAGGAGTCGGTCTCGGTGCACTATGTTCCGGAAGCGCGCGGCGATATCGCGCGCGCGATTGAAATCGGCCAGTAGCTATCCCTGATTGTCCTGGTATTCTTCGAGCAGGCTGCGAGCTCGCGACCAGAGCGGCAGCACACCGCGGTAGAATGAACGCTATCGTGCTTGCCGAGCAGCCGGAAGATCTAACCATTAGCGTTCGACTTCGAGGGAAGGATGTCCGGTGGGCGATCCGAAATTATCTGCTCAATGTGCCACTCCTTACATTCATCGCCGTCCTCCTGGCCGGATGCCTATATATTAATCTGAAATCCAACGATATCGCCCCACTGGCCTTCTTAGCCTTGGCGATTATCGTCTTGGCCACTCTACCGTGGATTCAGGGCGCAGCATCAATGAGGAGTCCGATGATGCAAGGGCCGATCATTCACACATTTTCTCGATCGGGAATTACAAGCCGCTTCCAAGGAGGAAGTATCTCTGTGGAATGGCCCTTGGTGCGGAGTGCGCGCGAGGTCCGGCAATACATGCTCGTTCGCGGGAAGCGCGGAGCACCAATGGTCTTACCGAAGAATCAGCTCAGCGACAACGAACTGAACTCCCTGCGCAGCGTGCTCCACACACATTTAAAAGCCAAGGCTAACGTTGGAATCTGACTGAGTATCCTTATTCCTGGCTGTCCTGGTATTCCTCGATCCACGCCATTTGGATCGCTTCGAGCTTGCCCTCGGTGGACGCCTTGGGATCGTCGCGGAACTCGGGTAACTCGGTGATCCACTGATGCATGTCCGTGTAGCGGATGTGCGTGGGGTCGAGTTCGGGGAATTTTTCGTGCAGGGCCAGCGCGATGTCTTCGGTATGATCCCAGGTGAGTCCGGGCATGCGGTCCTCCGTTAGAGTTGCGTCCCTTTGAGCATGTTCTCGGCGAGCTTGAGGGTCGCCTGATTCACTTCTTCGATTTTGGCCGCAATCAGGTGATGATCGTCCGCATTATAGACCACGAGCAGTTCGTTGACCGCCCGGTCGATCGCGGTGCGCTCATCGGCGGTGAGCTCGGTATAAGCGCCGTGCTTGCGCGCTTTTTCGACGGCCAGTAGAATCGCGTCCGCTTCGACTCGCTGCTCGCGGACCTGGCGCGCGGCGAAATCCTGCTCGGCCTTTTCAAACGACTCCTCGATCATCTTTTCCACCTG
>JASHQT010000418.1 GCA_030039005.1 Bryobacteraceae bacterium
TTGATTCCGAAGGCGCACTACGAAACCTTGGCCGATTTGCCCCAAAACCTTCTCGGCCCGTTTTTCGCCAACGTGCAATCGCTCGCGCGCGCCGTCGAGCGCGCCATGGAGGCCGAGGGATCGTTCGTCGCCATCAATAATCGCGTCAGCCAGAGCGTCCCGCACCTGCACGTCCACATCGTCCCGCGCCGCAAAAAAGACGGCCTGCGTGGATTCTTTTGGCCCCGCATCGCCCATCCCGATGAGCAAGCCATGCGCCGCGCCCAGGCCAGGATCCTGGCCACCTTGGCCACCACTGGTGTTCTGCCGCTAAACAGCCGAAAAGAAGAATGATGGCCCGATTCTTGCCTCTACTGGTCCTGCTGGCCAATGCCGCCTGCGCCGCGGGCCAGGCCGGTCCCGGCAGCCAACAGCCAAAAGCCAACAGCCAAAAGCAGCCCGCGGCCGAAACCGCGCGCCCCCAGGAGCGGGCAGTCACTAGCATCCTCCCCTCCCTCGACTACGGCCCCACCTGCTGGTCCACCATCACGCTCTCTAATCTCGGCGATCGCGCCGTCACCGTTGACCTCGAAGCGCACCGCGCCGGCGGCGGCCTGGTCGGCCTCGAGGGCCTGGCTTCCATGATCGTGCACCTCGCGCCCGGCGAACACGTCGCGCCGCGTCTCGAAATCACTGACGAATCCGGCGTCGGATGGGTCAAGATTCGCGAACACATTCCCTCGCCCAACCTGACGCCCGTGATCGCCGTCTCAGCCTTGAGCGAATGCACCGTAGAAAATCAACTGCGCAGCACGCCCCGCCAGCTTTCTTATCCCACGCGCAATCCCTGGTTCTCCGGCGACATCGAGGACATGTCCGCGAACATGATCACCGTGGTGAACACCTCCGAACGCGCCGCGCAGGCCTCGCTGTGCTATTCCCAAGGCAATCTATATTCGGTTCCCACCGATGCTCATCCGACCGACGAGCTGAAGCTGGTGTGCTCGGATTCCTTCGACGTTCTCGTCCCGCCCTACGCCACGCGCCAGTTCCCGGTGCATCGCGGCGCGAGCACCCATTTCAGCGTCAAAACAATCGGCGACGCCATTGTTTTGCAGATGCTGCGCCCGGTGGCCGCGGGCCTCAAGGTCTATAGCGTCGATTCGACGGTCAAATTCGGCGGCGAGTTCGCCGGAAAATGAGCTAGTAGAGCACCTTCAGCGCGAACTGGATCTGCCGCGCCGGGTAGGTCGAGCGAATCTGCCCGAACGACGAACTGGTGCTGATGGTGGTGGGAATCCCGAAGTTCACGTTGTTGAGCACGTTGAAAAACTCGGACCGGAACTGCACGTGGATGTCCTCATGGATGCGAAAGTTCTTGTTGACCGATAGATCCCATTCCTCGAATCCCGGCGTGCGAAACGCGTTGCGTCCCAGATCGCCGAACGGAGCGTCGGCCGGCGGCGTGGTAAAGGTGTATCCGGCGAAGTAGGTGTTGATCATCTGCGCCGTGCTTTGGCTGATCGCGCTTCCGCTCACGTTGGGTCGCAGGAACGGCTCGCCGCGATAATCGTTGGAAAGCCCGCTCACCGCATTGGCCGCCGATGGACTGTAGAACACGTTCAGCGGCTGGCCCGTGTGCGCTGTGTTGATCGTGTTCAGCTCCCAGCCGCCGATGATCGCATCCACGAACGGATTCACGCTCGATGCGAACTGCCTGCCCTTGCCGAACGGAAGCTCGTACACCACACTCGTCACGTTATTTAGCTTCACGTCGAAGCTCGACGGCCCGCGCTCGGCCGCCAGGTCATGGATGTTCTGCGGATTAGCTTCGTAGTAGCCCGAAAAGTATTCCAGGGCCTGCTCGGAATCGCCCAACGCCTTGCCCCAGGTGAACGAATTCAGCAAATACAGCCCGTGCCCAAAGCGATGCTCCAGCCGAACCGAAAGCCCGTTGTAATCGTTGTCGCCCGCCGGATCCACCCAGGTGATTGGTCCAAAGCTCGGAATCGGCTCCCGCGCCTGCAAGCCCAGCGTTCCGCCCGGAGCATTCGGCGCGGCTTCATTGTAGTCGGCGATAATCGGCAGATCCAGGCTGTGATTGCCGTTGTAGGCGACTTCGAGCAGCGTGTCCCAACCCAGCTCGCGCTGCACCGACAAGAACCAGTTCTGAATATACGGCCATTTGAAATTGGAAGGAATGTACACCACGTTCGAATTTGCCGGATTGAAGTTGGCCGGATTGTCGATGCCGGTGGTGAAACTCTGGTACGTGGTGAGGAAACTCGCCGGCACCGCACCACCGGCGGGAATCGACTGGTTGATCACGCCGAACAGCGCTTGCGGTGCATTGATTCCTTCGAGCGCGCTGCCCACCCGATTGAAGAACGCGTAGCTGATCCCGTAGCCCGCGCGCACCACCGTCTTCGAATCGGCGCTATAAGCCAAACCGATGCGAGGCCCGAAATCGTGATAATCGGGATGCACCAGACTGCGGTCGTACATGCTGCCGCCGGTGGCCTTGATCATCGTATCGGTCGCCGGATCGAAATCCGAATAGTTGTTGTCTCGTTCGAACAGCGGCGTCGAGTATTCCCAGCGCAACCCCAGATTCAGCGTCAGCTTCGGCGTCACGCGAAAATCGTCCTGGGCGTAGAGCGAGTTGATGTGCTGGCGCAGGTTCACCACCGCATCGTTCCCCAGATTGATGATGCTCGGAGTGCCGAAAATGAAATCGGCCAAATTGTAGCTGGTCACGGCAGTGGAATTACTCGCAATCGAGCAACCGGTGGGCTGGCCCAGCTCCGCACAGGTGGGCTTGCTGAACTGGCCTGTATATTGGTCTTCCCCATACAACGGATTCACGTCCAGGATTTCGGTTCGCACCGCCAGGAACTCATAGCCGAACTTCAGCGAGTGCTTCCCTTTCACCCAGGAGTAGTTCAGCTTGGGATCGAACGACGTGGGGTTCTGAAATTGCGGATTGCTGGTTTGCCGTCCAAGTTGCGAAAATCCGCTGATGTTCTGCGAATTCAACCCACCGGTGAGATCGGGCGACGTCGGCAGCCCCGGAATCCCGTACAGCTCTTCCATGCTGGGACCGCC
>JASHQT010000419.1 GCA_030039005.1 Bryobacteraceae bacterium
TGCAACTGCGCTGGTCCGATATTGGCGTGTTTCCGACGTCCGGCGGATTGCCCATCGTGGTCGACGATCAGATGATCGGCGCCATTGGCGTGGGCGGCTCGAACCAGGATGAAGAATGCGCTTACGCCGCGCTCACCAGTGTCGTGGGGCCGCAGCCGCCGCTCGCGCCGAAGCTTCCTCCGCCGCCGCCGCAAGCCCGGCCATGAATTCTAGGCGCGAGCGAGGACTGGCACTCGGCGCCGCGATTTGGGAACCGACGGCTGAGCGGCGGGCGCATCGTCCATGGGCAGAGAGAAGCGGCGGATGCCGTCGTACGCATACAGAGCGCCCGCCACCGCACCCGCGGTCGGCACCAGCCCGATTTCGCCCGCGCCTTTCGCTCCATAGCCGCCCACTTCATCGGGCACTTCGATCAGAATGACATCGATTCTGGGCGTGTCTTTGGCTTTCAATATGCCGCAATCGCGCAGCAGCAGCGAATCGGGGATGGCGTTGGTGCTGGGGAAATTTTCCGAGAGCGCGTAGCCCAGGCCCATGTGCACGCCGCCCTCCACCTGCCCCGCGCAGCCTTTGGGATTGATCGCGCGGCCGACGTCGTGCGCGGCCACCACGCGCTCCAGCCGCCCCTCGTCGTCCAGGATCACCACTTGCGTCGCGTAGCTGAACGTCATGTGCGTGGTGGGATTGGTGAGCGCCTCGGGAGTGCCGGGCCTGGTGGTGAAGTTGCAAACGTAGTCGCCCGTGTATTCGCGGCCGGCCAGTTGCTCGAGCGTGGAAGTTTTCAAATCCTCGGCCAGTTGCATCGCCGCCCGCTGCGTGGCCGCGCAACTCAGCGTCGTCGCGCGCGAGGCCCACGTCTCGCCGCACTTCGCGCCCAAGGCTTTGTCCCAGCGCACCTCGATGATCTCCGGTGAGAGCCCCGTCTCTTCACACACCGCCTGGCGAATCGTCGTGAAAAGCCCTTGCCCCATCTCCGTGTAGCCGGTCAGGACCTCCAAGCGTCCGCCCGCGAGCACGCGGATCATCGCGTGGCCGCTGTCGATGGTGCCGTTTCCGATCCCCGTGCTCTTGATCCCGCAGCCGATGCCGGCATATTTCGCGCCCTTATAAATTTCCTTCACCGCTTCCAGGCTGCGCCGCAGCCCCAGCACGCTCTCGCGCATCACTTGTCCGGTGGCAAAAGCATCGCCGGGATTCAAAATGTTGCGCTCGCGAATGTCGTAGCCATCCACGCCCACCCGTTCGGCCAGGATGTCCATGATGCCTTCCATGGCGAAGTGCGCCTGATTGGTGCCGAACCCGCGCATCGCCCCGCTGGTGGGGTTGTTGGTGAACACGGGCTTGGCTTCCGCATCCACGTTCGGCACGCGATACGGCCCGCAGGAGTGGCAGGCCGCGCGCAGCAAGCATTTCGCGCTGGTGCCCGCATAGCCGCCCACGTCGCCGACGATGCGCACGCGCACCGCGAGCAAGCGGCCCTCCTCATCGGCGCCCACCGTATAGCGGAAGGTCATGGGATGGCGCTTGGGATGAAGCTGCGTGGACTGCTGGCGCGTCAGTACGGTCTTCACCGGACGTCCCAACCGATACGCCGCCAGCGCGGTCTGCACTTGAATCGACAGCTCTTCCTTGGCGCCGAACGCGCCGCCACTCGCCGCCAGCGCGATCTCGATATCCTCGGCCGGAAGATTCAACGTGCGGGCGATCTGCGCCTGATCGAACGTCGAGCCCTGGCTCTGCGAAAAGACCTTCAGGCCGTTCCCCTGCGGGATCGCCAGGCATGCTTCGGGCTCCAGAAACGCCGGTTCCACGGGCTGCGTGCGGAAGGTCGCTTCAATCACGTGCGTGGCTTCCGCCAGCGCCGCGTCCACGTCGCCGCGCGAAAACGCGGTCGTGTCGAGCAGGTTCGGCCGAACATCGAGATTGCCGGGCGGATGGACCTGCGGCGAATCCGGCTCCAGCGCGGCCAACGGATCGGTCACCGGCTCGTACACTTCGTAATCCACGCGAATCTTCAGCGCGGCCTGGCGCGCGTGGAAGGCCGTATCGGCGACCGCCAGCGCCAGAATATCTCCCACGCAGCAGGTGGTCTCGCCAACGGCGACGAAGATCGGCAGGTCGGGAATCGCCAGACCCGTGCCGCGCTGGCCCGGAACATCCGCCGCCGTGAAGATACGTTCCACGCCCGGCATGGCTTGCGCCGCCGACATGTCGATTGCCAATACTTTCGCGCGCGGATGCGGACTCATCACGGGTACGGCGTGCAGCATGCCCGCGACGCGTAGATCATCGACAAACGGCTTTTCGCCTAGCGCCTGCTCCAGTCCTAAATAACGTGACGGCGACGATCCGATGCCGTTTCCGCGCCGGCTGCCATTTTGCACCGCGGAACTGCGCTGCAATCCATACTCTTCGCCAAAGTAGAAATGGCGGCGAGGCTCGGGGCTCGGAAGCTGCTTGTGATCCGTCTTATCATCACCCCAGGCCTCCGCGGCGGTTTGAATCGCATCGATAATGCGCGCATAACCGGTGCAGCGGCACAGGTGACCATCCAAGGCTTTGGCGATGGATTCGCGGTCGCACGCGTGCCCGTGCCGCAATAATCCCGCGGCGCGAACTACGATTCCCGGAATGCAAAACCCGCACTGCACCCCGCCTTCAAGCAGGAACGCGTCACCCAGGATGCGGCGCAGATCCGCCGGCACGCCTTCCAGCGTCACCACGTCGTGGTCCTGCAAGTGTTCGGGCTTGCGCAGACAAGCCAGCACCGGCTGTCCGTCCACCAGCACCGCGCAGCAGCCGCAGGCGCCCTCCGGCGCGCAGCCATTCTTGGGCGAAACCACGCCGCACTCCTCACGCAGAACGTCGAGGAAGTTCATCCCGGTTTCATACGACGCCCTGGCCGGATTTCCGTTTAATGTGAAGTTGATTTCCGGCATAATCGCGGCCCCGCGCGGGGGCTGGGCCCGTTTATCTCAGGCTAACAAAACGCGCATGCCGATCGCTTCACGCCGGCAAACTCTTCCCGCGCGTCTCGGCCCCGAAGGGCAGCAGCAGCAGACCCACCACGAACGCAAGCGAGGTGAGCGCCACCGGCGTCCCCAATGTCCCATAATGCCGGATCAGCGCGCCCACGATGTAAGTCAATCCCGCGCCCGCGAAGCGCCCGACGTTCGTTGTAAAGGCGAACGCGCTCACGCGGCAATCGGTGGCGTATTGCTCCGGAAGCCAAAACGAATAGACCACGAAGTTGGCCCCGCCCAATCCCAGAAAGAACGTACACACCAGGAACAGCGCGATGGCGTTGCCGGACAGATAGAAGGCGTAGCCGAAGGCCAGCCACAGGAAAATCAGCATCAAGGTAAAGAAAATGCCCAGCACCAGCCTGCGGTCCAGTCTTTTCGCGAGCCATGGCGTGATGACGGCGCCGATCACCGTGCCGATGCCCAGTAGCGCAGTCGAGTAGGACGCCAGCCGCGCGCCCGTCAACGCGGATTGCCCCGCGCGCTCCGATAAATACGTGATGGCCGACGGCACGTACACCGAGCCGGCCCATAAGCCGACGATCGACGCCACCAGGTACAGCGAGTTGAGAATGGTCCGGCGGCGATATTGCGGCGTGAACAGTTTCAAAAAGGCATGATGCATCGCCAGCACGCTGCCTTCTTCGCGGCGGTTCTTCCAGCGGGCCGGCTCGTGCAGCCGATTGTAGAAGAACGCCACCAGGATGGCCGGCGCGCCGCCCACCACGAACATCCAGCGCCAGCCGTACTGGCTGCCGATGAAGTAATTGGCGATGGCGGCGATCACGAATCCGATGTAATAGCCGGTGTGCATCAAGCACACGCCCCAGGTGCGGCGCTGCTCCGGCCACTCTTCCGATACCAGCGACGCGCCGATGGACCATTCTCCGCCGATGCCCACGCCGGCGAGAAATCGCACCAGCGCCAGCGTCCAGACGTTCTTGCACAGCGCCGCGAGCAGCGTGAACAGCGAGAACCAGAGAATGGAAAACATCAGCGTGCGCGCGCGGCCGAAGCGGTCCGCCACCGGTCCCCACACCAGCGCGACGCCCCAGCCGATCATGAACAGCGCGAACAGCAACCCGCTGTAGTAGCCTACGTTGGCCGTGGTGGCGGCAATGCCCGAGTTCGGCAACACGTCGCGCAGCGCCGGAACCAGGACCAGCGAGAAGATAAACGAGTCCATGCCGTCCATGGTCCATCCGCCCCACGAAGCCCAGAAGGCTCGCTTCTGCGACGAGGTAAGAGGGAGCCGTGCGGCCTGGGGTGCTACGGCCGGTTCGCTCATAACAGTGCGCTCATGTTGCTAAGGATTACATCATCGGGCGGGGCGGATTGCAAGACGACGAAATTTGTCCGTGGGTTAGTTCCACGTTCGCTTCCGGCGTCTTGCGAACCATTTGCGCTCGTTTCCCCGCGCGTGGAAAGTTCTCCCGGAGGTCCTCGCTGCTACACTAACCCAATGGCTTCGCCCACCTCATCGCAGCCGAGTTCGGTGCCATCGGAAGCCCGCCAAGCCTATCTCTACTTCGGCCCCCTCACGCTCCTGGTTTATCTCGTTCTGCCACACAGTTGGCTCCTCGACATCGTGACGTCCTACATGCTCAAGAACCACCTCCAGGCCAGCGCTACCCAGGTTTCACTCTTCCGCCTCTTCACGGCCCTCCCGGTTTACGTCTCGTTTCTCTTCGGGCTCGGCCGCGATATCTGGAATCCCTTCGGTCTGCGCGACCGCGGTTTTTTTCTGCTATTCGCGCCTCTGAGCGCCGCACTCTTTATATGGATGGCGTTTTCCAGGCTTTCCTTGATCGGTCTGTTCACCGGTATGCTTCTCGTCATGCTGACGTTCCGTTTCGTCTCGGCCGCCTATCAGGGCCTGCTCGCGCTGGTCGGCCAGGAAAAGCTGATGTCGGGACGGCTGAGTGCGCTGTGGAACGTCCTTAGCTACGTCCCCTACTGCGTGGGTTCCTTTGCGTCCGGATACGCGACCGAGCACCTTCGGCCGCGCGAAACTTTTCTAATGATCGCCGCGCTGACCTTGCTGATTTCCCTGTTCGCCTTGTGGAAACCGGGCGCGGTGTTCAACGACGCCTATAACCAGCCCTTCGCCCAAGGCTCGAACCTTGGGAGCGACGTCAGACGGCTCGTGAAACATCGCGCCATCTACGCGCCGATCCTGATGATGCTCATGTTTCAGTTCTCGCCCGCATCGAACACGCCGCTTCAGTACTATCTGACCGATCGTCTGCACGCCTCCGATGCGGCTTACGCCAACTTCAACGGAATCTTTCTCGCCGCGCTCATTCCGGGTTTTCTCCTGTATGGATGGCTCTGCAGGAAAGCGTCGCTTCGCACGCTACTGTGGTGGGGATCGGCCATCGCCGTGCCACAAATGGTTCCACTACTTTGGGTGCACTCGGCCCGCTCCGCGCTGATTGCGGCCGCCCCGATCGGACTGATGGGCGGGCTCATCGGCTGCGCAATTTACGACCTCGCCATGCGATCGTGCCCCGCCGGCATGCAGGGCACCCTGATGATGCTGGTCGACGGAGCCTTCGTCATCGCCATGCGCGCGGGAGATCTGCTCGGTTCAAGAATTTACACCAGCTTTCCCGTACGCGGTTTCCTCTACTGCGTGATTGCGACCACGGCCATGTACGCGCTGATTCTGCCGCTCATCCTGCTCGTGCCCAAGGACCTCGCGGCCACCACGGATGGCGAGCCGAACCCCGCCATGGAAGCCGCCATTCTGATGGAGACCGCGTGAATTGTTTCGGTAGCTCCGGGCTCCGACGAGTGTCTCCGTTGTGGCGTGGCATCTCCGTCACCGGAAGGCGCCCACGCGAGTCAGCCGGCAAGGAGCACTCAGGAAGCGCGCTCGGCGGGCGATTGACACTTCTCAAATGCCAGTGATATATTCGGCCCGACGCGTTGTCGACGGCGGCCTTTGAACGCGGGAAAGCGGGACTGAGATGAGAAAGCGCAGCATTTCGTTGGCTGGCCTGGCCGGCTTTTTGTTGGTGTCGATTTCGCTTTGGGCACATCACGGGCAGGCCGGGTACGACACCTCGGCGATGGTGACCGTGGACGGCGCCGTCACCGGTTTTAAATTCGTCAATCCGCACTCCATCGTTGATCTGGATGTCAAGGACGACAAGGGCGAAGTGCAAGCCTGGCAGGGCGAACTCACCAGTCCCAATCACCTGATTCGCGCCGGCTGGACCGCGACGACGCTGAAGGCGGGCGACCAGGTGAAGATGAGCGGCTTTCGCGCCAAAAGCGGCGCCAATTCCATGTGGATCACCAAGATCTCGGTCAACGGCGACGAACTGAAAATGGCCGCGGGGAACTAAATGCGGCGGCACACGTTAGCTGGTTTGTTTGCGTTGGCGGCGCTTGGTTGTCCGGCCGTGAGTTTCGCCCAGGCGCCGGCGGCGCCCGACCTTTCTGGCATCTGGAGCGTCAAAGGCTCGCCCGCCACGCGGTATCTGTCCTACAGCTTCATGAAGGACGACCCGCCCATGACAGCGTGGGCCGAAGAGAAGTTCCAAGCCAACAAGCCCTCCTTCGGGCCGCGCTCGTTCGAGGATTCCAACGATCCGGTGAATCCCACCACGCTCAGCGCAGTCGGATGTTTTCCGCCGGGGATGCCGCGGCTGTATCTGCAGCCGTTTCCCATGGAGATCGTCCAGACGCCCGGCCGCGTGCTCATGCTGTTCGAGTTCAATCATTTCATCCGTCAGATTTTCACCGACGGCCGGCCGCACAACACGGCTCTGGGCCCCACGTGGCTGGGCGACGCGATCGGCCATTGGGACGGCGACACGCTGGTGGTGGATACCATCGGCTTCAACGACAAAACCTGGGTGGATCGCGCGGGACACCCGCACAGCGAGCAGATGCATTTGACCGAGCGCATTCGCCGGGTGGACAAGAACACGTTAACCGACGACATCACCATCGAGGACCCCATCGCCTACACTAAGCCTTGGGGAGGGCAGATCACGTTCCAGTTGCATCCCACCTGGAACATCACCGAAATGGTTTGCGAGGACAACGTCAATTTCGATGAGTTCCTGAAGAACGAAGCCAAACCCAAGAAATAGGTCGACG
>JASHQT010000420.1 GCA_030039005.1 Bryobacteraceae bacterium
GAAGTTAGCGTGGCGAACCCCCGGCGGCGGAGGCATCGGCGGCGGCGTCGTCACCACCGCGGGCAATTTGGTGTTCCAAGTGATCAACGACGGCCGGTTGCTCGCCTATAGCGCCGACAAAGGCGAAAAACTGTTCGAGCTGCAGACGGGGCGCACGGGCATGGGCCCGCCGATCACCTACGAAATCGCAGGCATTCAATACGTGGCCCTGCTCGGCGGCATCGGCCCTCCCGTAGCGATCGCCGGTTCCAACGAAGCCGGTCCCACCGATGCCAAGGTGGACGCTCCTCCGCTGCTCTTCGTTTTTGCGCTGGACGGCAAAGCTCCGCTCCCCGCGCCCGCTGTCGTTCCACCGCCCTTCGAACCCCCGCCGTCGGCCGAACCGCACAAGTAACTCGCGCGACGCCTCTATTTCCGTCGTTCCTCGAATCGTTTGCCCTCTTCCACTACATCGCGCCTCAGTCGCCTCGTGCATTCTGAAATCGATTGCCTCGCGACGCCCGCCTCCTGATCTTCGCTTTAAATTCGCCCGAAACGCAAAAAAAAATCGCCGGCCCTCACCCATCCCCTCCCACCCCTCAGCGCCCCAACTCCCTACCGAGTGCCACCTCTGCCAACCGCCAATCGCCCCGCGAATGCGGCGCCAATCGCTACCTGCTATCATTCCCTTCGGACCGGCCACCTCAATGACCCCCAGCGCACCGCACGCCGCCACGTCGCCCGAGCACCAGCCGCGCTCGCTCCGCCCCACGCGTACCCGCCACATCGTGCTCGCCTTCACGGTCGCGATCTACATGATCACCTACATGGATCGCACCATCATCGCGTCCGCGATGCCGCTGATCCAAAAAGAATTCGGCTTTTCGCTCATCACCGCCGGCTGGATCCTCGCGAGCTTCCGCTGGGGCTTCACGCTGTTTCAAATTCCCGGCGCGTGGTTCGGCGATAAAATCGGACCCCGCCGCGCGCTCACCATCATCGTCACCTGGTGGAGCCTCTTCACTTCGCTCACCACGGCGGCCTGGAATGCGGCGTCGATGTTGGCGGTCCGCTTCATCTTCGGCATCGGCGAATCGGGCGCATTTCCCATCGCCACTCGATCCCTCTCGCGCTGGATGCTTCCCTCCGAACGCGGTTTCGCGCAGGGCATCACGCACGCCGGTTCGCGGCTGGGCGCCGCTATCACGCCCCCGATCGTAGTCTGGATGATCCTGCGCTGGGGCTGGCGCATGCCGTTCCTCACGTTTGCGGTGTTGGGCCTTGCGTGGGCCGTGCTCTGGTTTTTTTACTATCGCGATTCGCCTGAGCAGCATCGCGGCGTCAATGCCGCCGAGCTCGACCTGATCCACTCCTCCACCGGCGGCCCGCGCGCGCAGGCCGGCGTTCGCGTTCCCTGGCGGCGCATTCTTTCCAGCCGTACCGTGTGGCAACTCGCGCTGATGTATTTCTGCTATCAATATGCGCTGTCCGTCTATCTCGATTGGTTCCCCACTTATCTGCACACGCACCGCGGTTTCGACCTGAAGCAGATGGGATTCTATGCCAGCCTCCCGCTGCTCGCGGGCACGCTCGGCGATCTGGCGGGCGGATGGCTCACGGATCTCGTACTGCGCCGGACCGGCCGTCTCACCTACGCCCGGCGCGTCATCGGCATCGCGGGCTTTGTCATCGCCGCCCTCGCCATTCTTCCCGCCACGCTCACACACGATCCCAAGCTGTCGGTCGCGTTCAGTTGCCTCGCGTTCGGCGGATTGGAGCTGACGATCGGCGTTTCCTGGGCCATTCCGCTCGATATCGGCGGCGATTTCGCCGGTTGCACCGCCTCCGTCATGAATATGTGTGGCAATATCGGCGGCGCGATTTCGCCCGCCCTCCTGGGTTACCTGGTGAAGGATTTCGGCTGGGATGTGCCGTTCTTCGTCACTTCGGTTTTGTGCGTGTTTGGCGCGTTCGTGTACGCGAGAATCGATGCCACCAGGCGAATTTTCGCGTGAGCGCAACCACGCTCGCGATTCTGGCCGTACTGTTTTTCGCGACCTTCATTCGCTCCGCTTTAGGATTCGGTGAAGCGTTGGTTGCCGTGCCGCTGCTCGCGCTGCTCTTGCCGGTGCAGGTGGCCGCGCCCCTGGCCGTGTTGGTGTCCATTACGGTGGCTCTGGTCATCGTGATTCAGGACTGGCGCAATGTGCACGTCCGCAGCGCCGGCTGGCTGGTGGCGTCCACGCTGTTCGGCATCCCCCTAGGCTTACTGATGCTCAAAACAGTTTCCGAATCGATTGTCAAATCGATCCTCGGCAGCATCATCATCGTGTTTGCACTGTATTCGCTCGCCGGGCGCAAGCCAAAGCTTGATAGCGACCGCTTTGCGCCACTGTTCGGATTCGCGGCCGGAATCCTCGGAGGCGCCTATGGCATGAACGGCCCGCCGCTGGTGATCTACGGTCTTCTGCGCCGCTGGCAGCCCGCGCAATTCCGCGCCACATTGCAAGGATATTTTCTGATCGCGAGCATGGTCGGCATGGCCGGATACGCGGTGACGGGCCTATGGACTCGCGCGGTGAGCGCGTATTTTGCTCTCTCATTTCCATTGGCATTGCTCGCAATTTATCTGGGCCACGTGCTTCACCACCGCATGAGCAGCACCCGCTTCCTCCTGGCGGTGAACCTGGGCCTGATCATCATCGGCGTGTTATTACTCAAGCAAGGTTTATTTCGTGCTTAGCTTCTGCCAATGGCTCTTTCAGACGCCGCTCAGCACCGCGATTCGCGAATCCATTTGGGTGTATCCGATTTTGAACGTCTTGCACTGCGCTGGGATTTTGTTGGTCGCCGGTACCATCGTCGTCGTCGACTTGCGGCTCCTCGGTTTCGGCCTGCGGCGGATGCCGGTATCGAGCGTGGTCGGTCAGGTTGTGCCGTGGACGTTATACGGCTTCGCGTTCATGGCGATTACCGGATCTCTTCTCGCGTTGTCGGAACCGGTGCGTCTCTACAAAAGCATATTCTTCCCCTGGAAACTGGCCTTCCTCGCCCTCGCCGGGTTGAACGCGCTCTTCTTCCATCTGGGTGT
This sequence comes from Bryobacteraceae bacterium, assembly GCA_030039005.1. Next base: position 3,071 of record JASHQT010000420.1, read on the forward strand.
GTATCGTGGCGTATCGGCCTGGGACTTGAAATCGGCCACGCCCGCGCGGGCGCGCCTCGCCGGTATCGTATCCATCATCTGTTGGATTTGCGTGATCGCGGCCGGGCGCGCGGTCGGCTACGAATCCCTATGAAGGCGTCTTGATGAAGCCGCGCGGCCTCACGCACGATTTCCCCTTCTGTTGGTTTTTCGAATGGATGGAACATTCGCCAGTCGGCGATTTTATGCGGGGCTCGCGCGTCACGTTCCCCATTTTCGAAAGCCTGCACTTGATCGGCCTCGCGCTATTCGTGGGAACCCTCCTGCTCACGGATTTGGGATTGTTGGGCCTGGCGATGCGCCGCCAGCCCGTGCAGCAGGTGGCTTCCGCGCTTGCGCCCTGGACGTGGAGCGGCTTTGGATTGTTGATGCTCACCGGCCCTCTCATGTTCACCGCGCAGGCCGCCAAATGGCACGACAATCCGGTATTTTGGATCAAGATGCTGTTGCTGATCGGCGCCACGATCTTTCAGTTATCGGTGCGGCGCAGAATCGTCTCGGAGGATCCCGCGCGATTTCCCACTAGGCCAAGGTTGGTCGGCGCGGTATCGCTAATCTTGTGGGTCAGCGTCGGCCTTCTGTCAAAAGCAATGGAGTTTGTATGAAACACATTTGCGTCATCGTGTTTATCGCGTCCATGGCATCCGCGGCAGCGCAGGAACCGCGGATCCAAGCCCAGATCAAGCAGCTCCGGAGCCTTCCCGATGCCGAGCGGGCTGCCGTGACGCGCGATCTGGCGGCGAAAATCCGGCGCCTGCCCGCGGATTCGAAGCAAAAAGAACCGCTCGCCGAACAACTGGCAAACCTGGTGACGGAGGGCGATCCCGGTCACGAGACGCTCCAGGCCGTCGGCGCCGCGCTGGCAGAGGCGTTACCCGGGGATCCCCATCCCGCCGGCTACACGACCTTGGCGCAGCTTGTCCGCTACGAAGGCGTCACCGTTTCTCTGCATGATCCGCACCTCGCCGGTGCGATGAAGAAGCTGGAAGCGGACGATGAAAGCCGCAAGCATGCCGACTTTACACTCACCGATCTCAACGGAATGCCGTGGAGCCTGCGGGCGCTGCGCGGCAAAGTGGTACTGGTGAATTTCTGGGCCACCTGGTGCCCACCCTGCCGCAAGGAACTGCCCGATTTGGAAGCCCTCTACGATCGCTTTCGCCCGAGCGGCTTTGTGGTGTTGGCGATTTCCGATGAAGATCATGCCAAAGTCGCGCCGTTCATCGCCGATCACAAACTCACGTATCCCGTTCTTCTCGATGCCGGCCGCAAAGCAAACGAGCTGTTTCAAGTGGACGGCATTCCCAAAAGCTTCGTCTACGATCGCCAGGGCAAACTGGTCGCCGAAGCCATCGACATGCGCACGCGGCGCCAGTTCCTGGAGATGCTTGGAAAAGCCGGACTCCAGTAGACGCTCAGCGGTCCAGCCCGAAATGGGGATGCTGCGCGTCGCCCGTGATTTTGATCTTCAGATAAGTGCCCGCGCCGTTTTTGGCGAAGAACGGATCAGCCGGTTTGAGCAGCCAGCGTTTCCAGCCCGTCAAAGTCTCGGAAATTTTCGCGTTCAGCTTGAGCGCGCCATGAAAATCGAGCATGTTGGTCCCCAGGTCGTACGTTCCCATTACAGAAACCGCTGCCCCTGGAACCTCGAAGGCCAGCGAGCGAAACGTCATTACCTGGTTTTCCAAGTGAAACGAGCCCGCCATTTTCGATACCACTTCATCGATTTCCCGATTCTTCGGCTGGCCCTGCCCGCGCCGGCTCAACTGATCGATCTGATCCTGAATGGTGGACTTCAGAAACTTCGCGCCGTCAAGATCGAACGTGCCGTCCAGCACCAGCTTCTGCTTCACCTTGCTTGTCAGCGGCGGAATATCGATGCTCGTCTTCATGTCGATGATGCCTTCCATGAACGGCGGGCCTTTCATCGCCAGACGCAGCAGGTCGCGCATGTCGCCGTGGGGCATGCTGACGTCCAGATCGATATCGCGTTGCGAATACTCTTCATGCTTGATCACCTCGCCGGTGGTTGTGAAACTGGTATGGCCGAGTGTGGCGCGCACCGGTTTGAGAATCGTATTGCCGTTCGTGCCGTCCACCTGCGCTTCGAACGTGGTGGAAAGTGCCACGGGCTGGCCGGACATTTTCAAGGCGAAGTTGGGAACATACGCCGTGCCGCGGGCGTTCACTGCATTCAGACTGCCGCTGAAAATTCCCTTGGACGCGAGCGTCCCGGCGATGGCGCCAAAGATTCCCAGGTCGGCCTTGTCGAAGGTGTAGTTGCCTTGAAGCGGCGTGTCGCCTGGAGCCGATGCGTTCCAGGGCCCGAAATCGCCGTTGCTTTTCACGATCCCCGGTGGCTTGGGGATGGTGAGATCGGCATCGTAACGCATGGCCGAATTCACGCCTACAGACTGAAGGTGCAATTGAGAAATGTGAAAGCGCAGCGGCTTACGGCTTGCGTCCCGCGGCAGCAGCACGAGAACGGCATCGTGGATCTGGACGTCTTGGATGATCACGTTGGAATTCGGTTCCGTCCCGCCTTGCCAGTTTTGCCGCTGGCCTTTCGGCGGAACATTGATCTCCATGCCGTCCAGCGAAACAAAATTGACGGACTTTTTCGGCTGGGCCAAAACGCCCAGATCCACGGTGAAAGCGACTTTCTGGATGCGAAAAAGAGGCGGCTTGCTGCGATCGCCCGCCAGATGCATCGCCAGACCTTCGCCTTCCACCGTCACCAGCGCACCGCGCCCGTGGCGCAGCAGGATCTGCAATACGGACATTTTCGGCCTGTTAATGTCCAGCGCGGCCAATTCGACGTCGGTATGAAAGCGGTTCTGCAAATATTGGATGGCTTGAGCCCGGAGAGTGGGCTCGAATTGTTTGGCGATGATGGTGGCGGCAATGTAGGCTCCCGCGGCGAGAAGCAGGATGAGCGCGGCAATTCCACCCAGCCACAGTTTCTGACGTTTATTCAACTTAATAGCAGCCGTAGGTTAGATCGTTGTGACGCCGGATTGTTACTTTCTTCAGGGCACGAATTCAGCGTGAACAATATAATCGAGTTTCGGAAAGTCCTGCGTGAGATATTCATTGGCTTCGCCCTCCACGCGGCCGGGGTCGATATACTTTCCTTCCGGCCGCACCTCGCCATAGCCCGAGTAAAACTGATCCACGACGTCCATGCCCTGAATCACCTTGGCGAACGGGACGAAGCCCTGGTCGTCGAGCGCCTTGTTGTCGGCCAAATTGATGAACATTTCGGTGGCGCGCGTTCCTGGTCCGGACTCGGCGTAGGCCAGCGTGCCACGGAGGTTCTTCTGCTGCGGCGGATCGTCGGCGATGAACATGGTGCGCCATTTGGCGTGCACGTTGAAATCGCGGTGGACGCCGAATTGCGCGATGAATCCCGGAACCACCCGGAAGAAGCGGCCTTGATCGAAATATTTCATGCGGACCAATTCATGAAAACGATCCACGCCGTGGGGCGCCGAGGCCTTATCGGCTTCCACAACAAAATCGCCCTTCGATGTTTGAAACTTCACGCGGAACACGGCGGGCACCACCACGGGTTTCGGCGGCTCCTTCTTAGAACATGCCGTCATGAGGAGCATGGTGGCGCAAACGTAAGCGAGACGCATTCACATTTAGGGTACAAGATGAATTAGATGATGCAAAACAAAGTGGTGGTGATTACCGGCGGCACATCCGGAATCGGAGAAGTGGCGGCGTTGAAGTTGGCGGCGATGGGAGCGCGCATTGTTCTGGTGGCTCGCAGCCGCGGCCGCGCGGAAGCGACGCTGGCTCGATTGCGTGGGATCGTGCCCGCCCAGGCGCACAGCGCTTATTATGGGGATCTTTCGCGGTTATCGGAATTGCGCCGGGTGGGCGGCGAGATCGCCGCGGTTGAGCCGCGCATCGATGTGTTGCTCAACAACGCCGGCGCGATGTTCAGCCGGCGGCAAACCACCGAAGACGGATTGGAGCTCACATTTGCCACCAATCATTTGTCCTATTTCGTGCTGACGCATTTGTTGCGTGAGCGGCTGATGGCTTCAGCGGCGCGGGTGGTGAGCACGTCTTCGCATGCACATTATGGCGGAAGGATCGATTTTAACGATCTGCAAAACGAGCGCAAGTACAGCGGTTTTCAGGCGTATTCTCAGTCGAAGCTGTGCAACGTGCTGTTCACGCGCGTGCTCGCCCAGCGGCTGGCCGGAACGGGCGTATCGGCCAACAGCTTTCATCCCGGCTTCGTGAGGACCCGCTTCGGCGATGAGAGCGGCGGCGGGCTGGCGCGTGCATTCCGGTTCTTCAAGCTGTTTGCGATTTCAGAGCAGAAGGGCGCCGATACGATGGTTTATCTCGCGTCGTCGGATGACGTGGCTCACACGAGCGGGCTGTATTTCTATAAGCGAAAATCCGTGGACCCATCGAAGATCGCGCGGGACGAAGCCGTCGCTGAGCGGCTATGGGAGGAGACTGCCGAGATTGCCGGGATCAGTGAGTGACCAAATTTTGGATCGCTTCGAGCTCTTTGCCGGCTTCGGAGAGTTTCCCTTGCGATACGAGTTCGCGATAACGTTCCAGATGCTGGCGTATCTCGCCGATGCGCGGGTCAGGAGGGTGCCCGGCCGAGGGGGCGGGTGTGGAGGTCGTGGTGACAGCCGGCGCCGCCGCTGGAGTCTGCGCGGGCGCCTCGGGCAATTTCTCTCCGGCCAGCTGCGCGAGCGCCTGTTGGTACGTATCGGCGTACACCAGGTTGTTACCCATCGCGAGCGCGACCTTCTTCAATTGCGGCATCTTGGCCTGCGACGCCTGGATGTAGATAGGTTCGACGTACAGGAAGGTTTGATTGATCGGGAGAACGAGCATTTGGCCGCGCAGTACCTGCGAGCCCTGCTGGTTCCACAGCGTCAGATCTTTGGAAATGTTTTGATCCTGATTGATGCGCGCCTCAATCTGCATGGGTCCGAGAATGATCTCTTGCTTGGAAAGCAGCAAAACCACTTTCTCGCCTAAATGTTCTCCATCGCAGCGCGCCATCATCAGGCCGATCAGGTTGTCGCGATTGCGGGGGGTGAAGGGAATCAGGAGCAGGAACTCGGGCTGGGATTCGCCGGGCAGCGTGGCGACTACATATGTCGGGGCAACGGGACCAGGCGTGCCGCCTTGCTCGTTGGTGAACTTGGCCGTATCCCAGGCGTCGGACTTGTTGTAGAACGTATCGGGATCGCGCATATGGAACAGCCGGTAAATGTCGGCCTGCACGCGGAAGATCAATTCGGGGTAGCGGACGTGACGGCGCAGATCGGCGGGCATGGCCGATTCGGGTTCAAACAAATTCGGAAACAGGTTGCGATAGGCCTCGAGCAGCGGGTCGTTGGGATCGAAAACGTAGAAGTGCACCGTTCCGTCGTAGGCGTCGATAGTGGCCTTCACCGAGTTGCGGATGTAGTTGAACTCGCCCATGCCCTCGATGCCGACTTTAGCCGAATAAGGATGGACATCGGAGGTCATGTAGCCGTCGATGATCCAGACCAGGCGGCCGGAATCGGTGAGCACCAGATAAGGATCGGGATCCCAGTTCAGGAAATCGGCCATGGCGCTCACACGCGCGGTGACGTTGCGGCGAATCATCATGCGGCTGTCCGCCGTCAAATAGCTGGTCAAAAGGATATTCACGTCCTGTCGCGAAACCGCGGCGGCCAGGCGCATGGCGAGCGAAGAAATCGGGAAGCCGCCGTGTCCGTCGTAATGCGTTTCGACGTTGCGGTCGCCCGAAGGATAGTCGAACTCGGCCTGGGCGGTGTGGACGAACACCGGATCCTGCACGTTTTCGCCGTAGTACAGATCCGGCTGAGTGAGCTTGAGACCGGGGACGCCGATCTCCGGCGGCGCGTCCTTGACGATCAGGACCGGCAGGCCTTCCTGCGATACCTGGTTGGCTTCCGCCATTACGACGCCGTATCCGTGCGTATAGATGAAATGCGGATTGATCCAGCGCGTGCCTGCTTCGCCGAGCTGCGAGAGATCCAGCTCGCGCGGCGAGATCATCATCTGGCGGAGGTTTCCGTTGATGACGTAGCGGTCGATGTCGGTGTCGGTGTAGATATACGGGCGGTAGGGTTGGAGCTGCGTGATGGCGTCGTGATACGCATGCACGTCCCACAGGCGCACGTTGTCGAGCAAAGGCTGATATTTGCTGAAATCCACGCCCTGGTTGGGCATCGCGGTAAAATCGACCTCACGCGTGCGCTGATCGATGCCGTAGGCCGAACGCGTGGCCTCAATGTGCTTTTGGATGTAAGGCCGCTCGATAGAGATTTCGTTGGGCCGGACATAGACAGCGCTGACGACCGATGGCAGAACGGAACGCAGCACGATGGCGCCGACGACGGCCACGGCCGCGGTGCGCCAACGGCCGGCCACGAGCAATCCCGCGGAAATTACGCAAGCGGCGATCTCGACCCACTGCAACGGAAGGACGATGTTCTGATCCACGTAATCGATGCCCACCATGAAACTGCCGTGCTCGTTGAGCAGCAGACCGTAGCGGGCGAGGAAAAATCGCGCCGCGAGCGCGATCAGGAATACGGCGCCCAGACTCCGAACGAAATTGCTCTTCAGCGCATTTCCGAGGCGCAGCTCGGTGATGTTGATGGACTGCACGTTCTGCCAGTCGCCCACCTGGCCGGTGAGCTCCCAGCCGCGCTCGGCGATCCAGTAAATCAGGGCGCCCAACACGACAATGCCGAGCAGCAAGCCGATTAGATCCGAATAGAACGGAATCTTGAAGAGGTAAAACGAGAGCGGATTTCCGAAGGCGGGATCGCGCCAGGCCGTGGCGGCGCCGCCCAAGTCGCGGCCGCCGAAATAGCGGACGACGGTCCAGGTATCGAGCGTGGACGCCGCGACGATCCAGGCGAGCAGCAAAATGCCTAGCGCGGTGAGCTTCGCGTACAGCGAATGCTCGCGCAGGCGCACGTGCGCCTGTTTGAGCGCGAGCGAGTGGGCGATCCAAAAAATGATGAACGCCAGAATGGTGGCGCCGGTGACGGGGATCAGGCTATAGGCCAGGATGCTGAACCAGGTGCGTAACTGGTTCATTTCCTTCCACCATTGGTAATCGATGGTCCAACTGCACAGCCAGCGCAGCAGGATGAAGAGAACGATGACGACGATGGCGTACCACAGGCACCCGCCGCGAGCCTGGCGGCCGGGAATCTGGCGATGGGGGAAAGGAGCGTGCAAGGGTCCGATAGGTAGTGTATCAGCGTTCACAAGAGTGTGAACGCCACATCAGACTGTGAACGCCACAGACCAAATGAGTTTGCCGCCGACGATGGTCGCGACCGGACCGCCGCGGAACGTGTGATTGTGAAAAGGAGAATTACGGCTCTTGGATGCCGATCGGTTGACGTCGTAGGTCCAGGAGCGTTCGGTATCGAAGATGGTGACATCGGCGGGTGATCCGATGGCGAGGCGGCCGCGCTGTAGGTTCAGGACGCGATCGGGGCCGCTGGTGAACAGCTCAATCATGCGCATCAGAGTGATTTTTCCCGTGTGCACCAGGCGCTCCAGCCCGATGCCGATGGCGGTTTCCAGGCCCAGGATGCCGAAGGGGCACTGCTCGAATTCCTGCATCTTTTCGCTGCCGGCGTGCGGCGCGTGATCGGTGGCGATGGCGTCGATGGCGCCGGAAACGAGGCCCTGCGTGATGGCCGTGACGTCGCAGGAGGTGCGCAGCGGCGGCTTCATTTTATAGTTGCTGTCGTAGGGCGGCATTTCACTGTCGGCGATGGCAAAATGATGCGGTGTGGCTTCGGCGGTGACTGCCAGGCCGCGCGCCTTGGCGAACGCCAGCATTTCCACGGCGTGGCGCGAGGAGATGTGCGCGACGTGAAATCGCGCGCCGGTGAGCTCGGCGAGCAGAATATCGCGCGCCACCATGACGTCTTCGGAAGCGGCGGGAATGCCGCGCAGCCCGAGCCGCACGCTTTCGACGCCCTCGTTCATGTCGCCGCCGGCGCTCAAGTGCAGGTCTTCGCAGTGATCGATCACTGGTAGCCCGAACGAGCGCGCGGTTTCCATCGCGCGGCGCATCACGCGCGCGTTCATGACGGGACGGCCGTCGTCGGAGATAGCGACGATGCCGGCTTCCTTCATTAAGCCGATCGCGGCCAGTTCTTCGCCCGCGCTGCCCTTGGTGATGGCGCCGATGGGAAACACGTTCACGACGGCGTGGCGCTCGGCGCGTTCTGTGATGTAGCTGGTCACCGTCGCGTTGTCGTTGACGGGCGAGGTGTTGGGCATGCAGCAGATCGAAGTGAATCCGCCCGCGGCGGCGGCGCGCGATCCGGTCTCGATGGTCTCGGCGTGCTCGAAGCCCGGCTCGCGCAAATGGACGTGCATGTCAATGAAGCCGGGCGCGACGATCAACCCGGTGGCGTCGAGCTCGGTGATCCCGGAAGAGTCGATGTTTTGACCGATGGCGGCGATGCGCCCGTCTTGGATGGCGAGGTCGCGAACCACGTCGATACCGGCGGCGGGATCCATCACGCGGCCGTTACGAATGATCAGTTTCGACATTTAGTTTCCGAGAATGCGCTCCAGCACGGCCATACGCACCGCAATTCCATTTTCCACCTGATTGAGAATCGCCGAGTATTGCTCGGAGTCGGCGACCTCGGAGGAAATTTCACGGCCGCGGTTGATGGGTCCGGGGTGCATCACGATGGCGCCCGGTTTCGCCAGGCTCATATGCTCCAGGCGGAGGCCGTAGAACTGGAAATATTCGTTGGCCGAGAACGCGGCCTCGTGCTGGCGCTCGAGCTGGACGCGCAACATCATGATGACGTCGGCGTCGCGAATGGCATCCTCCATTTTGTGCGTGAGGCTGACGTGGGGCGCGATCTGAGCGAGTTGCGGCGGAAGCAGCGATGCGGGACCGCACAGCACGATTTCAGCGCCGAATTTGGAAAGCAGATGCATATTGGAGCGCGCCACGCGGCTGTGCGCGATGTCCCCAATGATGGCGACGCGTAGGCCTTCCAGCGTTGGCCGGCGGTCCAGGATGGTGCGGGCATCGAGCAGGGCCTGCGTGGGATGCTCGTGCGTGCCGTCCCCGGCATTGATAATCGGCGTGGGCAGGTAGCGCGCGAGAAAATGCGGAGCGCCGGAAGCCGCGTGGCGCATCACGATGGCGTCCGGGTGCATGGCGCCCAGCGTGTTCAGGGTGTCGACCAGCGATTCGCCTTTCGAAACGCTGGAGGCCGATGCGGTGATGGAAATGGCGTCGGCACCCAGGCGCTTGGCCGCGATTTCGAAACTGGTGCGTGTGCGCGTGGAAGCTTCGAAAAACAGATTGACGATCATGCGGCCGCGAAGCTGATCGGATTTTTTCGCGTCGGCCTGGCGCGGCTGAAAACGCTTGGCGCGGTCGAGAATGGCCTCGATCTCGGTGCGCTCCAGCGGCTCAATTCCCAATAAACCTCCTTTGAACAAACCAGCCGGCATGGGATTTAAGTTTTTTCCACTAGCAGAACCTTGTCGTGTTGGTCCACTTCCTTGAATTTCACTTCGATGATTTCGTTGGCGCTGGTCTGGACCATGCGGCCCACATAGCGGGCCTCGATGGGCAGCTCTCGCCAGCCGCGATCGATCAGCACCAGCAGTTGGACGCGCGCCGGGCGGCCCTGGTCAAAGAGTGCGTCAAGCGCCGCGCGAATGGTGCGGCCGGTGTAGAGCACGTCGTCCATCAGGATGATGTCCTTACCGGTGACCGGGAAACTGATTTCGGTGGCGCTGTGCACGGGCTTCTCGGAGACCGTGGACAGGTCGTCGCGATACAGATTGATATCGAGGAAGCCCACGGGGACCGCGAGGTTCTCGAGACTCTTGATCTTTTCGGCCAGGCGCAGAGCGAGCGGGACGCCGCGGCGGCGAATGCCGATGAAAGCCAAGCGGCGAAGTTCCTGCGTTTTTTCCAGAATCTCGTGCGCGAGCCGGACCAGGGTGCGGTCGATTTCGGAGGCGCTCATCAGCTGCGCTTTTTCGCGTGTGGGAACCATGAATGTGGCAAAACTCGGCTTAGCTTAGACGAGCGTAACATATCAAAAACCACGTACGGCGAGCGTTCGCGGGTGGGGAAAAAGCCACACTTTGTGAACGCCAAGAAAAAACAGCGCAGGCATGATTGCCCGCGCGCCACGCGACGTGCATGCGCTACGTTTTCCGATACGTTATGGACGGATGGCGCCGCGGTCAGTGTTGCAGGCGATCGTGAACGCGCCGCGCGAGGCGGTCGATTTCATCGGTCTTCTTGAGCGTGGCGATGGAGAGGACGTTGTAGTCGCCTTTTTCCAGATCGGATTTCAGCTCCGTGGACAGCTTGGCGAGCGAGCGGGCGTCCTCCAGCGTTTTTTGATACTCGGCCTTGAGAATTTCATCGCGCTGGAACTTGCCGTTCGGCAGGCGGAGGTCTTCCGGCTGCTCGGGCTCGGGAGGGAACGGGCGTTCGGGTGGACCCTGCTGCGCCGTCACCGCGAGTGAGGCCGCAAGAAGGATCGCGATTCGGAACGGATGCGTGAGAATCATGGCGACACCGCTTTCTTCATGATAGGCCAGACGCGTTCTCGAGGCCTCAAGATTTCCCGTTGTTTTATGATTTAGGGATGCCGGTCATCGAACGATTTGCCCCGGGGGAATTTTGCTGGGTGGACCTTCCCACATCGAATCAGAGCGCGGCGAAGAGCTTTTACAGCGCGCTTTTCAATTGGACGCCGCAGGACGTTCCTATCGGCAAAAATAGTTTCTACAGCCTGATGCAACTCGACGGGCGCATCGCGGCGGGGCTGTACACGATGACTGAGGAAGAGCGCAATTCCGGCGTTCCGCCGCATTGGAATCTGTACGTCGCCGTGGAGAGCGCCGACGAGACGGCGAAAAAGGCCGCGGAATTGGGAGCGAAAGTGCTGGAAGCGCCGTCGGACGTCATGGATCGCGGCCGGGCGGCGGTGTTTCTGGATCCGGCGGGAGCCGTGTTCAACGTGTGGCAGCCGAACAAGCGCAAGGGATTGGGCGTGGTGGGAGATCCGGGAGCGTTTTGCTGGGCGGATTTGAACACCGGCGACCAGGCGCGAGCCAAAACATTTTATGAGGGATTGTTCGGATGGAAGCTGCTTCCCGGCCAGGGAGACTCCGGCTATCTACACATCGTAAACGGTGAAAAATACATCGGCGGCATTCCACCCGCGCGCGAGCATGGCGGGCCAGCGCATTGGCTGATCTATTTTGCCGTGGCGGACGTCGACAACGCCTTTCGCCGGGCGATGGATATGAGCGCGCGCACGCTGCTGCGGCCCATGGATTTCGAAGGCGTAGGCCGCGTCGCGATGCTGGCGGATCCGCAAGGGGCGGTGTTCGCGCTGTTTCGCGAGGCGGGGAAGTAGCCCTGGCAAGCGATGCCTGCCGAGACCAGTTATACATTTCTTCGCGAGAACCTCGCGAATATATTGGATCGTGTCGGTCTGGAGCGAGAGGTGGTGATTGTTCGCAGGCGCGGCGCTCCGGACGTCGCACTCATTCCCGCGGATGAGCTGGCAGGTTTGATGGAAACCGCATCTGCTGAGATCGCCGGCCAACGCAAGACGCCTGCTGACGGCCCTGCGGAGAAGCGAGCGGCGGAAAGGCAAGTCCTCCACCGTGGAGCAGCGTCGGCGGGAGATGCGCCTTGGCCGAGGAGAGTAAGCGCGAAGCGTTTTCCAGCCCGAGTTTCGCGAAGAACTTCGCTAGTGGGTGGAAACGGATCGTGGTATCGCGCTGCGTTTCCTCGTGCGGGCCGGGGCAGTGCTTTCCGATCCTTGTCAGGGAATCGGAGAGCGCGAACCTTTAAAATACCAACTGGCGCGGGGCGCAGGCCAGGTATCATTATTGACGCCTTCCGGGAAGATCGTGGCAGCCCGTCTGTTGGCCCAATTGTGGCGGCGGCTGCGATTCCCGATAATACGGCTATATGCAAGCCGTCCATGTAGGGATCATTGGGCTGGGCAACGTCGGCTCGGGGACGGTTGCCATTTTGAGCGAAAATGCCGGGCCCATCGCACAGAAGCTGGGCTTTCCACTGCGCGTGAAGGCGCTATGCAGCCGGTCGTTAGCGATGAAGGGCGCGATGGCGGGCGCGATGAAGGACCTCGGCGCGAAGCTGGAGAGGGACTCGGTTCTGCGCACGACAGACTGGCGCGAGGTGGTGGCGCATCCGGAAGTGGATATCGTCGCCGAGCTGGTGGGCGGGACCGGCGTGGCGCGGGAAATCATCGATGCGGCCATCGCGCACAAGAAATCGGTGGTCACGGCGAACAAGGAATTGATGGCCACCTGCGGCGCCGAGATTTGGGATCGCGCGATCGCAGCCGGGATCAACCTGGCGATGGAAGCGAGCGTGGCGGGCGGCATCCCCATCCACACGGTGTTGCGCGAGGGGATTTCGGGCGACCGTGTGACGGATCTGTTCGGAATCCTCAACGGCACCAGCAATTACATTCTCACCGAGATCGAGAAGCACGGAGCGCCGTTTGAGGCGGTCTTGCAGGAAGCGCAGCGGCTGGGATACGCGGAGGCCGATCCGAGCGCCGACGTGGACGGGTACGATGCACGGTCGAAGCTCGCGATCCTGGCGGCGCTCGCGTTCGGCGAGAAGATCACGCCCTCCGACATATACACCGAAGGTATCCGGCGCACCCTGCCGCTCGATTTCGACTATGCGCACAAGCTGGGCCACACCATCCGCCTGCTTTGCGCCGCGCACCAGACGCCTTCCGGATTGATCCTATCGGTGAGGCCGGCGCTGATTCCACAGTCCACGATTCTGGCCGGCGTGCAAGGGGCGTACAATGCGGTTTGGGTGCGAGGCAAATACGGAGCGGATACGTTTTATTATGGGCGCGGCGCGGGGGCCGAGCCCACGGGCGTGGCCGTGGTGAGTGACCTGATGCGCGTGGCGCGCGAGATTCGCCGCGGCAGCCCGGAGCGCGTTTCGCCCTTCGCACATGAGCGCCTGGGCGAGTACAAGCCGCTTCCGATTACGTTGCAGCATTCGGCTTACTATCTGCGGTTTCGCGTGGTGGATCGTCCGGGGATCATCGCCAGCCTGGCCGGCGTGCTGGCCGCCAAGCGTATTAGCCTGGAAAGCGTGCTGCAGTTGCCGAGCGGGAACCGCCAGGATCTGCCGTTCGTCATTACCGTGGAGCCGGCAGCGGAGCAATCCATTCGAGAGGCGGTGGCCGAGATGTCCGCGCATGACTTTTTGGTGGAACCCCCCTTAGCTATGCCTATGGAAAAACCGTTATGAGAAAACTCCCGAGACTTTTAATTTTATGTGTCTTCATTGGGTCCTTCGTGGCCTGCGCGGTGTCCTTCGCGCAAGTGGCCACGGATGCGAACGAAGGCTATAAGACCGCTGAAGGACGCGCCAATGTCGCCAAAACGCTTAACGACCCGGCGCGCGCCGAGCGGCAGAAGCCCCGCGACATCGTGGACGCGCTGGATCTGAAGCCGGGCGCGTCGGTGGCCGACGTCGGCACCGGCACCGGTTTCATGCTCCCGTACCTGAGCCACGCGGTGGGCGATAGCGGCCACGTGATCGGCGAAGATATTCAGAGCGATTTTCTGGACAACGCCAAAATGAAAGTGCGGCTCTACCGGCTGAATAACGTGCAGTTCATCCTGGGCACCGATCACGATCCCAACCTGCCCGCCGATACGCTGGAGGGGGTGCTAGTGCTCGATGTGTACCATCACTTCGATTATCCGGAGGCGATGCTGGAGCATATTCACGACAGTTTGTTGTCGGACGGAAAGCTGGTGATCGTGGAGTATTTCAAGCGGCGGGGGGCGATGAACAACCCCGATCCCGATTTCGCGCTGCGGCATATCCGGCTGGATCAGGACGATTTGATCAAAGAGGTGGAAGGGAGCGGATTCCGGCTGGTGTCCACACGGGATTTGGTGCCGAAGAGCCAATACATCGCGGTTTTTGCGAGGAAGTAACCGCGGAACGGCCCGGCCCACCAATGCTGCCATCGTTTGGAAGCATTTCACCTTGCCGCTTCGTCCAAGCAGCCGGATAGGAGTGGTACATGAAAGTCCAAAATCTGAAAGGCCCGGCAATCAGGATTCTTTCTCTTTTTTGCCTGGCGTCGGGACTCGGTTTCGCTGGAACTTGGCCGGGTAATCTGGTGGATGCCAAATGCTACCAGGCGCTGGCGAGCAACCACAACGTGTCAGACTCGCCGACGGTTCAGGACGTCAGCATGGAAGTCCGGTATTGTGCGCCCAAGGCAAGGACCCTGGTTTTCGCGATCGTACGATCCGATGATGTGAGCGTCCCTCTGGACTCGGCCGGGAATGCGAAGGCGGCGGAACTAGTCCGGCAAGGGCATCCAAAGGCTCCGCTTTACGTTGTGGTCAGCGGAGAAATGCACGACCATACGATCGCAGTGAATTCGATTTCGCCAGCCCAATAATCGAATCCGCCCCTAGTCCACACGATCGTGGGTCCGTCGTTTCCGAGCTTGACGGCGTCGACGAAGGCGAATCGCCGAAAGGCCCGATGCGGTTCGACGAAGCTCGGAAGATCGCGATGCAGATGTTCAGCGGGTTCTGAAGCCGGCGAACGTTAAGGAACGCCAGACGGCGCAGTGAAGCTGCTGGATTTCGGATCGCCCACGCTCACGATGAATGCGACGGTTGTGGGGGTGATCCTCGGGAGTGCAGCGTACATGGCGGGCCAAGGGGAAGAAGGTCGGTGATCGGCTATTCAAAAGACGATGGCTGCCGGCGCGCGCGCCCAGGTGTTGAGAAAGGAGCCGGATCCCCAGGGCGTCCGCCGTGGCTGTGTGCAATGAGGCAGCACTCGTGCGACATCGCTGCGTGCGGCCGCGCCTACGCCGTTGGAAGACTTGCTCCTCCCTCCCGGTCCCAGCATTTTAAGCCCCCGCTACCCTGAATTCCGAGAGCCCTCCCAAGCGGACGGCCGCTAAGGTGAATCCCTATCCACTCGGATAGGGTGACTATCTTACTCGATAGGGCAAACACCCGAGGCCCCGATTGTAGCGTAGGAACCTTCGGGCTGACATCGTGATAGGTGCGCCTGTGTTTTCAGCGTTTTAGCTGCTCCTAGCCCTCTGGCTTTGCAAGTCCTGGTACGAGTGGCAGGCAGGTTGCATTTCTAGGGGACGTAAGTAAGTAGCAAG
>JASHQT010000421.1 GCA_030039005.1 Bryobacteraceae bacterium
GACGATTTCATCACGCCGCATAATTCGATCGAATACTACAAGCGGCAACTGGCGCATTTCGGTCAAGCGAAACTGGATGGTTTCCTGCGCTTTTATTACATCCCCGGCTTCGGCCACGGCTTCGGGCGGTTCAACGCCAAGTTCGACAGCCTGGTGGCGCTCGAAAATTGGGTGGAGAAAGGCCAAGCGCCGGCGGGCCTCACCGTGATGGACGGAAATCCGAGCGCCGATCGCACACGACCTTTGTGCGAATGGCCGTCCTGGCCTAAGTTTACCGGCGCGGCGGGCACGGAGAACTCGGCCGCGAGCTACACCTGCGTTCGCGAGTGACCCTCGCCTATTGCGACACCAGCTTGTCGAAATACGATTGGAAGAACGCAAGCTGCGCGTCGCCAGGCGCCTGCTTGCCCTCCGGCGGATTGCCCAACACCATGACGGTTTGCGTCTTGCCGTCGTATACCGGCCACTTGCTCAAGCCTTTCCCGTTGGGATCGCCGGTCCCGGCGAAATTCACCCAGTAGGACGACATCTCGTCCGCCACCTTCCGATCGTCGTCGGTCCACGGACGGCTGTCATCCAGATGACCGAACGCGTATAGGATCTCGGACACGTGCGTGGCGGTGCCATGCGGCCCCGGAGCGAACGGCCCGCGCGCGTTCGGCAAGCGCGGCGGCTGTTCGGTGAAGTAGTACACGAACGCTTTCGATTTGCCCGGCTTCTCGTCCAGCCGCGCCCAATTCCGCATCACGAACGCCATTTCATCACGCCCGGAATAGAACGCCGATTCGCGAGCTTCATCGTCCGAGCCCGCCGGGTAGACTTTCAGGAACGCATCGGCCGAGTCGCCGAAACGTTTGCGCACTTGTTCAGTGAACTCGGCCGCCGATTTCGAATTGCCCCCGAACGATTCATCGCGGTTCGATCCCGTCAATACCGGGATGTCGATCTGCTTACCGGCCGCAAAAACCTTTCCCGGGTCTTCGGGAATCAGCCATCCGTCCACCACGGGGCCGGTGCCGCGCCCTGCTTTCTGGATAGTTTCCGCGGGCGTAGCCCGTAGTTCCGCCAGCGACTTCGCACCTACGGCATCGGCGATCTTCTCGCCCTGCTGTTCGGCCTCCGCCAGCGTAGGCAACGGTTCCACCTTCGTGGTCGCCCACGCGCTGCTCTCGCCGATCGCGCGAATGAACAGACCCTTGGCCTGCGGGATCGTCATTAGATTCGCCACCATCCCGGCGCCGGCGGATTCGCCGAAAATCGTCACTCGCTTGGGATCTCCGCCAAATCGCGCGATGTTCTTCTGCACCCACTTGAGAGCCGCGATTGAGTCCAGCACTCCGAAGTTTGCCGCTCCCCGCCGGTCCGATTCTTTGGTCAGCTCCGGGTATGAGAAGAAGCCGAAGGCGCCGAGGCGATAGTTGAGCGTCACCACCACCGCGCCTTTCTTCGCCAGCGCTGCGCCATCGTACATCGGCTGCGACCCCGAGCCAGTGTAATAACCTCCGCCGTAGATCCACAGCATGACGGGACGCTTTTCGTTCGCCGCCTTCGCGCCCGTCCAGACGTTGAGGTAGAGGCAGTCCTCACTCATCTTCTGTTTGCCAGCTTGCATGCACACCGCGCCGAATTCATCGGCCTTGCGGATTCCATCCCAGTGCGCAGCCGGCTTAGGCGCGCGCCAGCGCAGATCGCCCACGGGCGGCGCCGCATAGGGGATGCCCTTGAATACGCGCACCCCAGGGCCAGCCGTCGCAGCACCCGAGATCTTCCCGGTGTCGATTTGGACCGGATCGTCAACGGCCGCGGCAGCCGTGGCGAAGGCGAATAACGCGGTTGCGATCAGCGCTGCTCGGTTCATGTTCTCCATGTCCAAGCAGTATATCGGAACCGCCGGCGCAAACGCGGTGACGGGCCCGCGCGCGTAGGTTCAACCTCTACCCTTATGTACTTTTGCTCGAGTACGCGTAGGCGCTTTTCTCTTCAATTTGGCCTGATTGTAAGCAACAGCGGCGCGAACCAGATCCTTTAGAGCGCGCGCATGAATCTTATCGCCCTCGAAAAAATCGATCGCTCGCCACATGTTGCCTTTGAGGCCCGCGTTGAAGAGAAGGTCAGGATCCGGGAGGCTGGCCCCGTGGGAAAAAGTGAGCTTTACCTTATCTTTGTGCGCGTTCCCGACCGCGATCATTCCGTCGTGAGACCACACCGGGCTTCCCATCCACTTCCATTCCTCGATAATCTCGCGGTCCGCCTCCAGGATCGTCTTGCGAACACCCGCCAGCGTTTTACCACGCCAGTCCGCGAGTCCCGCGATCAGCGCGTCAATGCGTTCGGTTGGGTTCATGGGATTTGTCTTACCTCGATTGCGGCGGCCAACTCGGGACCTCAATGCCGAACTGCTTGGCATACTCGGCGTTCAGCCGCTGCCAGCCTTCGAACTTCATCGCCTCGGCGCCAGCGATCCGGCTGATGGGATTTCCGTTCAGAAGGCGATCCAGAACATCGAAAGCAATGTGCCACCCGGCGGCGCCCATGGAAATGAAGCGGCGATCGATGGTGCTCCACAGCGTCAGGCGCGTGCCGGCGCCGACGGCCTCAAGCTCCCACCGGATATTGCCGTACTCCAGCACATTGGGTGCGTCGGCCCGCTTCACGACTGTGTCGATCTGCGCGTTCGTTCCCAACCAGGTGAGCTTGATCGTGGTCCCGGCCGTACCCAGGTTCCCAGCGGCTTCAAAGGGTGCCCACTCGCGGAGCTGTGCCGGATCAATCAGCGCCTGCCAGACCTTTTCCGGCGAGTGACGCAGTTCCCTGACCAGAATGAGCGTCCACTGATCTCCGTCCTTTTGTACGCGCGCTCCGCTGGCCGGGCCCGGCACGTAGCGCTCGCGATCGTTCATGAGCGTCCCTTCTCCGTCAACCCGACCAGCGCATCAACTGCGTTACCTGAATGAGATTGCCGCAGGTGTCGTTCAGCTTCGCAATGGTCGCGCCGGTCACGTCCGTGGGCGGCATCGTGAACTCGGCGCCATGGGCCTTGATCCGCTCATAATCGCCGTTGACGTCGTCGGTGAAGAACATAGCCGCGGGCTGGCCTTGCTGAAAAAGCGCCTCCTGATAAGCCTTAGCTGGCGGGTTGTTATTGAGCGCGAGCTGCAGTTCGGCGCCGTCCGGGTCCTCGGCTGACGCCACTGTGAGCCAGCGAAAGGGCCCCTGGCTGAAGTCGGCCTTCTTCACGAAGCCCAGGACTTCGGTATAGAAACGCAGGGCTTTCTCCTGGTCGTCGACGTACACGCTAGTGATTTTGATTTTCATTTCATCTCCTTTTCCTTTTAGCCAGCTTGGATTGCTCCATGCGGTCCAGATGGCGTTCCAGTGCGTCCACGTGAGCGGACCAGAACCGGCGGAACGGAGCGAGCCACGCATCCACCTCCTGAAGCGGTTCCGGTTTCAGCCGGTAGAAGCGGCGCTGCGCATCCACCGTGGATTCGACGAAACCGGCCTCGCGCAGCACGCGCAGGTGCTTGGACACGGCCGGCTGCGGCATCCCAAGACGGCGCTCGATCTCGCCCACCGACTGTTGTGAGGCAGCCAGGAGGCTCAATATCGCGCGGCGGTTCGGCTCGGCGATGATTTCGAACACAGATTCCACCCTCTGTATATACCGCACACCGCATATGCCTGTCAAGGAATATTAAGGCCTAGAGGGTTCCGGCAACGGTTCCAGTCAGCATGCGGGCTTTGAAACCGCCTCGCGTTCAGCGCCCGGCGGCCCGTGCGCGGGGCTTTTCGGTCCCGAGCGCCTTCACTTTTTCGAGCAGATCGCGCCGGTCCACGACGTAATAGAAGCGCGCCGACGCCTCACCGCCGCCGAGGTGCGCCAGCATCTGCTCCAGCGCGTCGCTGGGATTGTTCGCATGCACGCCGATGAATCGCAAATAGCCCGAGTGACGCAAGCGATGCCACAACTCGGGCAGCGTGTAACGGCGCTCCAGGGTCAGCCCGCCCGCCAGTTGCGACCGGCTGAGCAGATATTGCACCAGCAGCAGCTCATCAAAAAGCATCGGCTCCAGGAACAGACGCCCGTTTTCCCGTTCCCAGGGTTTCGCCGGCGCCTCCTCAGTGGTGCCCAACCGCCGCGAGCGCCGTATCGAGTGAACTCCCGCGAACTCCTCCTGCCAATTCACCTTCGGTTCCTTGCGGCTCAAGTAGTGCAGCGAGACGTCGCGCAGCCAGGCGGGATTCTCCAGGTCCAGTTGCGCGCCGATTTTTTCGAGCCAATCGAAAAACGCGTGCTGCTGCGTGGCCTTCTGTTCCAGCACCACAAACTGATCGTGCGCCAGCGGCAGCGACTTCACCAGGTTACGCCGCGGAACGTCCGCCGCTTTCCCGCTCTCGATACGATGCGTCTCGATGCGCGCGTGCCATTTGGCCGGCGACCCGCAGTAAGGACAGGGCGGCTTGTCTTTTCCATGATCCGGCCCACGATCTGGCGCATCGAAAAAGGGGCGCGCCGCTTCGGCCGCCGTCAGCTCCTCAAACGACGGTGTATAGCGCTTGATCTCGGCCAGCGCGGTCTTCGGCGCCAGGTCCATGGCGCGCGTGAAAATCCGCCACACACAGGCCACGCAGAGGAAGCGCTCGCTCGAGCGCACCGATTCCGGCGGAAACGCGGCGAGATCGATGCGAAACGCGGCGGGGAGCTTTGCTTTTGGACGCGTAGCTCTTGGCTTGTTGGCTCTCGGCTTGTTGGTTATTGGCTTCTTTGCCACGGCCTTTGTCGCAGCCCTCAACGTTCGTTTTCTTGGTCGAACGGCCATACCTATAGGATCGCGCTTTGCGAACCGTCGATTTTGGCTCCGGAAATCACCGCTCCAAACAGCCCCAGCCGGAACGTAAACAGCGCCCCCAGGATCGATTTCAGGCGAAACAGCAGCCCAGCGGTAAATCCGTAGTGTTTTCCGAAGAAAACCGCGGCGCCGTGGATGCGGTCCGCCGCCAGAATGGTCCGGGCGCTCTCGGCGTAGGGCGAGTTGGGCGTGTATAGAGCGCTGATGCGCGGCAGCACCGATGTTTTTCGCGACACCCGCCGGATCTGGTAGCACAACTCGGCGTCGGACCAGGAGTCGCCATAGCGCTCGTCGAGATAATTCAGCCCTTTCAGGAAAAATTTCCGCACCAGGAACGCCTGAAACGTCGCGTACTCCACCGGAAACACTTCGGCCGTCTTATCCACGGTCACCGGTGTTAGCTCCAAACCCGTGGCCGGCGTAGGGAGGCGGAAAAATTGATCGGCCGGCCGGCTTTCGGTATCGAGCAACAGCGGGCACACCGCCACGGTCTCCGCTTCGGCGTCCAAATGCGCCACCAGCGCGGGAATGGTGTTGGGCAACACTTCCACTTCGGGCGTCAGAAAGAATAGATAGTCGCCCGCCGCGGTGCGCGTTCCGATGTTGAGGGCCTTGGTGCGCCCGAAATAGCGCGGCAGGCGCAGCATGGTGACGTTGGAGAATTCGGCATCCAGTTGCGCGCTCTCGTCGTGGGAGCCGCAATCCACTACCAGGATCTCCACCGATGCCCGGTCATTGGAACCTTCCAGCGCCGCCAGGCACCGCCGCAGCGCCGGCGCGCTGTCATAGGAGAACACCAAAGCGGTGACCTTGATAGCAGGCGCCGCTTCCACTTCCTCGATCTTCGGCTCGGGCTCCACGGTGGCGATGGGCGCGGCCTTATGGGCTTCTACTTTGCGTTTGCTGGCAACGGGCATGAGCGGTTTAAAGGAACCAGGGTTTCATTTCGCAAGCGTCATCAGGCAATCGGCGGTGAGCAGCGCGACCCTGGCCGGCGGCGCTTTCAAGGGGATCGAAAATGCGACCGGATCGCTCCCGGTGGCGAACCAATATACCCTGCTGGCGTTGCGGCTCGCTACTTCCACCGGCACGTACGCGCTGAAATCCTCATCCACGTCGCTCTGCACGATTTTCCCCGTCAGTTTGCCGCCTCGCCAAGTATAAGACACTTTCACCGCCGGAATGCCTGTTCCATAAATCCAATTATCGAAGAATATTTTCAGCCCCGGATCGGGTGACTGAGGCGCGTATGCGCTCGCCAAACTGCGAAACTCCTCGGTGCTGATGGAACGGCGGCTCGCGACCTCGCGCAACAGAGCCAAAAACTTCTCGTCCCCCAACCGCCGCCGCAACATATGGATGATCCAGGTTCCTTTTTCATAGGTGACCGCCTGCCAGGCGCTGGGTGCAAGCGAGGACGTCAGCCGGTAACCCCAAATGATCGGCCCGGAAGATTCCAAAGTGCGGCCCCGTTCATTCCTGCTGAGCAGGTGCGTGCGATAGAGATCCAGCACGCTGTCCAGAGCCTTGACGCCCTTCTTGCGCTCCAGCGTTAACAGCGCCGAATAATTGGCCAGTGATTCGATTAGCCAGTCGTCGTGGTAGCTCGCGGGCACCACCAGGTTTCCCCACCATTGGTGCGCTACTTCATGCGTCTCCAGCAGCTCGGAATAGAACGTTTCTTGCGACGGTTCACGCAACGGCGCCGGAAGCTGCGAGGGGTCGAGGTAGGCCAGCGTCGAAAGATAAACCAGCCCCGGAAACCCTTGTCCGAAAGTGCCGGGGATGGGCGTGACCGCGAGATTGCGGATCGGGCTGGGGCCGAATTCTTCGGTCATGAAATCGAGCGTGTCGAGAAGACTGTTGGTGAGCTGCTCCATGCGCGCGCTGGGATTAGGTGGAGAAGGCGCGGTGAGCTGGTTGTCCGCGTCACTCTTGCGGATATGCGGGCGGAAAGGATTTTCCGCGGGCGGCATTTCGGGAAGCGGGGTTTTGGGCGCCAGCGCGCTTTCCAGCCGCTCATTCGCGTACACCTCGACCCGATATCCGTTATGTTCCTCCACCACGGACTGAAAATGTCCCAGGTTGAACCCGGCGAACCGGACCGGAGTCCCGGTCTTCACGCGTGTGATGCGCGAGCCTCCTTCCACGCCGTCGTTGACCCGCGCGCCTGTAGCCGCCAAGGTCAGGTCCTTCGGATAACGGAATGTCATTTCGTAATCGGCTAGCCCGCTGCCGGTTCGCGGATACCAGGTGCCGCGCGAGCCGACGTAATACACTTGATTGCCCGCGTCGCGAATGACCGAGCCTTCGTGATGGATCTCGATCTGGTGCGGCGTGCCTGGCGCCAGCGCCGCTTCGGGAATCAACAAGAACTGGCGGTCGTCGCTTGCTTGCATCAGCCCGCTTAGCATCAAATTGGACCGCAGCGATGTACTGTCGAATATTTCCGCCGGTCGCCCGTCGATGCTGGCGGAGGTGACGCGCATCGCCGGCGAAAGACTAAACGGCACAACGGCTCGCGGCTCGGATCCATGCACCGTGAGTGTGGTTCGCGTCACCGCCTGCATGCTCAAGTCGGGTTGGATGGTGGCGTCAATGCGGAAGTTGTCGAGCGCGAAGCGGGACCCGGGAGGACTCGCCGGCTGAAAGCCGGCGGATGAGGAAGACCCGCGGCGGAACGAGCGCACCGGAAACGCGGTCCAGGTGTTGAAATAGGGCCGGTCGTCGCGGTAGGCCACTTTGCCCACGCGGATCTGGTCTTGCCCGGCGGGATCATACACCACGTCGAAATCCCCCAGTTGATCGCCCGCAACACCCATATAAAAAAGGCCGGCATCGCGTTCGCCCGATAAAACATCGTAGACCAGGCGTGTTTCAAAGCTGGACATCAGGTTGGCGAGAACCGAGCTCCATTTCTCGGCGATCAGGCCCCCCATCTCCTGGCTCTTCTTGGAGGAGCCAGCGTTCTGAAGCTGCGCGAGCAAGCCCTCGCCAGTTCCGTCGGTGAACACGAACGCGGCGCTTTTGAAGTGCTCTTCCAGGTTGGGAGAATCGGTGAACATCGCGAGCGACACCCGTTCGCTGCGCGTCGGCGGCAGCAGCAGCACGTCGGCATCGCCACCGTCGGCGTTGGCCAGGAAAACCGCGCCCAGCCGAGTTCCGCGCACGGGCTTGGTGAACATCAGGTACCCGGACTCCAGATATACCTTCAAGTCGTCCTTACTGAAATTCAGATCGATGACGCGATAGCACTCGGATGGGTCGAGCGTGGCCTGCTGGATGGCAGCGTCCACATCCGCCGCCACTCTTCCTTGAGGCGAGCCGGCTTGGGCCGGATCGCCGAGAGCCGGGCGTAGGCTCGCCAGAAGAATCAACGCGGGCAGGAACCTGAACACATTATTAGTTTAACGGGCTTCGCGATCAGTTTAACGAGCTTCGCGCGGTTTAGCGGGCTTGGCGCGGTTTAACGGGCTTCGCGCGGCTGTCAAGGCGTTACGAGTAGGCGGGACTGAAAACTAACGGCTGGTTTGCACGCTCACCACGCGGCCGTTGTCCAGGTGGACGGTTCCGATCTGTTCGCCATTAGCCCAATACTGGAGGGTTTCGCGCAGATGGCCGTCGTCATCGGGGATGCTCACCATGGATTCCGGTGTCCCCAGTGTGGAGCGTAGCTCTCTCGCCGGCGTGCCCACTTTGATGCCGTCCAGGTCCTGGATCGAGGGTTGCTTCACCACCGGCTCTGGAACGACGGGCGCGGTAACCACGGGGACGGCGGCCTCTACTGCTTCGCGGCCCTCGGAAGTGTCGGGGCCCTCGGAAGTCTCGCGGCGCGCGGATGAGCGCTGCGCGGATCCACCGCCGCCATCTCCGCCGGCATCGCTGCTAGGCGAGACGCCCACGGTAGCGGTGTGCCCCGTCTTCTCCGTCAGGCCTTTTGTCGCTGAGGCCAGCGGCGAGGCTTTCCCGGGCGCCGGCTTAGTGGATGACTTAGTGGTGGTCTTGGGCACCGGATTGTCCGTGGCCTTGGTGGGGTTGCCGTTCGCTTGTCCGAAAACGCGCTCGAGGGCGTTGCCGATCGGCTTTCCGGCAGCGGTGCCGAGGGTTCCTCCGGCGGCCGCAGCAGCGTGCTCGGTCAAACTCTGTCCAGCCAGGCTGGCGCATGCCACCGCGCTTCCAAGTAGCGCGGCGATTGCGAAGGAACGCATCAGATCTTTCCCCCCGCTACTATGCTAAGAGCACTGCGCGCCAAGCACCATGCCGGAAAAACCTTAGATCTTACTTAAAGGAAGTACTGCCAGAAACCGCACTAACCGAAGCGGCACCTTCAGCCGGCGCCCGGCGCGCCATCCACCAGCGGCGTGCCGCGACGATGGTCCATACGCCCTCCACCAGCCCGAACGGCCAGGCGCCTTGCAGGAAACCGTACGCCGAACCCAGCGCGCAGGAGAACGCAAAGCCCAGGATGAACCAAATGCTGCGGCTTTCGAGCGCATAGCAGATCAGCATGGCCGAGACGGCCAACAATCCGAACAGGGTCAGAGGGCTCATTCGAGTCCAGCGTAGCGCAGACCCGGATAAAGATTCCCTTAAGAGACGGCTTGTTAATTGGAGCTGCCGAAGTAGTTCTGCGCGAGGTCCGGTTTCTGCTCCAGCGCCTTTTTCCAGCAATCGCGCGCCTGGTCCTGCTGCCCCAGTCCCTTGAGCACATGGCCCAGGTTCAGAAGCGCTTCGGGGAACTGGTCTCGCTCCTGCAGCGCTTCGCGATACAGGCGTTCGGCGTCGTTGAGCTGCCCGGATTTTTGCAGCAGCAGACCGGTGTTATAGAACAGCTCCGGGCTGCGCTCGCCCTTATCGATCAGCCGCGCCTGATACTCCAGGGCCTGGTCGAAATCGTTGCGCTCCACCGCTAGAGCCGCCAAACCCCGGAGGGCGTCGAGCGATTCCGGATTGGCCGCCAGCACCGCTTGGAACGCTTTCAGGGCGCCGTCGTGATCGCCCACGTTCCAGCAGCAGATGCCTAGGTTCAGTTGCGCTTCCACCCATTCCGGACGTTTGTCCACGCAGGCGTGGAAGGCTTCCGCGGCGCCGCCATGGTTGCTGTTTTCCAGGCGCAGATAGCCCAGACGGAACCAAACGTCTTCGAGATCGGAATTTTTGGCCAGGATCCGCGTATACATGCGCTCGGCTTCTTCCTTGGCTCCCTGCTTGTCGAGCACCGCCGCCAGGTTATGCAGAACTTCGAATTGATCGGGTGAGATTTCGAGCGCTTTCTCATAGGAAGCGCGCGCCTTGGCCAGATCGCCCGATTCCTGATAGATCACGCCCAGGTTCACGTAGGCCTGGCTGGCATCCGGACGAATCCGCACCGCTTCGGAATAGGATTTCCCGGCGTCTTCCAGGCGTCCGGTCTTCTGCTGGGCCACTCCGAGGTTAAACCAACGGTCGAAGCTTTCAGGCGTAAATTCGGTCAATTTCAAGGAGTACCGCAGCGCGGCCTCATAATCTCCCGCCGCGAAAGCACACGTGGCGAGACCCTCGAGCGCGGTCTGCGAGTTGGACCGCAAGGCGAGCAGTTTCTCGGAATACTCCTGGATCATCGCGGGGTCCTTGCGCGCCATCCCGATGGTGACCAGGTTAATCAGGCACTCCTCGAAATCCGGCTTGCCGGCCAGGATCGACTGATAGATCGCCGCCGACTCGTCAAAGCGCCACTGCAGTTGCAGCGTCACTGCCTTACCGAACTGCGCCGTGGCGTGATCGGGCTGCTGTTCGAGCACGCGCTCGAAATTCTCGGCCGCGGCGTCGGATTTCTCCAGATGTAGCAGTGCAATGCCCAGGCCCAGCCGCGCATCCAGCCGGTCCGGCTGCGCTTCGGCCGCCTTCTCGAAGAAATCCGCTGCCTCCTGCCAGCGCCCCAGACGCTCCAGACAGATCGCCAGGTTCAGGTTCGCGTTGGCGTGTCGGGGATGCATGCTGAGGAGCTTGGCATAGCTCTGCGCCGCTTCCTCGTAGCGTTCGAGCTCGAACTGGATCTGCGCCTTGGCCGAGTACATCTCCAGCGTGCCGTCCCCGCTCTCCAGAACGCCGTTGACTTCGCGCAACGCCTCGTCGAGCTTGCCTTCCATGTGCAGAGAGACCGCCCTGGCCAGACTGGCCGTTTTGGAGGAGTCTCCGTTCTTAGAGGACGAATTTCGAGAGATAGGTTGGCTCATATTCAGTTGATGTCTCCATTTCTGCCCTGCATGCCGTAGGGCGCCAGATAGGCGCATAGCCGGCCCAGAGTGTCGTATTGGTGCGAGACTTCCACCCAGCGCAGCCGGGCGCGTTCCCCGCGATTCGAAAAAAATCCCACGCCGCCGCGCTCGAGCCGGCCGTCGGACCAAAAGTCGACCACCTGGCCTTGCGCCATCACCGTGAAATCGCTGCCCTGCACGTTCACCTGGATCCGATACAGCATATCGGCGCGCGCCGTCAGCGGCAGCGGCCGGTCCACATGCGGGCTTTCCTTGCCGTTAATCACCGCGTAGTGCACCATGTGGACCAGCGGCAGCGGCCCCGGCTTCACCACCACGAACTTCATAGCGTAGTAATTGTTGAGATCCCTGGCGCGGAAAGCCCAACCCAGCGCCTTTTGATCGATTTCGCCCAGAAACTCGAAACGATAATCCGTGAGCTCCACGGTGGGCTTGAAAACCGCCAGCGGCCCCGGACGCACAAACCCCGCGGCGTCGTAGGACCAGGTCCGGGTGAGGTTAGAACGGCTCTCCCAAGCATCCAGCCCCATGCGAAAGTCATCGGAGAAGGCCACCGCCGCACGATTGGAAATGCTTTGGTTCATGTTCGCGACTACCTTCTGGACTTCGCCCTGCACTTCGCCTAAACTCTGTGGCGCCAGTTGCCGCATCGGGACGGTCGGCATCGACCCGCTCACCGCCACCACCAGCAGCACCGGCAGCAACAAACCCACCAGCTTCAGATCCCGCGGCGCGCCCTTCCACGCCGCCCGTAGCCAGTGCCAAGACGCGGCCGTTTCGCGCGGGGCGTGTGGACTAGCCTCAGTTTCCTCACCTGGGCCTTCAGATTCCACGGATTCGGATTCGAGCGCGGGATCAGGGAGCATTTCCGATTCGGCAGCCACGCTAGTTAGTTCCGCAGGCTCCTCGGGAATCTCAGGTTCGGTGACGAATTCGGGGACCGGGCTTGGACTCCGCCAGGCGACCTTGCGGCGCAGTCTCTCAATTCCGGCAACCAACCGGCCCACAATCAACCGGCCCATGAGCAATGGGCCTACCAGCAACGGGGCCGTGAGCACCGGCTCGCCAACCGGGCTTCCCTCAGGCCCTTCCAGCTCGCGCGCTTGCTCGAACGCTTCGCGATGCGCCGGGCAACAGAACTCGCCGTCAATCAGTCCGCGTGACTGCGCAAGGGCGACATTGCAATGGCGACACCTCATCCGGCTCGACCCGTTCCTATCTTAGGATCGAGGGAACGGAATTACTACGCGGCGAAATGCTTAAATCCCATACGCAATTCGGCCTATGCCGTTTGGGTGGGTAAGGTGGGGGCCTTAGATCCGAAAGGATGTTCGCGAGGTCCAGCCGCGGAGCCATTTGGAATGGAAACGCATGGACATCACCGCCCGCTTTTCCCTTCAATCCACCGGCGAAGCCGCGCGAATGTCTCGGAGATGGTCTTACTGGCCCGCTTGGGGGCTGCGTAATTTCTATGGGATCGGGATCATGATCCCGATCATTGCCGCTGAATGCAAGCTCTTTTGGATTTCGTTCCCGACGTCCAACCGCAATATTGAACAAGCCGCCCTCGGCGCCCTGCTAGCGCTCGCGCCTTTCGGTTTGTTCTGGTGGCTGCGCCGGCGGGATATCCGGCAGGCGAACAAATTACTGGAGGCCATGAATCCGCTGAAGCTGACATTCGATATCTCCGGGCTCAACACGACCGAAAAAAACGGTAGTGGGCTACTTTCATTTTGACCGAGGCTAAGAGCATGACACAATGGAGTTATGCCGAAGCGATTGAGCAACAAGAGACCAACGGACGTTAACCAGTTAGCCCACTTTCTTGTGGGGAAGACCACCGGAGACGATGAGGAGCCGAAGGCCACGCCAGCGCCGACGAAGTCTGAGATCTCTCGCATCATGTCAGCGATGGGCCGCAAGGGCGGCAAGAAGAGCGCCAAAGCCCGCATGGTGAAGATCTCCCCGGAGCGCCGCCGCGAGATCGCGCTCAAAGCCGCGCAAGAGCGTTGGGGCAAACGATCAGATTAGACGGCTTTTGGCATTTCGCGTAGCCTGGAACGATACGCGCCGGACGCAGTCTTTTCAATAAGGCCTTTCTTCACGAGTTTTCCAAGCAGCATTTCCGCCACCTTCACGTTTGATATAGCAACTTCACGAGCGATGAAATCCGAAGCGAACTCGTTCCCTGGCGAGCTATTGAGGAAAGTTTCGATTCGCAATGCCGGTTTCTGGCTACCGTACGCTGACACATCCGGTCCCTCTGCTTTCGGTTCAGCGGCGCGCCTCTCTGTGCTGGCCTTAGGCTTGGATTTAGCCTTCCGCTTTCCTTTGGTTTGTCGCTTAGCCGCCTTGGCTGGCGTCTTGTTCGCAGAACGGAAACCAGCTGGATACCATTCAGACAATCCCCAGCCGTCCGCAAATTTCAGCAACACCCCCAAACCCTTCATCCTCTGAAGAGCGGCTTGGACTACAGACTCAAAATTGTCGGAGGTCGAAACTACGCCCCCCTCGCGAAGGGCATTCACGATCTCTTTCTTGGTTTTCCTCTGGCGCATTGCTTCGAGATATAACTTGACCGCATCGGGCAGGCTCTTCCCGTTAAAAGCCCCCGCTGGAAGATCGATGGGGCGTCCCAGCGAACCAGAGGTCGCAGACTCGACCCCTAGGCCTTCGACGGCCTGTCCAAGCGTGCCGGACGCCAATGCTGCCTCTAGCGCCACAATGGAAGCATCCAGCGCGGCCCGTTTTGCCCTCATGTCGTTCAACATAGCAACGTAATCAATCTTTTCCGGTGTCATGAGACAGTTTCTCCTTCCATCAAAATGCCAGTCGTGGTATAAAACAAAAAGGGACACGGGTTCCAAAGGGCCCCCGTAAGGGGGCCCGGTGACTCTCATATGTATCACCACCTCGGTTCCGGCGGTGGGCCCGGTTTAGGTCTGCAAACTTTCGACCGGGTCCGCCCTACTACTCCCTCAATCTAACCGCATAGTACCCCCTGCGTCAAGTCCCAAAAAGCAGATCTATAGCACCGTGCTCGGTATACGCTCTCCAAGCGCCTGGTAACTTATCCATTGACAATGCTCAAGCGGTTGAGTATTATATATTCATGAACCGGCTATCGTCCGAAGAGCGCGCCAGCGTGATAAATTGCCTGATCGAGGGCTGCTCGATTCGCTCCACTGTGCGCATGACGGGCGTGGCCAAGAAGACTGTGATGCGCTTGCTCCTCGAAGTCGGGGCCGTGGCCGCTGATTATCAATATCGCGTGTTCCGCGATCTGAATTGCCAGCGGATACAGGTCGATGAGTGCTGGGCGTTCTGCTACGCGAAGGCGAAAAACGTGACGCCGAAGATCAAAGCAAAAAATCCTGATGCTGGCGACGTGTGGCTCTGGGCAGCAATCGA
>JASHQT010000422.1 GCA_030039005.1 Bryobacteraceae bacterium
ACCGCTCGCGGCTAGCGCGCCTGCGCTTTCGCGCGGTACTCCTTGACCTCGCCTTCGAGCCATTGGCGCAGTTGCGAAGGAGGTTCTCCGGGTTTAGTCGGGGCCGTTACTGCCAAGCCTCGCTCCGCAGCCTCCGCGGCTTGGGGAAAGTTTTTGTTCAACGCGTAGGACTCCGCCAGGTAGCCCAGCACGCCGGCGTTCTTGCCGGCGGCGAGCCGATCGGCGCGTAATGCGATCCTCAACGCCGCGGGAAAGTCCCGGAGTGACGGAATGCCGACCTCCGCCAGGCTCCGCACGCACTCCATCAACTGCCCGGGCGTCGCATTGGGCGCGTCGCCGAGCTTCCGGAAATAGGATACGCTCGACTCCGCGTACGGCCTGGCTTCCACAGTCCGCCCGGCGCGCACCAACAGGTTCGCGACCCGGCCTTGCAGTTCCGCCAGGATGACCGGATAGAACGCGTTCGCCGGATCGCGCTTCACGGCGGCGTCCAACAACGTGGCCGACTTCTGCAAGTATTCGAGCGATTTCGCCGCATTTCCCGCGTACCCTTCCACCAAGCCTAGCGACCGGTATGCTTCCACCAGGCGGTACTGCGCGCCGACGTTGTTCGGATCCGCGGCGGCCTGCGCCTCCAGAATCGTACGCGCTTGCTGTAGAGAAGCTAATGAGCTCTTGTAGTCGCCCAGCTGGCCCTGTGTCCAGCCGAGCAGCCCGAGCACACGGGCCTGGATCTGCTCCATCTCCACGCCTCGGCGCTCGGTGTCCGGCAGCTTCGCCAGCAGGTCCAAGGCCGCGCTGAAATCCTTCCTCCCCTCCGCCGGATTGGCCTGTCCATCGATTCTTCCGATGGCCTCCGTGGAAATAGCCAACGATTGGATGGTCTGCGCGTTCTTGGGATCAATCTTCAAAGCGCTCTGCAGGTAGGCGACTGATTTGCGCAAGGCGGCCAGCGGGGCGTCCGAATTGAAGGTGAGATAGCCGCCTTTTTCGCTCAGCAATCGGGCGTAGATCTGCCAGCCTTTGCCTGCGTCTTGCAGAGCGGGAACATTTCGAGGATTCGCCGCCGCGATCTGATCGAACGTTGCGGCGGCCTTTTCGAGGTGTGAGAACGCCTCGCTATATTGCCCCGTCAATTGCAGCGCGTTCCCGAGCTGCTCTTCAATCTCGGCGCGAGTGCGCCGAACAGCTAAATCGCCCGGACGCTCGCGCTCGAGCGGCTGGATGATCCCCAGCGCCTTGCGCGCTATATCCACCGCCTTGGCGTGATTGCCCAGCGTGTCACCCAGCCCGAGTCTTGCGCCGAGAATCGTCACCAGGCGCAGGTAGCCCTGCGCCAGTTCCAGACGCAGCGCCGGATCCTCGCTTTTGATAGCGGCCAGGCGATCGAGATACTCCAGCGTGCGTTCGGACATCGCGGCCTGCACCGGCATCGTCCCCGGCACCTTGCCGACTGAATCATAGAGATCGAACAAAAGATAATTCGCCAACTGGCGCACATCGTTGAAGCGCTGTTCGGCGCTGCTCCGCTGCTCGCGCGCGATGTGCGCTTGCCATAGCGTCCCGCCGATGCCGGCGCCGAGCGAGACCAGCAACACGGCCGCGGCCGAAACCGCCAGACGGTTTCTGCGAATGAATTTGCGCGTCACGTAGCCCCAGGTGGCGCGCACCGCCTCCACCGGCTGGCCGTTGAGATGACGCCGGATGTCTTCGGCCAATTGCGCCGCCGAAGCGTAGCGTTCTTCGGGATTTTGGGCCAGCGCCTTCAGCGCGATCGCGTCCAGATCGCCGGCCAGCGCCGCACCCCGCTCTTTCTCCGCCACCGCACTCGGCCGCGGAACGTCCCGCTCGGTTACGGCCTCCATCAAGGCCGCCGGACTGAGCTTGGCGGCATCGAACGGCCGCCGGCCGGCGAGCAGCTCATAAAGCACCACGCCCAGCGAATAGATGTCGCTCGCGACGCTGGCCGGCTGCCCGCGCAGAATCTCGGGGCTGGCGTACATCGGGGTAAGAAAGACGTTCGCCGTGGCCGTGTGCTCCAGGCCTGCTTCCGCGTCGATGAGTTTCGCGATGCCGAAATCCAGCAGCTTGGGCTCGCCTTCGGCATTCACCAGGATGTTGCCGGGCTTCAAATCGCGATGCACGACAAAATACTGATGAGCAGCGTTCACGGCGCCGCAGACTTTGAGGAACAATTGCAGGCGCTCGCGAATTGGCAACCGCTGATTGTCGCAATAGAGGTCCAGGCGCACGCCCTCCACGTACTCCATCACCAGATACGGCTCGCCCTGCGCGCTCATGCCGCCGTCCAGCAAGCGGGCGATGTTGGGATGCTCCAGGCGCGCCAGCAACTCACGCTCACGGCGGAAGCGATGCACGGAATCGGCGGCAGCCAGGTAGGGCGAGAGGATTTTTAGCGCGGCCTGCTGCTCATGCTGGCCGTCGGCGCGGCGGGCCAGCCACACTTCCCCCATCCCTCCGCGCGCCAGCAACCGGACCGTTTGCCAGTGACCGAAACGCCTGCCGGCCGCCTCGGCGCGCGCCTCCCGATTGGCCGCGCCCTCCTCGCGGTGAGCGCGCAGCATGCGTTCGGCGTCGCTCCGCAACTTGGTGTCGCCGTCGCAACGCTGGTCCAGGATCCGGCGGCTGGTCTCCTCATCGAGCGTGCAGAGCTCGTCGAAGAGGTCCTCCAAGCGGCTCCAATAGTCGTTCATGGCGCTTCGGAATGAAGCCTATCGTATAGCCAGGCGCGGGCGAAGCGCAAATGCCTTTCCACTGTGGCGTCGGACACCCCGCGCAGCTCGCAAATTTCCGGAACCGTGCAGCCCATCACGTAGCGCAGCTCCACCAGGCGCACTTTGTCGGCGTCCACGCGCTCCAGTTCGTTGAGCGCCCGGTCCAGGTCCAGCATGTCCTGTCCGCGCACGTCGATCCAACTGAGATCGTCGGAAATCGGCACGCGCCGCCGGGTTCCTTCGCGCTTTTGCGCCAGACGCAGGCGGGCCTGATCGATCAAAATGCGCCGCAGCTCGCCCGCGACGATCGAAAAGAAGTGATTGCGGTCCCGCCACTCGATCCGTTCCAGGTTGCGCAGCCGCAGGTAGGCTTCGTTGACCAGCGCGGCGGGCTCAGTCGCAATCCGTTCGTTGGCGACGAAACCGGCCGCGATGGCCAGCATGCGTTGATAGGCCCAGGCGATTACCAGATCGTAGGCGTGCGCGTCGCCCGCCTGCCAACGCCGCAACAGCGTGGTGATGTCCGTGGGCTGATCTACCTCCGGCATAGCGATAAACATTATTATCACAGAACGGTTTACATGCCCAGCAAGTCCGGCGAAGCTGCTATCATCGCCCTCGGCGGCGGGCGCTCCAAGCCGGCGGTGATCGGGCCTTCAGGTTTGCCTGAGGGGTTCGGTTCAGCCTCTCTGGGGATACCCCAGGGGATCGGGAAGAGCTGAGATTTCGTCGCGTGAGGCTCCACTGCGCTACACGCAGAACTGCTCACGCAGGGTCAGACTCGTTGGAGCGTCCGCCGCATCGCATTATGCCGAATCCGACTGTGCTCCCCGCGCTCGCTCGAGCCTTTCTGTCCGGTGAGCCGACTGTCGATGGCATGGTCGCGCGTGGCAGCCAGTTGCTCGGCAAGAACTGGCGTTGGCTGCGTCCACTGGCGCGCCGCTACGTGGAAGCATTTTCGGGCGAGGTGCGGCCGCGCGAGCGAGAAGTGGTGGAGTTCCTTTTGCGCGACGCGGGTTTTCGGCGCGTTTGGACGAATCATTTCGAGGAATTGCGCATCTCGCGCTGGCTGATCGAGCCGCAACGGATGCAGCCCGCGCCGGCTGCCTCGGGCTGGGATATTCCGGACATCGAAACCGTCGGTGCGCTGGCAGAGTGGCTTCACGTCACGCCGGACGAATTGCTCTGGCTCGCCGATCTCAAAGGCCTCGCCTACAAGACCAAGCGGGCGCGTCTGGGGCATTATCACTATCGAGTTCTGACGAAAAAATCCGGCGCGATTCGATTAATTGAAGCGCCCAAGAGCCGGACGAAGTCGCTTCAACGCCGGATATTATCCGAGATTCTCGATAAAATTCCGCCGCATCCGGCGGCGCACGGCTTTGTACCCGGCCGGTCGGTTCACACCTTCATCGCGCCCCATCTGGCGAAGCCTGTCGTCCTGAAAATGGACTTGAGCGATTTCTTTCCGTCCATCGCCGGGGCGCGCGTCCAAACGATTTTCCGCATGCTGGGATATCCCGAATCGGTCGCCGATCTTGTTGGAGGCATTTGTACCAATGCTGTGCCGCGCCCCATCTGGGACGAGGCGGCCGGCAAAAGCGATCCGCAGCGGCTATTCGAAGCTCGCATGCTGTATTCGCGTCCCCATCTGCCGCAGGGCGCGCCTACGTCGCCCGCGCTCGCCAACATTTGCGCCTATCGCGCCGATTGCCGTTTGACCGGACTCGCGCATGCGGCCGGCGCAGAATATTCGCGCTACGCCGACGATCTGGCATTTTCGGGCGGCGAGGACTTCGAGCGCGCGGTCGAGCGCTTCTCCACGCACGCCGCCGCCATCCTGCTCGAAGAGGGATTCGCCGTCAACCATCGCAAGACGCGCATCATGCGCCAAGGCGTTCGCCAGCGCCTGGTGGGATTGGTCGCCAACCAACGTACCAACGTGCCGCGGGCCGATTTCGACCGCCTCAAAGCCACGCTGCACAACTGCGTCCGTTTGGGCCCTGACACCCAAAACAGAACCGCACACCCGCGTTTTCGCGCGCACTTGGACGGCCGGATCGGCTGGCTGGAGTCCGTGAATCCGGCCAAAGGCCGCCGGCTGCGCGCGATTTTCGAGCGGATCGCTTGGGAAACAGGTGGCTGATCGGCTTTTTGGCCCCGCCCGTCGTCTTATAGATGCCGTCTTATACCTTATAAGAGATGAGTCCCAACGGGGTAATCCGGAAACCGGCCGAAAGTCGCGCTGCCAAAACGATCCGCGAGATCTTTGAGTCGGGCCGGCCGCTCTCCTACATCCGATCCTCGGAAGAGCAACGGATCGCGCGCCTGTTGCGGGAAGTGTCGGAAGCGCTGCATGCGTTGCCTGTTTACACCTGGAGCCAGACCGAGGGGATGGTCGGTCAGAACGGCGCGGCTTGCGCAGATACGAAGACCGCGCGCGAGGCTCTGGATTTCATCCTCGCGGCGGGGCCGGGAATCTTTCACCTGAAGGATTTTCACGAACCCCTGCGCGAATCCTCCGAGATCCGCCGCCGGCTGCGCGACGCGCACGAGAGTTGTCTGGACCGGCAAAAGTTCGTGGTGATCACATCGGCCACGCGGTTCGTGCCCGAAGAGGTGGAACGCAGCATCCTATTTTTGGAACTGCGCACGCCGGACGTGGTGGAACTGGCCGAATTCCTGCGTGAGGAAGCGCCCGAAGCGACGGAGGAAGTCCTGCAGCAGATCGCCCGCACTCTGATCGGTCTCACGCTCGACGAAGCGCGCTATGCGGTGCGGCGTGCGATGGCCGCGGGGCGCGAGCTCAGCCAGGCGTCACTCGCGGCGCTGCTCGAAGAGAAAAAGCTGCTGGTGAACCGCAGCGGCTACCTCGAGTTCGTCGCCGATCCTACGAACCTGGGCGACCTCGGCGGCCTGGAAGGTCTGAAAACCTGGCTGGTGGAGCGTACCAAGCTGTTCCAGATGCGCGACAGCCTGGATCTCGAAATCGTGCCCAAGGGGCTGCTGCTGATGGGCATTCCCGGCTGCGGCAAAAGCCTGTGCGTGAAGGCCATCGCCTCGCAGTTTCAGCTTCCTTTGTATCGGGTGGACATGACGGAAATCTTTTCTGGCCGTCACGGCAAACCCGAGGGCGCGTTCGTCGCCGCCTGCCGGATGATGGAAGACATGGCGCCGGCCGTCCTCTGGTTCGATGAAATCGAAAGAGGCATCACCACCAACCAGTCCGGTGGCGAGCAAGGCCGCATCTTCGGATTCTTCCTCACCTGGATGCAGGAAAAAACGCGCGGACTGTTCGTGGCCGCGACGGCCAATCGCATCGAGCTGCTTCCCGCCGAGATGATCCGCAAGGGACGCTTCGATGAGGTGTTCTTCGTCGATCTGCCGACCGAGCAGGAACAGATCGAAATCTTCAAGATTCACTTGAAGCGGCGCGGCCTGGACCCGTCCGCCTACCAGATCGATCAGCTCACCCAATTCACCGCTGGCTGGACCGGCGCCGAGATCGAACAGTGCGT
>JASHQT010000423.1 GCA_030039005.1 Bryobacteraceae bacterium
CCCATGTTGCGCAGCGGCAGGCGGAACTCGATGCGGCATTTTCGCTGGGCCGGCCGATCCCGACCGCCAACCCGGTGTATTACATTGCGGCGCGCGCTCAGAAATGGATCCCGCCGGCCGAGGCTGACCGAGTATATTCGAACGCGTCCTACGAAATCTGGCGAACTCCCGGCAGGCCAAAGCCGGATCAGTGAAAACAGTAGCGCGCGCTGTTACTCTTCTAGAGCACTGATGGCAGGAAGCACGACGGGCAGGGGAGGTGTTCGGGCGACGCCGATTGAAAAAGAACCAGGAGCGCGAACGATACGGGGCACTCGACGGCGCGGCACTCCACGTAGGGGTCGAACGCCTCCCGGGTTCGTCCAACAAGACGCCGGTTGCCGCGATACGTTTCAAATTTTTCCCAGCCTGTTCGCTGTAGAACCGGAGCGGTCGACCGGCAGTCACTCATTGCTGCCGGCTCTTGGACGCACGGGCGAAAACTGTCGTACGAGGAAAGCACTGAAACGGCGCCGGGCGGCAAGATCCTGGGTAAAATGAACAACACGCAATGGCGCTGATTCGCGGTTGGCTCGATGCGGCTGCCCTCGATATCCGATTTGCGCTCCGTTCCTGGCGCAAGGCCCCGGGGGGAATCTCCGTCGTCGTCGTGATGCTTGCGGTTGCGATCGGTTCGACGACGGCGATCTTTAGCGCCGTCAAAGCAATCCTGTTGGAGCAGTTGCCCTACCGCGACCCCGATCGCGTCGTGGCATTAGGAATAGCAAGCGGCTCCGCGCCGGAACCGGCGCCCGCAAGCTTCGCGACCATATCCGATTGGCAAGCGCAGAGCCACTCGATCGAGAGCATTTCCGTTTACGGCGATTCGCAAAACGTCACCTTTGAAAACGGGCAGGCACGGGTCCTGCGGGGTATGCGCGTGAGCTGGGACTTTTTCCATACGCTCGGGGCGCAGGTACAAATGGGCCGCACGTTTCTTCCGCACGAGGAGCTTGTGGGGTACGACCATGAGATCATCCTGACCCACGCTTTATGGCTCGACCTTTTCGGCGGCGATCCGAGCGCTGTCGGGCGCACCATCGATATGCCATCTCTCGGCGCGCAGGTGCGGGTGATCGGAATCCTTCCAGCGAATTTCCATCCTCCCCACATGTCGAATCCGATCGAGTGGCCGGGGTATTTCATGCCGCTGGGAAGAGATCCATCCTGGGACCTCTGCCGGAGTTGCCGCGGTTGGACCACCATTGCGCGCATAAAGCCCGGCGTGACGCTCAAGCAGGCTCAGGCTGATTTGAATGGCGTCATGGGCCGGCTGATCCGCGAATA
The DNA here is from genome assembly GCA_030039005.1 of Bryobacteraceae bacterium. The sequence continues at coordinate 1,327 of JASHQT010000423.1, forward strand.
TCCCAGTGACTATCCGCGGAACGCGGCCGTTTCAATGACGCCGCTGCGCGATGCCACGGTGGGAAGGGTGAGCTTGGCGCTTTGGATCGTGCTCGCGTCCGTGGTGCTGGTCCTGTTGATCGCTGCCGCGAACGCGGCTAATCTACTGCTGGCGCGGTCGGCGGCGCGCGAAAGGGAAATGGCCATCCGCTCCGCGCTGGGCAGCGGCCGCGGCAGGATCATCCGGCAATTGCTAACGGAGGCGATTCTGCTGGCGCTGATCGCGGGTCTGGCGGGCGTGCTGCTTGCCTATTGCGGAATTTCTGTGCTTCGTCCGTTGGCGCCTCGGGAAATCCCCCGAGTAGACGAGCTTCGGATGGATCCCGCCATTCTTTGGTTCGGCGTCGGCATCAGCCTGGCCACGGGCGTGCTCTTCGGGCTAGCACCCGCGTGGCGCGCATCGCGGGCCGATCTGCTAGAGGCCATCAAACAATCTGTTCAGCCGCGCTTCCGGCCTCTTGGTTTGAAGCTTCGCGACCTTCTTGTGATCGCGCAAATCGCCTTGGGGTTTGTGTTAATCGCAGGAACCGTGTTGCTCGGGAACAGTCTCATCGCTCTCGTCCACGTAGACCCGGGCTTCGATTCTCACAATGTCCTTACGCTGTCCATGGTCGTCTACGGCGATCGCTATGCCGGTTGGGACGCCACCATGAATCACTACCGGCAAGTAAGAGAAAAGGTGCAAGCGATTCCGGGAGTCGCGGGTGTGGCGATGGCGCAAGAATTCCCTTTGAGCCGGCCCAAGCCGAGCCCTCTGCACATCGAGGAGCGGCCTTTATCGAGCGACTCCGACGCGCCGGTAGTGAACAGCTACCTGGTCTCGCCCGAATATTTCCAGGTGCTCAAGATCCCGCTAGGACGCGGCCGTCCGTTCCTGGAAACGGATACTTTTCGTAGCGCTCCGGTGGCGATCGTGAGCGAATCCTGTGCGCGTACGCTGTTCCCGCATGAAGACCCGCTAGGCAAACATATCCGGCTTGGAGCGAGCACGGAAAGCTCACCCTGGGCGACGATTGTCGGCGTTGTAGGCGATGTGCGGAATGAAACGCGCGATCGGGCCGGCGACATCGGCGTCTACCGGCCGCAGGCGCAACAGGAATCCTATTACCGCATGCTGGTGCGGACCGGAGGCGATCCGCTCACCTTCGTGCCTGCGATTCGCCGGGCGTTTCATGACGTGGATTCCAACCAGCCGATATGGCACATCCTGCCGATGGAGGCTTACGTAAAGTCGTCATACGCCGAGCGGACATTCACTTTGGTTCTGATCGGATTCTTCGGAACGCTCTCTCTTCTTCTCGCGGCGGTGGGTATCTACGGACTGGTTTCCTATACCGTGAGCCTGCGCACTCGAGAATTCGGAATTCGCGTGGCGCTCGGCGCGCAGCGGGGCGCGATCACGAGAATGATTTTGCGCGAAATTTTGCTACTGCTGGGTTGCGGGTTGGCGGGCGGCGTTGCCGCCACGCTGATTTTCACGCGCTTCCTTGCGCGCCTGTTATTTCAAGTGCGGCCCACCGACTTAGGTTCGGTGGCAGCCGCGGTGCTCATTCTGTCGGCAGCCGCGCTCCTCGCCGGTTACTTTCCTTCGCGCCGCGCAGCCGCGGTGGACCCGGCGAGCGCGTTGAGGTTTGGTTGATCGCGTCGTTAAGAACGCATCGTAAGCGCCCGGGTCAGCGATGCCGCCCGTGCAGATTCGAGTGGTGGTACGACGTTCGGAAAGCACTAGAACCAACATGACGACGGCGCAGCCATCCGTCGATTCGGCGCAGCAAACGGGATAACCATGTGAGCATTGCCGGAAACCTCCTTGGCGGAAACGTATCACACGCCGAGGCTGGTGTCACGGGGGCCAGCCTTTATTGGAAGGAGGTAAAGAGGTGCGCAGCGCGTGACACTACTGGCCGCAGGTAGTGTCCTGAGGTGCATTGCTCGCAGAGGCCTGCTGAAACCCCAACATTGTGGTCTTGACTCGGGGTGTAGGCTGAAAGTGGCGGGGAACTCTGCCTGCCAAGACTAGTGTTCCCGGTCTCAAATCCCGCCGACGCTGTATCGTCTCTCGGTTGGAGAATAGCCGATGCTGTGCGGTTGTGTCAAATTCGGCGACCGTATCTGCCACATCCTCGGAATTTCGCTCTTATTGCTTGCATGCTCCAGCAATCTTCCGGTGGGCTCCCGTCGGGGAAACAATGACGGAGGTAATAGGTGGTCCGACGATATTAGAACCAGAGGCCTTCGAAGCATCGATCTCCAAGGTAACCAGTTTTTCTGCCATGTTTGCGGAATCTCCCGCGCTAAGGAGCACTGCACCCACCTCTCGCCTGTTTCTAATGAGATACGCGGCGACGTTTTCTTTCTCTCCCAACAGGACCGCCGCGACCTCATTTCCAAAAAGGTCCACTGTTTGCGGAATAAGTTCCCCAGTTTTGTCTACGAGAATCTGGCTCCTTGCAACCCGAGGCACTGGCGGGATGCGTTGCCGGAGACCAACGAACTCCCATTCGAGCAGCGCCGCACCATTGAGAAGTCGGGCATACGCTCCTTTGGGGTCTTTTGCCTTGATGTCATTTACAATCATCGGTGCGATGGCCTTCATTCTTTGGTCGAGCTTAGTGGCCATTTCATCTACGGTCCCACCCTGTTTGAAAATGTCTTCTACCATCGACCAAACATCATAACCAACGCTAGGTTCGTCGTAGCGACCAGCCGCTGCAAAGCAAATATCACCCGTACTGCTGCATCTGATCTTGCAGGTTGGCATTGGAACCTTAGAGAGATCGGGCAGGGTAGTAATCTGCAGCCCGTCAGCAGCAATAGCAACGAAATCGGACCCGAGAAAGCTCACCACAGTCGTTGGGAACAGCAACGTGGGAGAAAGCAAGATGAAGGCGGCAAATTTCATGTTTCCTATATCAGAGACAACTATACCGGAAGCGCAAGCGTATATTTGGAGGCTGATGGCATCTTCTACTCAAGCTCATCTCTAGATATCGATGCCACCGCGGACGGCAAAGTGTAGCTTCTGCTCAACATGTGAGATGCAGATTGGACAGAGCCTTACCAACCGCGCTCGGCCATTGCCCTACGCTTCCGCGTCCTGCGTATCGCCGTTGATCTCCTGGCCCCAAGCCTTCTGTTCCGCGGTCAAGAAGGTAGACGGGTCCGCGCCAGTTCCACAGATCTTGAAGCTGCTGAAGTCCTTGAACCACTCCCCAGCGGGAACTTCGGGCTCCGACTCGACCCACGCTCGGAG
>JASHQT010000424.1 GCA_030039005.1 Bryobacteraceae bacterium
GGCCGCTTGTTCGCCACCACGCGCGACGAGCTGATCGAGTGCGCCGCGCTGGTGCGCTCCATTCGCTCCGGCGAACTCGACCACCTCGAAATTCCCCGCGCGCCGCTCGATATCCTGGCGCAGCAGATCGTTGCCGAGGCAGCCGCGCGCGATTGGCAGGAAGACGAGTTGTACAACCTCGTCCGCGGCACGTATCCGTATCGCGATCTCGACCGGGAACGTTTCGACGCGATCATTACGATGCTCTGGGACGGCATCGCCACCCAACGCGGGCGCAGCGGCGCGTATCTGCATCGCGACCAGGTGAATCACCGCGTGCGCGGACGGCGTGGCGCGCGTCTGGCCGCGATCACTTCCGGCGGCGCGATCCCGGATACAGCAAATTATTCGGTGGTTGCCGAGCCGGATGGCAAGCAGGTGGGAACGGTCGACGAGGATTTCGCCGTCGAGAGCCTGGCCGGCGATGTGTTCCTACTCGGTACTAGCTCCTGGCGCATCAAACGCGTGGAGCCGGGCCGCGTACGTGTGGAGGACGCGCATGGCGCACCGCCCTCGGTACCGTTCTGGAATGGCGAAGCGCCCGGCCGTACCATTGAACTGTCGGAAGCCGTCGGGGGCGTGCGCGAGGAGATCGCGACACACCCTGAGCGTGCGGTTCATTTCCTGATCGATGACTGCGGCCTGGATGAAGCCGGCGCCAAGCAGGCCCTGGCCTACGTGCTCGCGGGCGCGGCCTCGCTCAAGGCCATGCCCACGCAAAAGACCGTGGTCGCTGAGCGATTTTTCGATGAGGGCGGCGGGATGCAATTGGTGATCCACGCGCCGTTCGGATCGCGCATCAATCGGGCGTGGGGACTGGCTTTGCGCAAACGCTTCTGCCGCTCCTTCAATTTCGAATTGCAAGCCGCGGCCACCGACAACGGCATCAATATTTCGCTCACCGAGCAGCACGCCTTTCCGCTCGAGCTGGTGTTCGAATTCCTGAAGCCGCAGACGGTCGAGCACGTGCTCACGCAAGCTATGCTGGACGCGCCCATGTTCACCGCGCGTTGGCGCTGGAACGCGTCGCGCGCGCTCGCCATCCCACGCTTTCTTGGAGGCCGTAAGGTCCCACCGCCCATCCAGCGCATGCGCGCCGAGGATCTGCTGGCGTCCGTGTTCCCCGATCAAGTGGCCTGCGCGGAAAACCTGACTGGCGAGATCCGCATCCCCGATCATCCATTGGTGGAAGAGACCATCGACAATTGCCTGCACGAAGCCATGGATTTGGACGGCCTGACGCGCATTCTCGAACAGATGGAATCGGGCGAGATCCGCAAGGTGGCAATCGACAATGCCGAGCCGTCGCCGTTTTCGCACGAGATCCTGAATGCGAACCCGTACGCTTATCTCGACGACGCGCCGCTCGAAGAGCGCCGTGCGCGCGCCGTGCAGTTGCGCCGGACTTTGCGCAGCGATGCCGTGGGTGGCGCCGGAATCCTGGATCCGGCCGCGATCGCCACCGTGGCTGCCGAGTCCTGGCCCGACGTGCGCGATGCCGACGAGTTGCACGATGCGCTGCTAAGCCTGATCACGCTGCCTCCGGTGGATGAATGGCTGGAGTTTTTTATGCACTTGAGCTCCACGGGCCGCGCCAGCGTGATCGAACGCGCCACCAAGCGATTTTGGATCGCAACGGAGCGCGAGCACTTGGCTAACGACGTGCTGGCTACGGTTCGTGGCTGGATGGAGTCACTTGGGCCGAGCACTGCTGGGGCGCTCGCCGGCACGCTCGCGTTTCCGCTGGACGAAATCGAATCGGCGCTGCTGAAGCTCGAATCTGAAGGCCAGGTCATGCGCGGCCGGTTCTCGCCCAATCTCGGCGAAGGCCAAACCGAGTGGTGCAATCGGCGCGTACTGGCGCGTATCCATCGCCTGACGCTCGGGCAGCTTCGCCGCGAGATCGAGCCGGTCACCGCCGCACAATTCCAGCAATTTTTGTTTCGCTGGCAACACCTGGTCCCGGGCAGCCGTCTGCATGGCGTCGATGGTGCGCTGCAAATCGTCAAGCAGTTGCAAGGCTACGAAATCTCGGCCGCGGCGTGGGAAGCCGAGGTGCTCGCGCGCCGCGTCGCTCAATATGAGCCCGAGTCTCTCGATCAGTTGTGCCTTTCAGGCGAAGTGATGTGGGCGCGCCTTTCGCCGCATCCGGCTTTTGAATCCGAAGAGCCGCGCCGGGTCCGGCCCACGCGCAGCGCGCCCATCGCGATCTTTTTACGCGAAAGCGCCGACTGGCTCACAGCGCCCGATACTGACGGCAAAACTCCGGCCTTCTCGCACGCCGCGCGCGAAGTGCTCGCGCAGATTGAGCAGCGCGGCGCATCGTTCTTTGCCGACCTGGTGCGGTCCACTGGGCGCTTGGCGAGCGAGGTCGAGGACGGACTCTGGGAACTGGTAGCCGCGGGTCTGGTCACGGCGGACGGTTTTGAAAACCTGCGAGCGCTCGTCGACCCCAAGCGCCGCCGCGGAGAAGGGCGGGGAAGGCTGGCGCGTCCCCGTCACGCGGCCGGTCGCTGGGCCTTAGTGAGACATGCTGGAACCCCGGTCTCGAGCGATACTCGCGCCGCCGCGTTCGCCGATCAGTTGCTCGCGCGCTGGGGTGTGCTGTTCCGCGATCTTCTGGCACGCGAAACGCTCGCGCCGCCGTGGCGCGATCTGCTTCCCGTTCTGCGCCGCAAGGAAGCGCAAGGCGAGATTCGAGGCGGCCGCTTCGTATCGGGATTCAGCGGCGAGCAGTTCGCCCGCCCAGAAGCCCTCGACCTGCTGCGCGCCGTTCGCCGCTCCGAAACAGACGAGCCTGTGGATGTTTCAAACGCCGATCCTCTGAATCTGGCCGGCATCATTCTCCCCGGCCCGCGCGTCAGCACGCTCTCGCGCGTCGTCACAGCAATGTCAGTGGATCCACATCAATAACCAACGCCGTGGCCGGCCATTTTTGCTCGCGCACGAAACGTTGCAAATCTCGCAGAGTTTGATTGAGTACGCGGCGGTCGGCCGCCTTGAGCAAGAGCTGATAGCGGAATTCGCTTTTGAGCTTCGGCACCGGCGCTTCGGCCGGTCCCAAAACCTTGATTCCCTCGGGGGCGGGATCAAGCACCCGTCCGAGTTCGGTGCTCATCGCGAGCGCGTTCTCCTGGTCCTGACTGCGCACCAGAACGTTCGCGAGCGCCGCGAACGGGGGATAGCGCATCAATTTGCGGAACTGGATCTCTTTTTGATAGAAACCCTCGTAATTTTGTTCCGAAGCAAAGCGCACCGCGTAATGCTCGGGGTTGATGGTCTGGATCAGCACGATGCCCGGCAGATTCCCGCGCCCAGCGCGGCCCGCGGCCTGCGTCAAAAGCTGGAACGTACGCTCGGCGGCGCGAAAATCGGGCAGCCCCAATCCGACATCCGCCGAGACGATGCCCACCAGCGTGACATTCGGGATGTCGTGGCCTTTGGCGATCATCTGGGTGCCGACCAGGATGTCGTAATGCCCTTCGCGAAATCCGTGCAGAATGCTCTCGAAGTGCCGCTTGCCGCTGACGGTATCGCGGTCCATGCGCGCGATGCGGGCTTGCGGAAAATCGCGGTGCAACTCCTCCTCCACTTTTTCCGATCCGGTTCCGATAAAATTCAAATATTCGCTGCCGCACTTGGGACAAACCGAGGGCACTTTCTGCGCGTAATTGCAGTAGTGGCAGAGCATGCGGCGGTCGCGCCGATGATAGGTGAGCGTGACCGCGCAATTCACGCATTCCAAGCGCTCGCCGCAGGCCCGGCAGGCCACGAAACTCGAGAAGCCGCGGCGGTTGAGCAGCAGCATGGTCTGCTCGCCGCGTTTCAGGCGCTCGTCGACGGACTCAATCAGGCGGCGCGAAAAGGTCGCGAGCTTGCGCGTTTCGAGAAACTCCTGCCGCATGTCGATCACCTCCACATCAGGCAGCGGCCGCTGCTCGATGCGCTCGGGCAGGCGGATCAGCGTGTACTTGCCGCGCTCGGCGTTGTAGCGGCTTTCCAGACTCGGCGTGGCCGAGCCCAGCACCACCACCGCACCTGCTTCGCGCGCGCGCACGATGGCGACGTCGCGGCCGTTGTAGCGCGGCGTTTCTTGCTGTTTGTAGCTGGCGTCATGTTCTTCATCGATCACCACAAGACCGAGATTCTGCACCGGCGCGAAGACGCCCGAGCGCGTGCCGACCACGACGGTGGCGGCGCCTGCTCGGATGCGACGCCATTGCTCGGCGCGCTCGGCATCGTGGAAAGCGGAGTGGAGAATCGCGACGCGATCGCCGAAGCGATGAAAGAACTGGCTCGCGACCGCGGGCGTGAGCGCGATCTCGGGCACCAGCAGCAGCGCGCTTCGGCCGAGCGCGATGGCCGCGTCGATGGACTTCAGATAGACCTCCGTTTTGCCTGAGCCCGTCACGCCTTCGAGCAGGAACGGCTGGAATTTCCTCTCGTGCAGCGCCGCCTCAATCTGCTGGTAGGCTTCCAGTTGATGCGGATTGAGCGTGCGGGGCGCGAGGCTTGCAGCGAAGACGGCGCGCTGCGGTTCGGGTTCCAGCACGATCAGGTTGCGGCGCGCGAGGGATCGCGCGGCCTGGCTCGCTCCGGCCACGGCGGTCTCCAACTGTTCCAGGTTGTGCGCGCCGGGATGCAATTCCAGGTACGCCAGCAACTCGCGCTGGCGCTTGGGAAGCCGCATGCCCTCGGGCGCGCGCGCGATGTACGATGCGCGCAGTCTGGCAGCAGAAGCGCGCAGGGGATCGCGCTCGGCCTCCAGGTCCTCGATCGCGATGAAGCCCTTTTTTTCGAGCGACCGGATGGCATTCATTGCGTGGGGGACCTTCTTTTGCAGGTAGGATTCCGAAAGCGGGCGGGCTTCGAGCAATCGAAGAAGCTGGAGCATGGGATCTTCGTCTTCCGCCGCCAGGAGCAGTTGGCGCGCGGCGTCGCGCCCGGCGTCGGTAAGGGAGTAGAGCTTGGTTTTGTGGACTTCGCCTGAGAGCGGCGTCATCGCGCGCAGGACTTCGCCCAGCGGGGCACAGTAGTAATGGGCGATCCAGCGGCCGAGCGACAGCAGGTCAGCCGAGAGCACGGGTTCTTCGTCGACCAGGCGCAGGGCTTCCTTGATGGAGCCACCCGGGATCTGGCCGTCCGGCGCATCAGGCCGCAGCTCGAGTACCATGCCGGTGAGCTTGCGCGGCCCGAAGGGAACCAGAAGCCGGCAACCGGGCTGCACGCGATGCTGCAGGGTTTCGGGCAGCCGGTAGGTGAACGCCTGATCGAGTGGCACAGGCAGGCTGACGTCGCAATACATCATGAAGATTCTTCAGGAAAGCCGCATTGTAGCGCAGGAGTGAGACTTAAGTACCCCTTTACAAGCGCCAACAAATCTTGCAGAATTGTTCTTACCTAGTTGAACACCCGTGCGGGACGGTCCCCAAGTAACGGGTTCGTGAGAGTTGGCGTCAAAAGTGTAGAAGTCTGCGACCTGGTTGTCGATAAGGAGATTAGGTCGTCACCATGGATATTGTTGGAGACCGAAAGTTCGTTGAGATTCCAGGGGAAAAAACTCACGAACTGCCCCCGCTCTTAGTTCGCACCACCCCCAACGTACGAAGGCTGGACCGGGTAGTTGGCATGGCCAACGACCTCATCGACGCCGAAGACATGATTCCGATGCCGGCTTTCGACATGCCGGTCACGGAATTTGAGGTGGACCGGCGCAAAATGGATCTGGCGATCAACTTGGCGGATCAATACCTGCGCTTCGTGACGCAATGGCAGTGGGGCGACAGCATCCTGGAATGGATCCGGCAGTGCGAGATCACCTTCGGCGCTCGCCTGGAGCTGCGCAACCTGCTGCGGCCGGACGTTTGGCCGCACGCCGGACGGTCGAGCTTCGTGATGCTGCTCGAAGACAAAGCGGTCCCGAGCGAGGGCGTCGAGCTCGAAAAGGCCGTCGGCATGCGGCTCACCTTTCGGCAACCTCCGCCGATTTCCTGCTTTTCAAACCAATTTCTGTTTTATTTGAATTCCACTGTTGCCAGCACGGCCTTTGAAACCTGGGCGCACATGAGCCCTGCTCCATTGTCGTGCCTGCCGCCGGAACGGTTCATCTTCGACGTGATCGATATGTCGTGATTTACGCACGCGCCCAGAGGGGACCCGGTGCGTGCGCCACGTTAGAATCCGCTGGCGGCGCGTGGGCGGCGCGGCAATAAATCGATCTGCACCGGCGCTTCCGGTTCCGGCGACTGCGACACCCCCAGTTCCCGCAATTTTCCGAGCGACGGAATCAGCCGCGCATCCCAGGACCCGACCGACCGGTTGTACGCTTCCACCGTTTTTTCGAGCATCCTGCCAGTGGCGGCGTAATGCTCGCCGACGCCCTGCAGCCGCTCGTAAAGCTGCGACGCCACCTGGCGAATCTGTTCGGCGTTTTCGGCCAGTTGCTCCTGATTCCAGCCGTACGCAATGCCCTTGAGCACGGAGATCAGCGTCACAGGAGTGGCGATGACCACTTTCTTCGCCAGCGCTTCCTCGATCAGCTCCGGCCGGATTTCGAGCGCGGCGCTGAAGAAATGATCGCCCGGCAGGAAGAGCACCACGAGCTCCGGCGCGGGCTGGAACTGGCTCCAGTATTGTTTGCTCGCAAGCTGCCGGACGTGTTCGGCCACCTGCTGGCCATGGCGGGTGAGCGCGGCTTTGCGCGACGCGTCGTCCGGCGCGGCCGCGGCGTCAAGATACGCGGTGAGCGGAACCTTCGCGTCGACCACCAGCGAACGATCGCCCGGCAGGCGCACGATCATGTCCGGGCGAATTCGCGCGCCGTCGCCTTCGTAAGTTTGCTGCTCGGAGAAATCGCAGTTGTGGACCATGCCGGAGAGCTCGGCCACGCGCCGCAGCGTCACTTCGCCCCAGCGTCCGCGCGCCTGCGGGGAGCGCAGAGCCGTAGAGAGCGAGGCGGTTTCGCGCGCGAGCGCTTGCACCTGCTCGCCCAGGCTGCCGAAGGCGTTCGCGCGCGCCCGCTCCAGCTCGCGAACTTGCGTTTCCAGGCGGCCGAGCGAATTCGCGAGCGGCTGGACGACGTTTTCGATGGCGGTTTGTTTGAGCGCGAGGTCACCCGAGATTTCGGCTCTCGTGGTGGCCAGCGTATTGCGCGCGGCGTCGAGGAACGCGCTTTGATTGGATCGCAAGGCGGCATCGGCGAGCGCCTGAAAATTCTCCTGCAACTTCGCGACGCCCGATTCGGCGAACTGCTTGGCGGCTTCGAGGCGTGCCATGCGCGCGCGCATCCATAGAGCGGCGATCAAGGCGCCGAAAAGCGATCCAACGAGAAAGCAAAGCCAGGGCATCACGTTTTCCAGGATAGATCATTTTTGGCGGGAAATGTTTGCGTCGCTGCCTCGGGGACCGCGGAGTTATAATGCTTTCTATTTGGAAAGGAGTTGCAATGAGTCTCGAAGCCATCGTGCTGGCTCCGGGCGCCTCGCGAGAGTTGTCGCTTCGCGGAACTCAGCTTGGCATCCTGCTGACAGGCGATCACTCCAAAGACACTACCGTTTTTGAGCTCACCGCCAAAGAGGGTTTCACTACGGGAGCTCATGTGCATCAAATTCAGAAAGAGTTCTTCTACGTGCTGGAGGGCGAGTGCGAGTTGCACGCGGGGGACCAGGTGGTAAAGGCCAAGCCGGGCTCCTTTGTTTTCGTGCCGCCGGGCGTTCCGCACAATATCATCAACACCAGCGGAAAACCGGCGAAGATGCTGATGGGTGTTTCCCCTCCCGGTCACGAACATTATTTCGAGGAACTGGCGAAGCTGCTCGCGCGCGACGGGCCGCCGGACGCAAAGGCCATCGGGGAGCTCAGGCGAAAGTTTGATACCGAGCAACTTTCTTCGCTGAAGGCTGAATGAAGGCGGACATCCCGGCGAACCCAATAGATCGCGCGCAAAATCGCGTGGAGCAGCTTTTAGAGGCATTGCGCCGGGAGACCGGGCGGCTGGGACCGCTGGACGATTCGGCGCTCGAGTATTCTCCGGCCCAGGCGCCCGAGGCGCCCGAAGGCCGTCAAGCGAGAGACGAATGACCATCGCCGAAGCGGGCCATGCGTTGCGTTCGCGGCGCGTTTCGTCCGTCGAGCTGACGCGCGCGTGCCTACGGCAGATCGAAAAGCTGAATCCCATTCTCAATGCGTTTATCACGGTCACGGCCCACGCGGCGCTGGAGCACGCGGAAGAGCTGGATCGCGAACTCGCCGATGGCGTGGACCGCGGGCCGCTGCACGGGATTCCGATCGCGCACAAGGACCTAATGTGGACGCGCGGCGTCCGGACCACCTCGGGCTCGAAACTTTTCGCCGATTTCGTCCCGGATCGCGACGCCGCGGTGGTGCAGACGCTCAACCGCGCGGGCGCGGTGATGGTGGGCAAAACGGGGCTGCACGAGCTGGCGTATGGGATCACGTCCGACAATCCGCATTTCGGGACCATTCGCAATCCGCGTAATCCAGAACATTCGCCCGGCGGATCGAGCGGAGGATCGGGCGCAGCAGTGGCGACGGGGATGGCATTCATGGCCACGGGCACTGATACGGGCGGCTCGATTCGTGTGCCGGCGTCGTTCTGCGGCGTGGCGGGATTAAAGCCGACGTACGGTCTGATCGATCGCGCGGGCGTGCAGCCACTGGGGTTGAGCCTGGATCACGTGGGGCCGCTCGCGCGAACCGTCGGTGACGTGCGAATCTCGCTTGACGCGATGGATAGGGGCGCGTGCCGCAAACCCGCGCCCGCTTCACTCGGCGAGATCCGAGTCGGGCTGCCGGACAATTTCTATTTCGATATCGTCGCTCCGGACGTGAAGACCACGTTTCAGGCCGCCGCACGGCGCGCCGAAGAATTAGGCGCACGCGTCATCCCGGTTCGGGTTCCGGACGTCGAGGCGCTGAACGCGGCGGGCCTGGTGATTTTGCTCGCCGAGGCTGCGGCCGTGCATCAGGAGCATCGGGCGCGGCGGGAGGATTTCGGAACGGACGTGCTCGCGCTGCTCGATCAAGGCGCGCTGGTTCCGGCGATGGACTACGTGAATGCGCAGCGGCTGCGCAAGCGGCTGTTGCGCGAGTTTCATGCGCTGTTTCGCGGCATCGATTGCCTATTTACGCCGGCGACCCCAATCGTAGCGCCGCGCATCAGACAGACCGAGATCGAGCTCGATGGCACGAAACACGACACGCGGATGCTGACGACGCGTTTCGCGCGCGGTTTCAACGTGCTCGGATTCCCCGCGCTCGCGATGCCGTGCGGAGAAACGGGCGAAGGGCTGCCGATCGGCCTGCAACTGGTGGCGCGGCCATTCGAGGAAAATCTGCTGCTCATGCTCGGTGAGGCGCTGGAGAATCCGCTCCGGTGATAGACTCTCCACGAGGCAGGAACTACAAGGCAAACCATGAATATTTCGCGAATCGGGGTTCTGGCGCTATTGGGCGCGAGCGTGCTCACCGCCGCGGACGATAGGTCGTTAGCCGCGCGGGTGCAGCGGCTAGAGGATCAACAAGAGATCGAGAGGCTGCTGGTGGATTATGGGCGAGCGCTTGATGCGCGTGATTTCGTGAAGTATGCGAGCCTGTTCGCCAAAGACGGCGAATGGACGGGCGGCTTCGGCACGGCTAAGGGACCGGCGGCGATCAAGGCCATGATGGATAAGGAAATCGGCTCGACGCCCGCACCGCGTCCAAATTCGACCTATCACCTGCTGACCAATTTCGCGATCGACCTGCAGGGAGACACGGCGACGGTCTGGTCGCGCTGGGCGTTCGTGGTGACGAGCAAGGCAAACGCGCCGTCCATTCTGTATGGCGGCCACTACGACGACGTCGTGGTGCGCGAAGACGGGCGCTGGAAGTTCCGCAAGCGCGTGGCTTCGAACGATATTCCTTATTTGCCGAACCCCAAGAAATAGCGCGGGTGAAGGCGATCGCTAACCCAAGATGTTGAACAAGGAATTGGTGTTGTTGGACGACGGCGTCAGTCCGAACAAGGTATCGGTTTCCTGGGTCTGCATGTTGCTTTGATAGGCGGCGAGCTGATCCGCGAGCGAAGATCCGGTACCGAGGGAAGAAGCCGCCGACGAGCTGGCGTTCGAGCCGGCGTCGGCCAGTGCCGTGAACAGCGAATCGCTGGAGGTGTTGGCGGTACTGGAGAGGCCGAAGAGCGCGTTGATCGATTGCAGTTGCTGCGCCTGTTCGGAGATTTCGGCGATGTCACTGGCGGGCGCGTTTTCGAGCGCCGATTGGACGCTGGCCGAGGAGAGCGTTGAGAGCAGAGGCGAGTTCTCGTTGGTGAGGGTCTGCATCAGGTCCGTCAGACCGTTGTTGTTGGAGCCGGCGCTCGTAGAGGACGGGTTGGTAGAGGCAATAGATCCCATGGAGGCCTTCCTTATTGAACATCGGCGCGCGCGCGAATTCCTTTAACGTCTTTTTTCTGTGCCGCACCCCTGCCAGTGCTAGGCGTTTCTATTTAGGCCGCGGAATAGTGCATGTTCCCGAGATCGGAGAGCAGGCCGGGCCCGGTCGGGTTCCAGCCGAGTTTCTGGCGCGTTTGCGCGCTGGAGGCCGGTAGATCCATCCCAATAAACGCCCCCAGCCAGCCGAAATGGCCCGCGGCTGCTTCCGGCGCCAGGGAGACGACGGGCATCTTCAGGCCGCGCCCGATCGCCTCGGCGATGTCTTTGGCCGCTACGCCCTCTTCGGCGACGGCGTGATACACCGCACCGGCTTCGCCTTTCTCCAGCGCCAGACGGTACAGCCGCGCCGTATCCAGGAGGTGAGCCGCGGGCCAGCGGTTTTGCCCGTCTCCCACGTACGCCGCAACGCCTTTGGCACGCGCGATCTGGATGGCATAGCTCACCAGACCTTGCTTCCGGGTGTCATGCACCTGGGGAAGACGCATAATCGCGACGCGCACTCCCCGCCGCGCCACCGCCGCAGCGGCCTCTTCCGTGGCGCCGCGCGCAAGGATCTGCGAACTCAGCGGCGGATGACTCTCGGTGCTGGTATGTCCCGGGCCCGAACTCGCCACGCCGGTACCGGAAGTGACGACCAGGAATTTGTCCGATCCGGCAAGCGCGGCGCCGAGCGCCTCAATGGCTCTCCGGTCGATTTCGCAGTTCTCCTGATATTTCGAGAAGTCGTGGATGAATGCCAGGTGAAGCACTGCGTCCGCCGCCGCTGCGCCGCGCCGCAGGCTTTCCAAATCTTCGACATGGCCCCGAAGCACCTCGGCGCCGGCCGCGATCAAAGCCTGAGCGCCGGCATCGCTGCGAGCCAGGCCGAGGACGCTGTGTCCGGCGTCCCTCAGCTCCCGCACAACGCCGGAACCGATGAAACCTGTTGCACCCGTGACAAAAGCGCGCATCTGTAACTCCTTTCGAGTTGACGGGCCGCCCTCCGCTTGTTATAAAAGCGGAGGCAACCTCCGCACGCCTTACTAGATTAGCCGAGGCTCCTGGGGTTGCAAGGTTTTTTAGATGCCTCAGAAAACTCCCGCCCCTCCCGACAGAAAGCCGCGCGCGGACGCTCAGCGCAACCGCGAGCGCATTTTGGAAATCGCGAAGCGCGAGTTCACCCGCTCCGGCGCAACGGCGAGCCTGGAAGAGATCGCACGGCAAGCGGGTGTTGGGCCAGGAACTCTTTATCGCCACTTTCCTACCCGGGATGCCCTGATCGAGGCGGTCTACCGGACCGAGGTCGAGAAACTGGCGGCGGCAGCGGGGCGCCTGGCCGAGACGAAGCCGCCGCTGGAGGCGCTGCGAGCCTGGATGCTCCTGTTTATCGACTATATTGCAGCCAAGCAAATCATCGCCCCGGCGTTAAACACTTTGGCTGGAGGCGCGGCGAAGTTGTACGAAGGCTCGCGCGGCCAGATTCAGGGAGCATTCGACGCCCTCGTCGAGCGAGCCATCCGCAGCGGCGATATGCGAAAAGATATCGTGCCGTTCGATCTTTTCCGCACGCTGATCGGCGTCGCGCATGTGTCATCGCTGCCGGACTGGCAATCGAGCGCGCGGCGGCTGGTGGATATTCTGATCGCCGGTTCGCGGCCGGCGAAATAGCGAGCGGTTACTCGGGCGGCGAATCGCCGTCGTCCAGATCGCCAGTGCGATTTTCGAATCTGGTGAATTGGTTCAGGAAGAGCAGATTAATCGTGCCGGTTGGACCATTCCGCTGCTTGGATAAGATTAATTCCGCCTTTCCGCGCAGACTTTCATCCTCCCTTTTGTAAACTTCTTCGCGGAAGATGAACGCGACCAAGTCGGCGTCCTGTTCGATGGAGCCGGATTCGCGCAGGTCGCTCAATTGCGGGCGATGGTCGCCCTGGCGGGTTTCCGGCGCGCGGCTCAATTGCGAGAGCACCAGCATCGGAACCTTCAGTTCGTTCCCGAGCAGCTTCAGCCCGCGCGAAATGGTGCTGATTTCCTGGTTGCGATTTTCGTAGCGCCCGCGCCCGCTCATCAGTTGGAGGTAGTCGATGACGACGAGCGACAGGCCGTGCTCCTGCTTTAGCCGGCGCAGCTTGGCGTGGATGTCCATCAGATGCGCGCCGGAGGTATCGTCGATGAACAGCGGCGCTTGCACCAACTCGGACGCGGTGCGGGCTAGGCGGCGGCGCTCGTCCTGATTGAGGTAGCCGGCACGAAATTTCTGCTGGTCCACGCGCGCGCCCGCGCAGATCATACGGGTGAGGAGCGACTCCTTCGACATTTCGAGCGAGAAGACCGCTACGGTTTGTTTCTTCTCCCGGTTCATTGCCACGTGCTGCGCGATGTTGAGCGCCAGCGCGGTCTTGCCCATGGAGGGGCGTGCGGCCAGGATGAATAGCTCGCCTTCGTGCAGCCCGCCGGTCTTGTCATCCAGTTTGAGGAAGCCGGTCGACAGGCCTTTGATGCGCTTGCTGGGATCGAGAAAAGCGTTGATGCCGCCGTCGAATTCGTCGAGGATGCGCTTGGGATCCATCAGCGAGTCGGCGGCGCGCGTTTCGCCCAGCTTCAGCAGGTTCTCTTCGGCGCTGGCGAGGATCTGGCCGGGCTCCTCTTCGCCAATGATGCAGCGGTCGATCAGGTTGCGCGACGTAAAAATGATGCGCCGCAGGACGGACTTGTCCTTGACGATGCCGACGTAGCTATCGAGGTTGGCGAGCGTGGGCAGGCCTTCGTCGAGCGAGACCAGGTAGGTGATGCCATCGACGGATTCGAGCTGGTTCTGCTTCATCAGCTCGTTGGCCAGGGTGACGCGATCGATACGCTCGCCGCGCTCATAGAGCTCGCCCATGCGCAGGAAGATGCGGCGATGCTTTTCGAGACTGAAGTCGTCGGCTTCGAGCAGGCCGGCCACCTGGATGTACAGCGCGTCGTCCATGAGGATGGCGCCCAGGACGAAGCGTTCGGCGTCGAGATTGGCGGGGAGGCCGCGTTCGAGGGCGATGTCGGTGGCGCCGGGTTTGTTGGTGGCGAAGGTTACTGATTTAGTCTCGTAGGGATTATTCGCCATGGGGCAACCGTTCTAGACTACTCGTCTACGTCGCAATACGCACTTTTCCCTACTTCGGGGCGAAACTGGGGCTGTAGAAAGGTTGTTGAAAAGTCGGATAGGCACAGCTCGTTTGTTTTCTTCGCGGTAGAGATCGTATTCCACAGTAACAACGGACGACACTTCTGTTTTTAACACGATTCGAAGCAATCTTGCATCGTAATGTTCTAAACATTACCGGATGGATGCGTTCCCATGCTGTGGAAGCCGTGTGCGCGCAAGTGCCGAAGTTGTTGCGGGAAAGGGCTGAAACCGGTACGCCCTCCGTGACTTGTTTTCCACCGCGATTTCCACAACCAGACGGATGCTCGCTACGCTAGAACATTTCTTCGCCTGCCCGTGCGTGCCGATGGCTGTACATTTTCGAGTGAAATGTCTGCAGGCCACATCTCTCGTCAAGGAGTTGTACGCGCGCATTCGTGCTCATAATCGCCGGCTTCCGCATCCTAGCGAGGCGATCCACCTCTGGCCCGAAGTCTGGGGGCGGACGTAACGCCTTCGTCCACGCCAAAACACTTCTGATGCTTATTGTTTATAGCATCGTTTAAGGAATACGAGCTCGCACTTGCGCGATTGTGCCTTCAACGGATCGATTAAACGCATAACCCGTATCGCCATCAAAAGTCGCGGATGCGTAGACCATGGGCCCGGCAGTACTTTTGCCGGTTTCGGTTCCATAACAGAACAGAGAATTTCACGTGAACCGTCTTGTTCCTTCGCGCGTGCGGAATTACCATGCTAGAGCCGCTGAGCGAGATTGTTCGATCAGGGCACAAACAAAGACAACCCAACCACCCAGGAGCATTCGTGACTACAAGACCGCTTCGACATCTTCTACTCGCTTGCCTTGTGTTGGGGTGCGCTTCCTTCGCGCGCGCCAGCACCGTTCCCACGACAATCACCTTCGACGCCTCCGATCAGACCACTGATGGCACTGATTATGAGGGCGAGTTTTTCGATGGCAGCGCCGCTCCCTACGACATCACGATCGGCGCCTTCGACTTCACCATCCCCACCGGAGACGTGGTCACCGGCGCCACGATCTCCGGGACGTTCGGTGACGTGAACTATTCTTCGAGTGCACTGGCCGACCTGTTTGTCGATGACGGAAACATCCAGGTCGCCGGATGTGATCTCAATTCGGACGGCAGCTATCCGGCGTGCTTCACGGGCACCGTGGATGGATCGCTCGTATCCTGGTCCTACACGTTCACCGCCGCCCAATTGAGCGAGCTCGCTTCCGATTTCGCGGCCGGCTCGATCGACTTTACCGCGGTTCAGAACTCCTTCGGCTCGCTCGTCGTCGGCGACCCTACTCTGCAAATCCAAGTGGCGCAGACTCCCGAGCCGTCCTCCCTCTTCACCTTGGCCGGCGGGCTCCTGGCGATCATCGCCTGGCGCCGTCGCAAGTAAGCCTTAACTCAATTTCAGAGGAGAACCCACGAACATGAAGAACACCCTTGCCTTGTTCGCGGCGGTAGCTTTGTGCGCTGCCGCCCCTTGCTTAATGAACGCGCAAATCGTCACCTGGACCGCCGCCAGCGAACCGATCCAATCGACGATTGCCGGCGGCCCATGGACTCTCTCCCAAGGCGCCAATCCAGACACAACCTATTGCACTCTGGGAGGCACCGGCGTCCCCATCCTCAATCCGTCAAGCACGGTCAATACGATGAATCCGTATTACTTCCCCTTTGTGACCGGCAGCGGAAACAATCTTCAGGGCTATTTCGATTACCGCCCGGATTCGATCAATGAGGCGACTGTTGCTGCCAACTCCACGGACGGCGGCCAGACGTGGACCTTTCAACAGGAAGTGGCGAGCCTATCATCGGACTGCCCCACATCCGACCCTGCCGCCGGTAATGACGATGGCGAGGGACACGCTCACATCATCTCCTTCGCCGGCACAACCTGGTTGTACCTGCTCGACCGGCGCAATGATTATGTCGATAACGCCGGGCTCATTGTCCAACGCCTCACGCCCAATATTCCTGCTGGTGAGCCGCTGAAGCCGGTCGCTGCCGGAACCGATTTTACGGTGCCCACGTCGCTTCCCGCGGGCAGCGAGCTTTTCGTGAACTGGGATTTCAACAACGACAGCAACACCTCCACCACCTTCAAAAATATTAGCGGCTCCCCCAAGTTCAAGATCAACAACAGCCCGGCGCCCGAGTTCGGCACCGGTACGGCCAGCATGCTGGGGATGAACAACGATTACACGTTCACCACCTCCCCGGACACCATCGGCAGCAACGCCGGCGCCGACATCACCACCACCGAAGGAAGTAGCGATCCCAACAGCGACTTCACCTCCAACTCTTGGCGTGTCCGCGGGCTCAGCAACTCCGCTGGACCCAATGGCGAAGGCAACGGCTGGAATACCGCCGCTCCCGAATACAGCCAGGGCGCCGAGTTCGACGTACCCACCACGGGCTGGTACCACGTGGTGTTTCAGTTCGATTGGTACGTGACCGGGCAGGGCGTCCGCGATCTGCAGGTGCAGTACAACACCAATATCGCCAACACCAACGGATGGACCAACGTCGGTCCTCTCCAGGTCACTCCCGATGGCGGCGGCTTCGTCGATCAGATCACGATCGATTTTGACGCCCTCGACATCTCCGGCGTCGATAACAACGCCAACTTTGGCGTCCGCCTGGTTAGCGCTTACGATCCGACCTACACCGGCGCGGGCGCACCCACCTACACCGGAGCTTCGCTGACCAACGGCCAGGCGACGGTCTACAACAACAATTCGGGCAACTGGCGTTTCGATGAAGTAAACTTCTTTGGCAACAGTTCATCCACCACGACCACGAGCCCGATCTCCACCGTTACTCCCACCCGCACCACCGGTCTCATCGACCCGGACGGAATCCTGGCCGTTGTGCCCGGCACCTACCCGGTGAAGGTCCTGTACATTGAAAAGCAGATCGAGGGCGATTACAGCTTCCCGGTTTCTGAGCAGTGTGACGCTCCGCCGGTGGTGTCGCCTTACTACCCCTACTCGTTGAGCGCCAATCACGACATCGCGACGGTCCGCCTGGCGACTACAACGAACGGAGTCAACTTCACCGACCTAGGAGCGGTCACCGGACTCAACGATCCCACCACGGTTTCCTACGTGGGCATTCGCTATGTTTCGCCCAACGGCTCGCTGATCCCACTGCCGAACGGCAATTGGGGCCTGTTCTTCGGCGCCGGCAACTGCATCGACGGCGATTCCGATTCCTTCCACGCCATCGCCTATGCCGAATCCAGCAACCTGACCAACTGGACCGTCTACAACGGGATCAACAACCCCATCGTGTCCCGCCCGCAGGCTACATTCACCGATCAAGCCACGGGCGCCTCGCTGACCATACCGGCGACCCCTCCGATCGCCGGGGCCGACCAGTCTGCTAATGGATACTCGTATCCCTGGTATTTCGGCCGCGTTTACAATCCCAACGCGATTGTGAATTCCGCGGGCAACGGCGTCAGCCTGATTTTCGACGGCTACGATATGGGTTACGCCGGGAGCCCCAAGGATCTCACGAGCTATCGCAACATCGGCCAGGTCTTCCTGTCCTCGGGTAGCGTGACTCTGCCGTAGGACGTCGATACGATTCGCGCGGGGGCTTCGCCGGACCGTAAGGGCGCGGTCCCCGCCGCTGCGTCTCTCTGTTCGTCTGTTACACGTGTCTCACTCAATGCACGGCTCCACCTCAATGACACGCTCCACGAGCTGGCTCCGCCACTGTTGGCCGAGAAAATAATGCGGATTTGACGGCGCACAGATGGACGACCTCCAGGGCCGGCTCCAATCCAAAATCCTTCGGTCACGGCGTGCCCCGTGAACCTTTGGAATCTCGGGACTCCGAGGTGCCGTCTGCGCGTCCGCAACGGAGGTAAGCTGCAGACCACGCAAACGAACCGAATAACCCCGCTTTCAAGCGGATGCCGACTTCAATCAGAGAATCGTTCTTGGACTTCGCCGCAAGGAGCCCGCCATCGATATTCGCGAAGCGCTGGCAGGCGGCATAGTCGGCGCTTCCGATTCCGGGGTGCCGCGCCCGGACAGTTTGCGCGATTTGTTGAAGCCCCTTCGAGCGCGGGCGTGGATCATCGTTTCGCAGGATCTGGAGATAGGCGCGGGCACAGAGGATTTGCTGCTGGTGTGGGCGGTCTCGGACATTGCGGAGGGGAAAAATCCGATTGGATTCCTGCGCCTCTGACGCATCTCGACAATAGCGGCCGGCGATTGCGCTCTAAAACCGGCTTAGGGGCGGGAAGCCGAAGTGCAGGCGGCCGGCGTTGACGGCGGTGTGGTCGTGCTGGAGTGTGACGTGGGTGCGGATGACAGCGAGATTGCGGAGGGCGCGGCCGAGCGGGGAAGACTTCGAGGCGGCCGAGGTGCCGCTGGTGCGGAACATCAGCTCGACGGCTTCCCAGGCCAGCCGGATGATCTGCTGTTCGATCAGGATGAGACGCTTCTCGGTTTCGTCGTCGAGAGATTCGGCGGTTGCGACATGGCGGCGCGTGAGGTCCATGTAATCGGCGGTCATCTTGAGGACAGCGGCCTCGGCGGTATCGATGAGCGCCTGCGCCTCGCCGAAGTACTGCTGGAACTCGTGTTCCTGCGAACGCGGATGAAAAGGCGCGAAATTGGTATTCTTATTTTTGAGAATTTCCTCGTAAATATCGAGCGCGCCCCGCGCGGCGCCCACGCACACGGCCGCGACTTCGGAGATCAGCAGCGGCGCGATCCAGCCGTGGTACATGGGGTTGGGATGGAGCGCGTGGCCGGGCTGATCGCGCACCGGGCGGCCCGAGCTATCGATGAACCAGAGCGCGCGATCAGCAGGGACAAAGGCGTTTTCAATGACCACCCGGCGGGACCCGGTGCCCTGCATGCCGATCACGTTCCAGTTATTGACGATTCGGAAGTGATCGCGATCAAAGAGGATCCAGGCGTTGCCGAGCGAGGCATTGGTCTGTGGGTCGCGGACCATGGCGGAGCCGAAGAAGTGCGTGGCGAGGTCGCAGCCGGAGGCGTAATCCCAGGCGCCGTTTACGCGAAGGCCACCGTTTTCTGCGATGCCGGTGCCGCCAGGGATGCCCACGCCGGGCGCGCGGAAATCGCCGGAGGGTCCGAAGACGTCGCGCTGGGCGGATTCGGCAAGCTGCGCGGCGAGCACGGTATGGCCGCTGGTGAGCGCGAGGACCCAGGCGCTATCGGAGCAGCCGCGCGCGACGGCCATCATCACGCGGATGAAATCGGGGAGCGTGAATTCGTAGCCGCCGTAGAGCCGTGGCTGAAGGATGCGGTAGAAGCCCGCGGCGAGGAAGCGATCGTTGGTGTCGCGGGGAAGTTCGCCCAAAGCTTCGCATTCGGCTTGGCGCTCGCGCAACAGAGGACGCAGGGCTTCGGCGCGGCGGAGGAGTTCGTCGACAGTGAGATCGGACTCGGGAGGGGCGATGGAATAAGACGGTTCGCGCGCAAGCGTGGCGTCGGGGGACATCGGTAATTAGTATAAGCGTTCACACGAGTGTGAACGCCATTGCGAGTTATGAACAGCGGATCAGATTGTGAGCATGCCGGTGGAGTCGCCGAGCAAGGGACGCTCGACGCCCACTTTCTCGATCAAGCCGAGCAACAGGTTCGACATCGGCGTGCGCTCGGGGAACTTCAGATGCCGGTTGCCCTGCATTTTGCCGCAGCCGCCGCCCAAGACCAGCAGAGGCAGCGGGAAATGGTTGTGTTCGTTCGGATTCGACATCGAGCTGCCGTACAGAATGATGGAGTGGTCAAGCAGGTTGCCGTCGCCATCGGGCGTGGAGCGCAGACGATCGAGGAAATAAGCCAGCAGCGTCGCGTGATAAATGTTGATCTTTTCGAGTTTCGCGATCATCACCGGGTTGTTGCCGTGGTGCGAGACCGAGTGGTGCGGCTCGGGCACGCCGATTTGCGGGAAGGTGCGCTGGCTCAGGTCGCGGGCGATCATGAACGTGGAGACGCGCGTAATTTCGGCCTGGTAGGCGAGCACCTGGAGCTCATACATGAGCTTGGCGTGTTCCTCGAACGATTCAGGCACGCCGATGGGCGTTTCGGGCACGTTCACGTTGAGGCTGGCGCGCTTTTCGGCCAGCTGGATGCGGCGTTCGATTTCGCGGACATTATCCAGATAATCGCTGATGCGCGTGCGGTCGCCCTGGCCGAGTCCGGTTTCCAGGTGCGAAACTTCGCCGGTGATGGAATCGAGGATGCTGCGGTCCTCCTGCTTGCGCGCCAGGCGTTCTTGGGCATTGCTGCCGTCGCCGAACAGGCGCTCGAAGACGACGCGCGGATTGATCTCCATGGGCAGCGGCTGCGTGGGTGTGCGCCAGGCGATGGAGTTCATGTAGGCGCAGCTATAGCCGACGTCGCATACGCCCACCAGTCCGGTGTCTTCGATGCCCAGTTCGAGCGAAGGGAGCGGCGTGTCCTGGCTGATTTTTTGCGCGGCGATTTGATCGATGGTGGTGCCGGCGCGAACGTCTTCGCCTTCGGTGCGCAGCGGATGGATGCCGCTTAAATAAGACGGCGCGCTGCGGGCGTGGTCGCCGCCGCCGTCGCCTTGGGATTCGGCGGCTTTGTTGGCCAGACCGGTGACGATCGTGAGCCGATCGCGAAAAGGTTCCAGAGGCTTCAGGATCGGAGTGAACTCGAAGTTCGCGGCTTCGGTGGCGGGGGTCCATTTATCCATGACCGCGCCATGCGGGACGTAGATGAAGCCCATGCGCGTCTTGGGAGCGGCCGCGGAGGTAGTGGCGGCGCTCAGCGCGGGGACCATGGCGTCGAGCAACGGCAGGGCGACGGAAGTTCCCATCAGGCCGCGCAAAAACGTGCGGCGGGGCAAATGTTTCTTAGTAACGAGCATGATCAGTTCGGCCTCCTAATACTGGCCACAGAGGTGGACGGTGCGGACTCGCGGTCCTCGGAACGGCGCATCTCAAAGGGCGTGCTTTCGACGATGCCCAAAATCAAGGATGAAAACCGGTAGTCGTGCTGCGCGGCCCGGTGCACGATGGCGCGCACGGCGGGCATGTCGTAATATTCCAGACCGCGGCCGAGCGCGTAGGTGAGGAGCTTCGCGGTCATGGTGCCGACGAAGACGTTGGGGCGGTTCAACAAAGCGGCGCGGAGCGTGTCCACGCCGTCGACTTTGGTGCCGTCGGCGAGAACGCCGGATGCGTTGATTTTGTCGCCGGATTCGTCGATCGCGCGCCATTGTCCGACGCCGTCGAAGTTTTCGAGCGCGAATCCCAGCGGGTCGAGAACCTTGTGGCAACCGGCGCAGGGCTCGTTCTTGCGGTGCATTTCCATGCGCTCGCGTACGGAGAGCTGCTTCGCGCCGGCCTTATTTTCGGTGAGTGGGGGCACGTTGGCGGGCGGCGGATTGGGGGGTGTTCCGAGCACATTTTCGAGCAGCCACTTGCCGCGCTGCACGGGCGAAGTGCGGGTGGCGATGGAGGTGACGGTGAGGATGCTGCCCTGTCCGAGGAGACCGCGCCGCGGGCTGTCCGCGGGCCAGGAAACGCGGCGGAACTGGCTGCCGTAGACGTTCGGGATGCCGTAGTGCCGGGCCAGGCGCTCGTTGACGAACGTGTAATCGGCATTCAGCAGATCGAGGACGTTGTGGTCTTCGTGGATGATGCTGCCGAAGAATAGCTCGGTTTCGCGCAGGAACGCCTGGCGCAGATTGTCGTCGAAATTGGGGAAGGTTTCGAGATCCGGCGCCACGCTGCGCAGATTACGCAGATAGAGCCACTGGGCGGCGAAATTGGTGACCAGGGAATCGGCGCGCGGGTCGGCGAGCATGCGGCGCACCTCGGATTCGAGCACTTTCGGATCGTGGAGCTTGCCGCGCGCGGCGACGTCCAACAGTTCGTCGTCAGGGATACTGCTCCACAGGAAGAACGAAAGGCGCGAGGCGAGTTCGACATCGTTCACGCCATAGGGCGTGTCGGGCGCGACGCCCGAGGGGTCGCGTTCGAAGCGATAGACAAACTGCGGGTCTGAGAGAATGCGGCGCAGCGCCATTTCGATGCCGCTTTCAAAATTGCCTTTGTTGCGGCCCTCCTGGTAGAAGCTGAGGAGCGTTTCGAGATCGGCATCGGACACCGGCTTGCGATACGCCCGGCGCGCGAGCGTGCTGATGATTTTCCTCGCGCACGGTAGTTCTTCGGACTGCTGCGCCGGATGGCAAGTGAAGGTCCGTCGGCGGCTGGGTGTGTCGCCGGGACCGGATGCATTAAACGGACCGCTGATCGAAACGCTCAGGACATGCGGCAGACCCTTGGGGTCGCTCGGATCGAAGGTGCTGCGCAGGATGGGTTCCATCAGGTCCTGCGCGGGGGCGTAGCTGCGCTGGACGAAGGCGACGGAGACGGTTTGCGGTCCGGCGTCGACGTGGATGCGCGCCTCGACGTTGTCGGGCGGCTGGGACATGCTGAGCTTGGTAGCGGCCGCGGGATCGAAGCCGCCGTCTTTTACTTTTTGGCCGCGCTCGGCGGGCGGGACTTCGTGCGTTTCGTTGATGCCGAGCGTCTGGACGCGGCGGCCGTTCAGCGCGATTTCGAGAAGCTGATTCTGCGCGTTGTTGCCGAACAGCAGATCGACGGTGGATTTGAGCAGCTTGACCTTGATGACGTAGTCGCCATTGAGCGGGAAGTCGTGATGGATCAGGACACCGCCGCGGGTGCCGAGTGGCAAGCCTTCGAGGTGTTCGTTCTGCGTGAGATCGGCGCGGACACGATAGGTATCGACGATGGGATCGATGTGGGGATCGCCGACTGCGAGGCGGCTGATTTTGGCGGAGGCCAGCAGGTAGCGTTCGAGGAGCGCGGGCGAAACGCCGAGCACACTGCCGATGTTGTCGAAGCCGAAGCTCGAGTCATCGGTGGGCAGAAGATCGGAGGCGTCGACATCGAGATCGAGCAGGTCGCGGATGGCATTGGCGTACTCGGTGCGATTCAAGCGGTGGAGCACAGGTTGGCCGGGATTGGGCGCGGCGGCTGCGGCGCGATCGAGGGCGGTTTCGATGGCAGCGGCTATGGAGTCTTCCGTGGCGCGGTCCGGACGCGGCATACCCAGAGGCGGCATGGCGCCGACACGCAGCTTAAGCACGACCTTTTCCCATTTTTCCGCGTGCGCGCCGACGTTTCCGGTGTCGAGGTCTTGCGCGAGGGAATCGAGCATCAGCCCCGCAGTTTTGGCCTTCTGGTTATGACAAGTGACGCAATATTGATTGATGAGCGCGTGCGGCGAAGACGCGGTTTGCGTGGCCGCCGGCGCTGCATGCAGAAGGGAGCCGAGCGAGACAACAAGGGCGAGGATCGGCCACCGCGAGCCTGGCATCGCCGACGTTCGCGCCATAGCTTCAATTGTATTGCCAAGGGAGGGGAAAGTGCAATACGATAGAGCATATGTCGATGCATCGCAAGGCACTTTGTATGGCGGCGCTGATGGCGGCGACGTGTTTCGCGGGAACCAACGGGGAGTCGAAGTTAGCGGACGCGGCGATGAACCAGGATGATCAGGCCGTTCGATCGTTGCTCAAGCTGCATGCAGATGTGAACGCCCCGCAAGCCGATGGCACGACGGCGCTGCATTGGGCGGCGCGCTGGAACGATGTAGAGATGACCGACGCGCTGATCGCGGCGGGCGCAAACGTAAAGGCACGAAACCGTTTTGGGTCCACGCCGCTCGCTTTGGCGTGCACTAACGGCGGCGCGGCGATCATCGAGCGGCTTTTGAAGGCAGGCGAAGACGCGAACGCGGTGGAGTCCGATACGGGCGATACGGCATTGATGCTGGCGGCGCGGACGGGTAAGCCGGATGCCGTGAAGGTGCTGCTGGAGCACGGCGCGACGCCGGATAAAACGAACGCGGAGGGTCAGACCGCGTTGATGTGGGCCGTGGCGGAAAAGAACGCCGAGGCCGCGAAGGTGTTGATCGCGCATGGGGCGAACGTGAACGCGCAGACTCCGAAGCTGCCGGCGCCGTCGCCGTTCCAACTGATTTTTTCGGCGCCGTTTCCGGCGGGCGGGATGACTGCGCTGCTGTACGCGGCGCGGCAGAACGATCTGGAGTCGGCGAAGGTGCTGCTGGACGCAGGCGCGAACGTCAACGAGAATGCGGCCGACGGGAGCAGCCCGCTGCTGGTGGCGGCGATCAACGAGCATTACACGCTGGCCAATTTCCTGATCGAGCACGGCGCGAATGTGAACGCGGTGGACGATAAAGGCCGCGGGCCGCTGTACGCGACCATCGACATGCGGAATCTGGAATGGTCCACGCGGCCGGCGCCCTTCGAGAAGGACACATTCACGGATCTGGAATTGATCAACGTGCTGATCGCGCACGGGGCCAATCTGAATGCGCGACTGACGAAGAAGATTCCGCTGCGAGGGCAGCCGTCCTTCGACGGACGCTGGGCCGATCAGATCGGTGCGACGCCGTTCTGGCGCGCGGCGCAATCCGATGACGTCACGGTGATGAAGCTGCTGGTGGCGCACGGGGCAGACCCGTTACTGGCGGCCAAAGATGGCACGACACCACTGATGGTGGCGGCGGGCGTGGGCTGGTCCGACGGGCAGAGCCATGGATCGATCGAGGATGCGCCGGAAGCGCTGCGGTTGTGCATCGGCTGGGGCGGCGACGTGAACGCGGTGAACGAGGAAGGCGACACGGCGCTGCATGGCGCGTCGTTCCGCGGGGCGAACGACGTGGTGCAGTTTCTCGCGGAGCACGGCGCGAAGATGGATGTGAAGAACAAAGATGGCCGCACGCCGGTCAATATGGCCGAGGGCATGCACATCGGGCCGGGGGGCTGGGTGGAACACGACGACACGGTGGCGCTGTTCCACAAGCTGATGGCGCAGAACCGCAGCGCGCAGTAGACTGGGTGGGATGCGCTGCTGCTGTTGGCTTTTGGCCGTTGGCATAGCGGCCTTGTGCGTCAGAGCTGAGGCGCAGATCCCGCGCACGGCCGATGGCAAGCCGGATCTGAACGGGTCCTGGAATCTGCCGTACACGCCCAACATGGCGAAAGGCATCGGCGAGCTTCCGTTCACCGCCGCGGGCCAGGCCGCGTACAGCAAAATCAACAGCGCGTACGATCCGACGGGATTCTGTTTATTTCCGGGCGTTCCGCGCATCAATAATTCGCCGTTCCCGATGCGGATCGTCCTAACGCCGGAGTCGGTGATTTTCCTGTACGAGTACATGACCACGTATCGAACGGTGGCGCTGAACGCGGAGCATTCGAAGGATCCGCAGCCGACATTTTTGGGCGAATCGGTGGCGAAGTGGGACGGCGACGCGCTGGTGGTAGACACGATCGGATTGAACGACCGCACGTGGCTGGACACGGCGGGCCATCCGCATAGCGATGCGCTGCATGTGACGGAGCGCTATGAATTGATGGATGCGAATCGCATCGGCTATGACGTGACGGTGGACGACGCGAAGATGTACACGCATCCCTGGAGCAATCATCGCGTGCTGGACCGGTTGAAGCCGGGCGATCACTTGATGGAATATTCTTGCGAGGAGAATAATAAGGACCGCGACGAGGGGCACCTGCGGCCGGGGCCGACGGTAACGCCGGTGGGTACGTTAGGCTCGAAGACGAAGTAGCTACGCGGGCGCGCTGTGCCCGCCGCACTGCAGCACGCCGAGGAATCGGGACCACGGGCCGACGGCGTCGCGGCATTGATGCGCCAGAATGCGCGAGATCTGGTGCAGATGCGTGAGATCGTGGCCGGCCCAAGCGGCGAGGACTTGCGCGAGCGTCACTTCGCCGAGCGTGGGGTGCAGGCCGCGGCGCACGAGATCGACGGGTTGCAAATTTAGGGCGTGCAGTTCGGCGAGGCTTTCCGAGCGCAAGCGCCCGAAATCGTCTAATAGCTGGCCGAGCGGGCGACCGCGATTGTCGCGAAGTTGCGCGAAGCGATCCACTGGGTCGAAGGCGCTGGCGGTGCCGAAATCGAGCAGGCATCTTACGCGCGGCATCCAGGCGGTGCGTTCGGTGTGGATCAGATGGCCGATGACATCGAACGCGGTCCAGGTGTTCTCGCCTTCGCTGCGAAGCGTCCAGGCATCGGGGAGGCCGCGGAGCAGTGCGTCGAGAACGGCGGGAGTGCGGGCGAGCAATTGTTCCGTTAATTCCATAGTTGCCACTACAGAATGGTGCCACGGCGCGCCGGCGTTGTCAATAGTTGTATAGTGGATACTATAAAAAGGAGCAGAATAAGTGCAAAGAGTGGCGCGGCGGGGCCGTCCCCGGAGTTTTGATCGAAAAGAAGCACTGCGCGCGGCCATGGACGTGTTCTGGTCCGTGGGCTACGAAGGCGCAACGTTGACGGATTTACAAGAAGCCATGGGCGGCATCACGGCGCCGAGCTTCTATGCGGCTTTCGGATCGAAGGAGGCGCTGTTTCGTGAAGCCGTGGAGCTGTATTCGAGCACGCTGGGCGCGCCGATGATGGAGGCACTGGAACGGGAGCCGCAGGCGCGCGCGGCGATCGAGGCGTTGCTCGACGGGGCGGTAAAGGCTTTCCGCAAGCCGGGGAAGCCGCGTGGGTGCATGCTGGTGCTGGCGGCCATGAACAGCGCGCCCGGGAATCGCGGTGTGCAGGGATATTTGCGCGGGTTACGCGCGCGGAGGCAGAAGGCCATCGAGCACAGGCTGCGGCGCGGCGTGAAAGAAGGCGAATTGCCGCCGGGTACGGATGCGGGCGCGCTCGCGGCGTTTTTTACAACGGTGATCGATGGGCTTGCAGTGCATGCGCGCGATGGCGCGTCGCTCAAGGATCTGCAATTCGCGGTGCGCTGCGCGATGGCGGCCTGGGATGGAACAAAGGCCAGAACGAAGATATCCTGAAAGTATGAGAGCAGTAGCGGTAGTTGGCATCGGGAAGACCGCGTTCGGCGCGTTTCCGGAGCGCGATTTGCGATCGCTCGCCGTGGAAGCGGGCGAGAAAGCGCTGAAGGATGCGCACGTAAATGCTTCCGAGGTGGAAGCGTTTTATCTGGGCAATTTCGCCGGGCCGGCGTTCGTGGGGCAGAACCACCTGGCGCCGTACATTTCTACTGCGATCGGAATCAAGGACGTGCCGGCGACACGGTTTGAAGCCGCCTGCGCATCGAGCGGATCGGCGTTTTTCCATGCGGCGACCGCCGTGGCGGCGGGAATCTATGACGTCGTGCTGGTGGAGGGCGTGGAGAAGATGACTTCGCAGGCGACGCCCAAAGTGACCGAGATTCTCGCGGGCGCGGGAGATCTCGCGGGCGAGGTGCGCGCGGGTGCGACGTTTCCGGCGCTGTTTGCGATGATCGCGCGGCGGCACATGTATCAGTACGGCACGACGCACGAGCAGATGGCGGCGGTCGCGGTGAAGAATCACGCCAACGGTGCGAAGAATCCGCTGGCGCACATGCGCAAAGTGATCACCCTGGAGCAGGCGCTGGCCGGGAAAATGATCGCGGAACCCCTGACGGTCTACGATTGCTCGCTGATCAGCGACGGCGCGGCGGCGGCGTTGCTCGTGCCGCTCGATCGCGCTCGGGATTTCACCGACAAACCGGTGCGCGTGCTTGCGTTCGCGCAAGCTTCGGACAATGTGGCGCTGGATGAGAAGGACGACATCACGACTTTTCGCGCGGTGAAGACCTCGGCCGAGAAGGCGTACAAGATGGCAGGCGTGCAGGCCAGCGACATCCAGTTCGCCGAGGTGCACGATTGCTTCACCATCGCCGAGATCATCGCGATCGAAGACTTGGGATTCGTGCCGAAGGGCGAAGGCGGTCCGTTCAGCCAGGCGGGCTGCACGTGCCTGAATGGGACGATTCCGGTGAACGCCAGCGGCGGGTTGAAGTCGAAAGGGCACCCGGTGGGCGCGACGGGCGTAGGACAGATTTGCGATGTGGTGGAACAGATTCGCGGCGAAGCGGGCGAGCGGCAGTTGAAGCGCAATACACTGGGACTGGCGCAAAACCTGGGTGGATCGGGCGCGACTAGCGTGATCACGATTCTGGGGGCGGCATGAGTGGCGCTGCAGAGAACTTGGGCGCCGGTACGGTCTATACTGAAACGGTGGTCTTTTCACCGCCCGAAGCGTATGTCAACGACGTGCCGTATCAACTGGCGATCGTGGAACTGGCCGGCGGGCGCCGCGTGACTGGGCGCGTGGCGGGAGAGCGCGCCGAGATCGGCGATCGCGTGGAATTCATCGAATTCCGCAATAATGTTCCTTATTTCCAAAAAAGTCATTCTTAAAACACTATGAAACTAGCTGAGCGGATGAACCGCATAGGCGTGGAAACCGCCTTCGAGGTGTTGGTGAAGGCGCGGGCGCTCGAAGCCAAAGGGCGCGACATTATTCATCTGGAGATCGGTGAGCCGGACTTTGACACGCCGCGCCACATCGTGGAGGCGGGCAAGCAGGCGCTGGATCAAGGCTGGACGCATTACGGTCCGACGCAAGGGCTGCCGGAGTTGCGCGAGGCGATCGCGTCCTACATTTGCAGAACGCGCGGGATCAAGACGGGCGCCGAAAACGTGTGCGTGGTGCCGGGCGGCAAGCCGATCATGTTTTTCGTGCTGATGGCGCTGCTCGAAGAGGGCGACGAGGCCATTTATCCCAACCCGGGATTTCCGATTTACGAATCGATGATTAATTTTCTGGGCGCGAAGGCGATGCCCATTCCGCTGGTGGAGGAGCGCGGGTTTTCCTTCGACCTGAACGTGCTGAAGGATAGCCTGACGCCGAAGACCAAGGTGCTGATCCTGAATTCACCGCACAATCCGACGGGCGGCGTGATTCCGGCCGACGATATCCGGGCGATCGCGGACATGGTGCGGGAGCGCGACCTGCTGGTGCTTTCGGATGAAATCTACACGCGCATTTATTTCGAAGAAGAGCCGCTGTCGATCACGACGCTTCCGGGAATGCAAGAGAAGACGTGCATTCTGGATGGATTCTCGAAGACCTACGCGATGACGGGCTGGCGCATGGGCTACGGCGTGATGCCCAAGTGGCTGGTGGATCCCGTCAACAAGCTTATGGTGAATTCGAATTCATGCACGGCGAGTTTCACGCAGCGCGCCGGGATCGCGGCCCTGAACGGGCCGCAGGACGACGTGGCCAAGATGGTCCAGGAGTTTCGGCGGCGGCGCGATGCATTTTGCGCGGGGCTGAATTCGCTGCCCGGGTTCCGTTGCGCGATTCCGGGCGGGGCGTTTTACGCGTTTCCGAATATCACCGGGACGGGGCGCAAATCGAAGGAGCTGGCTGAGGCGCTGCTGAATGAGGCGGGCGTGGCGTGCCTGAGCGGCACGGCGTTCGGGGCGTACGGCGACGGGTATTTGCGGTTCAGCATCGCGAATTCGTATGAGAAGCTGATGGACGCGGTGGAGCGGATCCGGAAGTACGTGAAGGCGTAGGGACGGACATCGTGACCCTGGGGGCTTGACGGCGAAGCGCCTGAAACACATCATCGAGGCACAGTAGGCCGCTCTGGGATTGCGTCGTCACGAATGACGACGCGGCACGCGCCCAGAGGGCACCCGGCGCGTGCGCCACAGAACCCCGAAAAATGAAAAACCCGGGCCGGGGATGCCGGACCGGGTCTTCGCCTTACATTTACTGCGGTTTTACGTTAACTGCTCACGCACCCGATGTCAGACGTGTTGGGCCCGATAGCGGCTGATGATCTGGTTCATCTGATCTTTCAGCTGAAGTTTGACTTTCTTCAGCCGATGCTCCTCCACTTCCTCTGCGGGAGTGAGGCGCGATTTGGCTTCCAGGGCTTCCAACTGTTCGTGGTAGCGATGGTGTTCGTCAGCCAGCCGGCGAAACTCTTCGTCGGTTTGCATCAGGTGCGCTTTCAATTCTTCTTGCGTATTCTCCATCAGGGTTCGGTCTCCTTTGCGAGTGGAACGCCGGAGTCAGTAGGATGAATCGGCTCGGCGGGTAATGAATGATTAACATTCGTCCGGCGGAGGTCACCGAGGGCCCCCGCATATGTGACAGTATCATGAAAGAATTCTCATGACAATCCCTGTTTCGGTGGGATTCTCATAGTACGCGGGCCGCTCGCCGACGGCCTGAAAACCCAGCCCTTCGTACAGCCGGCGGGCGGCTCCATTGGATTCACGGACCTCGAGGAAGTGGACGCCGGGCCAGCGCGTGAGTTCGGCCTGGAGCAGCGCGGTGGCGATGTGCAGCCGGCGAAAGTCGGGATGAACCGCGATATTCAAGATCTCGCGTTCCTTATCGGCCACCGGGCGGGAAACCAAGAATCCGGCCACGCGGGCGTTTGGCGCCGCGCCATTGAGACAGGCGACGCGGCAATCGAAGGCCAGGTAATCGGGCGCCTCCCATTGGGAGGATTCGGGAGCGGTGCGCTGGATAGCGGTGATTTCCGGCAGATCGCGTGGCTCGGCGGGGCGCATGTGCACGCGCGGCGGCATGAGTTCGCGCAGGAGCGCCCGCTGGCGCGCGCCGATCTTTTGCCAGTCGTAATGGCGCTCGACGTGGAGGCGCCCGGCTTCGGCGATCGAGCGGCGCAAGGTGGAATCTGCAAGGAGGGTTTGGATGGCGCGGGCGAAATCCTCGGGCGACTCGGCGATCCAGACGTTAACTCCATGTTCGAGGCCCAGGCCCGCGCACCCGGAAGGCGTGGAGACGACGGCGCGGTCCATGGCCATGGCTTCGAGAACTTTGAGATTGGTACCGGCCGACACCAGCGTGGGGACGATGGCGAGGTTGGCCTCGATGTAGAGCGGGCGGACATCGGAGACGAATTCGAGCAGGCGGACGCGGTCGTCGTGCGGGATGGATTGGAGGCCGGTGTGCTCGCGCCAATAGAGCAGGGGATCGGGGCCGGCGACGGCGGTAAACGTGATCTGCGAAGAATGTTTGCGCAGGATCGGCCACACCTGTTCGACAAAAAAGCGGTAGGCGACGATGTTGGGGAAGTGGCGGAAGGAGCCGATGAAGAGCAGGCGCTCGCCGGGCCGCTCGATCTCGGGAGTGAAGCGCGCGAGATCGACTCCGTTGGGGACGACGGCGATGTTGGGCCGATCGAGCAACTCGCGGTCCTGTTCCGACATGACCACGACTTTGCGATAGCGGGCGATCCATTTGCGTTCGAAGCGCCGCCAGCGCCAGTGATCCCAGCGCGCGGTGACCGTTGGAGCGCGGTCGCGGATTTGGCGGTATAGCGCAAAGGTCACGTCGTGCTCCACGAGAACGTCGCCGCGGTAGGGCGCCAGCATCGTGTATTCCACTTGCAACGCTTCGATCTGGTGTTCGGCGCGGATGCGGGCGAGAGCGCTGTACATCGCGGGCGACTGGAATTCGTGAACTTCGGGAGGCGCGAGCGTAGACCAGCGCGGTTCGCGGTAACGCGGCTTCGAGGCGAGGATCACGCGCGCGCAGAGATCCAGGACGGGCTGCAAATCGGCGGTGGTTTCGGCGCTGCGAAACGAGAAGAAGAAGATGTCGAACTCGGCCGACATTTCGCGCAGCAGATTAAAGATGCGAACCGCGCCGCCATGCGCGAGCGGGAAGGGGAAGTAAGGGCTGAGAATGGCGATGCGGCGGCGGCGAGGCGAAAGGGGCCGGCCTTCGAATTCCTCGATCTTGGTGGGATACACCGAGCGATCTTTCTTCCAAGGAAACAGCCATTTCGGACGAAGAAAAATGCGGTCGAGCGGCACGCCACGCAGAAATAAAATTGACGCAATCGGCGCGTGGAGGCTGAGTTGATGACGCTCCAGGCGCGCGTTGTAAGCCAGGATTTTTGTGGGCGCATAGAGAAGCGCGGCGCGGCGGAGCGAGCTATATCGCGGGTCGTGGTCGAATAGGACCGGTGCCTGGCCGATGCGATAGGCGCGGAATCGGCGGTGAAGCTCCCGATAGATGGCGAACGTGGATTGGCCGGAGAATTCCGCCGGTGCAACTAGAATGTGCTTACGATCGGGAACCAGGCCCTGGATTTCGGCAAACATCTGGCCGGCAAGCGCGGAGTCGCCCGAGGCGAAGGTGACGACGATCGCTTCCGGGTCCTTGCCGAGCAAACGAAAGAGGATGCGCTTCAGCGCGGTTTTCACTTTTCGAATGGACTAATGGAATTCGATGGTGGTGACTTCGCCCGCGGTATGGAGCTTCGAGTCCGGCTTGGGGTTGTAGCGCACCAGAACCTGGCGCGGATTTTTCTGCGCTCCGCAGCTCAAGGTTTCGTTGCGCCCGCCCAGATCGATCTGGGAAGGATCCGCCACCAACAACTGAACGGTTTTTGCATCGGCAACTTGGATTACCAGGCGCGCCTGCGCGCTGCTCAGGCAATCCAGGCGCTGGAACGTGCCTTGGACCGTGGCGCCTCCGGTGTTGCTGGCCTCATACCAGCCTTGCGGCTTGGGAATCGCTTCGCCGTTGGGATTCATTTTTTTGCGCGCCGCGGCTTCGGCGGCGTGGATTTCGGCTTCGCTTTGAGCTTTCACGCGCTCGATGTCGGCCTGCTCCTCGTCGTGAATGCGCTTGCGCTCGGCGGCCTCATAATCGAAGCGTTTGGCCTGCACGTCCAATCGAATTTTGGCGATTTTCGCGCGCTCCTGATCGTTGGCGGCGGCGCGCTCGGCCCCAGACCAGGCCTTTTGCGCTTCGGTAAAATCCTTGGCGACTTCGTCGGTTTTGGCGAGCGCAGTCCAATAATCGCTGTTGCGCGGATCGAGCTCGGTGGCCTTCTTCAGCATCGCGGCGCGCTGCTCTAATTGCGGCTTGTCGATGGCCGGATTGATGTCGGCGAGCTGGTAATAGGGCTCGCCCCAGCGCGGATTCAGGTCGCTCGCTTTCTTGAGCAGGTCGGCGTCCGATTTGATGAAGCCGAGATCCAGCCACGCACGCGCGTTCTTGCTGCCCGATTCGACGGCGTCCTTCAAAGCGGCTTGGGCCTGATCGTCTTTCTGGTCCTTGAAAGCGATGAGTCCGAGGCCTTCGGATGCAGCCGCGCCATGCAGCGCCATGTACGCAGTAGCGGCTTCAGCTTCGTGGCCGCTGGCGAACTGCAGATCGGCCAGGGCGAAGCGCGCGTCTTCGGAGCCCAATAGAATTGGCTTGAAGTCGCGCGTCATGCTCAGTGCGCGGGCGGAGACCGAAGTGGTGGGGAAGTTGCCGGCCTTCAGGTATTGGGCGGCCTGCTCCTGCATTTGTGCAGCGCTTTTGTTGAACGCGTTGCGGCAGGCGGCGTCGAAATCGCTGGTATGTTCGAGGTTGGAGATCAGCACGGGCGTGCGGGTGAGATAGTCCGGAGTAACGGTCACCAGGTGCATGAACGCCCAACCCGGCGAACGCTCTGGCTCGGGAACCGGCGCGCCGAGCGTGACGTGAACGCCATCCACCTGCAAGGTGGAGACCAGCTCCTCGATGCCCTGTTCGATGTCCGGCGGTAGGCGATTGGTGTTGTCGTGGAGCAGAATCCGCGCGAGTTCTTTCAAGCTATCGCGCGAAAATTCGCCCGCTTCCGATGCCGAGATCATGCGCGCGTCGCGGCCG
The DNA here is from genome assembly GCA_030039005.1 of Bryobacteraceae bacterium. The sequence continues at coordinate 33,202 of JASHQT010000424.1, forward strand.
AGCGCGAAGGGCTTGGCATCCGGCGGCGCGTCCTTGGTGACCACTACGCGCACGGGCCAAACCAGGCGCATCTCCTCTTTGCCGGTAATGACGCGCACCGTTTCGCGGAACTGCTCCAGGAACATGAGCTTCTGGCGCGCGGGTTTGTCGCCCACGTTGCTGTAGGCTTCAAACGGGCCGGAGCGCAGGGCGATCCAGCGGTCGCCCGCGCCCATCAGTGCGGGCAAAAGCAGGAGCAGAAACAGCCGGGAGCGCACGCTTCAATGTTAGCTCGAATGAGAGCTTCTTGTTGACGTTTAAAAGGCTTTCCAAAAGCGCTATGATCCGAAAGGAAATGGGCAAAATCATCGCTATCATCATGTTCGTCGCGCTCATCGCGACCCCGATTGCAACCTTGTATTTTCTTTCTTCGCACACGCAGCTCGGGTTCGCGCCGCAGCCGCGGGATGTGGGCGTCAACACGTGGATCGGCGTTCACGTGGAGAATCCGCACGGAACGCGCGACTTGACCGCGGCCATCGAGCAGAACGGCACCAGGATCATGCTGATGGACAGCAAAACTCCGGCGGACCGGCTGAAGTTCTGGCTGGCGCAGGTTCCCGAACAGGACGTGCACTTCGTGCTAGGGCCCAAGGAAGCGAAGAATTTAAAAGAAGGGCCGGCGAGGCTGGTGGTGGAAGCGCAGTCGAATGATTTCCGCGGCGCGCGCGATGAGATCTCCGCGGATGTCAACGTGGAACTGAAGCCACCCGCGGTTTCCGCCGACGGGCTTCAGCACTACATCAACCAGGGCGGGTCGGAGATGGTGCTGATCACGCCATCGGGCGCGTGGAATGAGGCGGGCGTGCGGGTGGGCAAGGACATCTACCGGAGTTTTCCGATTGCGGGCTCTACGCAAAGGCTGGTGCTGTTCGCGTATCCGTGGGACATGCCCGTCGATACGGCGCCCGTGGTGTTCGCGCGGAATGGCGCGGGAACGGAGGCGACAGCGCGCTTCTGGTTCAAGATCTTTCCGAAAAAATTTCGCATGCGGGATCTGACGATCGACGATGCTTTTCTGAATAAGGTGGTGAACCAGATCGAGCCGAACGAGCAGGGCGATCTACTGACGCGCTTTTTAAAAATCAATGGCGAAATGCGACGGGAAAATAACAAGACATTGGCCGATTTGCGATTCAAGACCGCGGATCATTTCCTGTGGACGGATGCTTTTTTGCAGTTGGCCAATTCCAAAGTGGAATCCGAGTTTGCCGACGTGCGCAGTTACATTTACAAAGGCAAGAAGGTGGATCAGCAGGTGCATTTGGGATTCGACCTGGCGGTCACGGCGCACACGCCGGTGCTGGCGTCGAACGATGGGCGCGTGGTGTGGGCGGCACCGCTGGGCATTTACGGCAATTGCATCGTGGTGGATCACGGGTACAGCTTGCAGTCCATCTACGGCCATTTGAGCTCCATCGCGGTGAAGGAAGGCGATATGGTAAAGCGCGGCCAGGAGATGGGCAAGAGCGGATCGACGGGTCTGGCGGGCGGCGATCATCTGCACTATTCGATGCAGGTGGAAGGCGTGGAGGTGAACCCGGTGGAGTGGTGGGACGCGCACTGGATCAAGGATCACGTGCAGGACCGGCTGGGCCGGTAGCCAAGTAGTTGCTATGGTAGTTACTCTCCGGTACCATAGCTATAGTCGTAGCAGTTATGCTACGCTACATTTGTGGAGATTGATCACAAAGACCTCCTGGAGTCTCGAGAAAAGTTGTCCAAGCGCCTTACGGAGATAGAGGCCCGGCTTGCTGCTCTTCAGTCGCTATCCCAGGAGCGCGACATTTTGAAACAAACAATTTGGGGCCTCGACGAACTCTTGAAGAAATACGAGGGGGCGCCCGTCGCCGGGTTCCCGGAACGTCCTCCGCTCCCAGACGCCCCGCTGTGGCAGGGCGCTCGCTACGTACTGAGGCAGTCTGCCGCCCCGCTAAGTGTCGGGGAGATTTGCGAACGTCTGCAGGCGCTAGGATGGAAGATCAACGCGAAGGTGCCTTCCGAGTCTCTGCGTACGATCCTGTTTCGAAAGCCCACCCTTTTCGAGCGTTGCCAAGGGGCGAAGTTTAGGTTGAGGCAGTCGCCGCCGGAGGAAAGTCCCTGATGGACAAAGACGCCAACGACGACCTGAGCGAGGTCATAAGGCAGGAGAAGCAGCGAGGGCGCAGACCCATCGACTTTGAGGCCGCGAAACAACGGGCTCAACTCCTCAAAGACATGAGAAAACTGCTGGAAACCGCTACCGAAGAGGAATTCCTCGTCGCTATTCGGGCCGCCGGCCTGCGCGACGGCTCGCCCGAGTTCTGGGAGGCGCTGCGGATTTGGCGGGGGTACCGATCTTAGCTACGGCGCCTTCAAGTGCTGCCCGCTTGAGCTTACGCTCGTCAGCGGGAAGGCTGTTGAAATGCCTTTCAAGAACGGCCGCCAAATCTTCCGCAGCCTTTTCGAGGCCCTTCTTTCGGTCCATCTCTATACGTTAGTTTATCGCAAGTCATGGCTGAAAGTCGTAACCGGGCTTCAGCGTGCAGAGGTAGAGCTGGGTCTTATCCGGGGACACTTGCAGGCTGCAATCGGCCCAGGAGAGTTCCAGCGCGGGGCCCAGAGGAAACACGATGTCCATGCCGCCGAGATCCGTTTCGATGCTCGGCCCTTCAGCGGTGGCCGGCAGCGTGAAACTCATGGAGCGGCCAAAGATGGCGGGATAAGCCTGGCGGATGGCGTCGCTCGGCATGGCGCGGGTGACTTCAG
>JASHQT010000425.1 GCA_030039005.1 Bryobacteraceae bacterium
TGTGCGGGCGTGCGGAAGGCGTTCAGGGCGCGGAGATCGGCGTCGGCGGCCGGGAAGTGGAGGGCGCGGACGGAGGGCCACAGATCGGGGAGTTTCAGGCGCTCGCGGATAACGAGCGGGAGATGATCTTCGAGCGGCGGGATGGATTCGAGCGCGCGATGCATGAGCGAGCGGATGGCGCGCGTGGTGACTTTGCCCGCGCCTTCGTAGACCGGGACGATGCGGCCGGTGTGGAGCGAGGCATCGCCCTCGGAGTCGTCCGTGGTGAGGATTTCGGACTCGGGGTGCATCATGAGCAGATCGCCCGTGTAGTTATCGAGCTCGACCTTGCCGTAGAGCGAGACGCGCGTGCCGGGCAGGAAGCGATCGACCAGGTAGTTGCCGTGAAACCATTTGGCGAGCAGGCGGTCTTTGGATGAATCTTTAAAGATGGCTTCGAACAGGCCGAGATTGCGGCGGCGGAATCCGCGCAGGTGGGCGGACTGCACTTCGGCGATCACGGTGGCCATTTCGCCGGGCGCGAGCTGAGCGATAGCCTTGACGTTGCTGCGGTCTTCGTAGCGGAAGGGTGCGTAGGCGAGCAGGTCTTCAACGGTGAGCAGGCCCTTGGTTTCGAGCATTTCGGCGCGGGCGGGGCCGACGCCTTTGACGTACTTGAGGGGAGTTGCGGTGTCCAAAGCGAAAGACCGGGAGGGCTGCAAGTGACAGTGTATCAGCGGAGCCTAGCAACGGGCCGCTTTCTCACGGTCGCCGCTCAGTATTGTCGCGGCACGGTAGGGTCGCGGCTCAGCGGGGTTGTGCGTGCGTTATTTCTGATCGGGTTCCGGTGACTGCTCGGGCGGCACATTGCCGGGCAAGGGACGGCGGCGTTGCAATTCCTGCCATTGCTCGTCGGTCAGGATCAGGCGAAGCTTCAAACTCAACTGGCTGAGCGTGCGCGTGAGATCGCTGCGCGCGTCCACCAGCCGCTCGATAGCCTCATTGGTTTTGCCGGGGTTCACCGGGCTGCGGTCGAACTGCTCGGCGAGGGCCTGCTCCGCCTGATTCACCGCCGCGCGGACATTCAACAGATGGGGCCGGTATTGCTGGATGGTGGCGCGGATCTGTTCGCGCTGCACGGGCGTCAGCCTGAGGTCGCGGACGATCTCGGGTTTGTTCCACCAGGCGTAGAAATTCTTGGGTAACTGCGCCGACAAAGTCGCGGCGGCCAGCATCGCCAGTAGGAGCAGGCGCGGCATCACTATTGAAATAGCCCGTGGATGGGTTGGATGGCTTTCGGCTCGTTGGTTTGTTCCATGGCCGAGAGATCGGAGAAGAGCTGGTCGTCTGAGACCGTGGGTGAGATGGCGGGCGTAGCGTGACGACGGCGCTCCAGCGTGAGACTGCCGGCAATCATTAGCAGCAGCATGGCGAACGAAAGCGCCCAGCGCAGAGCCGGGAAATTGTAGCGGGGCCGATCGATGCGGCGATAGATGGCGCGGCGTTGCGCGGCCAGGAACTCGTGGGACACTTCCGGCTCCGGCAGATTCTTGGTCTGACCGTGTAGCCAGTTCTCGAAATCATCATGGTCTGTATGTTTCATTTGTCTTCCCTGTCATGCTCATATCAAACCCGAAAGTACAGATCGTGCAGCTCCTCCCGAAGCTTTTCCGTGGCACGAAACAAATGAACTTTCACGGTTCCCACATCCAACTGAAGAATTTCCGCGATCTCGGCCAAGCTGCGATCTTCATAATGCCGCAACGTGAAGGCGGCACGCTGGCGGAGGCTCAGCTTGGCGACAGCCCGCTCCAGCCGCTGGGCGATCTGGCGTGCGAAGAGGCGATCTTCGGCGTCAGGGGCCGTCGCGGCGGCAAGATTCAGTATGGCTGATTCGTCCTCTGGATTGGGACGTTTCCGCCAAAATTGCCAGCGGCGGGAGCGCAGGCGGTCCAGGCAGGTGTTGACGGCGATCCGGGTGAGCCATTTCGCCGGGTCGTCCAGCTCCGGCGCGCTTGAGCCTTTGAGTGCCTGGGCTTTAAGCGCCTGCCAGGCTTTGAAGAACGTGTCCTGGGTGGCTGAATCGGCATCCGCGGGGTCCTGAAGCATGCGGCGGCACAGCAAAAACACGCGTTTCTGCTCGGAGGCCATCCAACTGCTAAACCGGCCATCAAGATCGCGAGTGTCGGCCAGCACGTCCAGGTTGGCTTCCAGGCGTTCTGCCATTGCGCCCATCACCAGTCTGGACGAAATCCGCCGGATTTGGTTGACAAGAAGTTAAGAAAAGTTAGCTGGCCTCGCGGCCGTTGACGGCGGCGGCGAGCTGGGCGGTTTCCGATGTGGCTGCGGCGTGCTCCAGGAGCCGGGAAACGGCGGCTTTGCCGTCCTCGGAAAGCGCCTTGGTGCTGAAGATGGAGCAACCTTTGGCGATGTGCTGGACATCGGCCATTTCTTCTTCCACCAGCATTTCGTGCTCTACCCAACTGGACAGCGGGATGTTGCGGAAATACAGCCGCTCCTGCAAAACCATGGACTTGTGGCGGGCGGAAGCCGATTTGTTTTCCCGGAAATAGTGGCGCTCTTCCACGCGAAAGTCCTGCATGAATTCGTCCAGGGCGCGGCGGCGGGCCTCCTGTTCGGTGGCCTTGACGCGCTCCTCCATGGTGTTTTTGGTGGTACGGACTTCGGCGCGGGCTTCGGCTAAGATCTCTCGTTCCTTAGCGATAGCCACTTCCATGCGGGCCTGCATCAGGTAGAACGACAGCAGCGCAGATCCGGCCGCGATCAGGACCGGCAGGAGAATCCACAACAGGGCGTCAATCTGCATACCGATTCTCTATCGGCAGTGGGAGGCGGAAACGTTAGGTACTAAGGGAAGGACCCAACCCAGACGAACAACGCCGGGGACATCCAGCTTGGGCCGATAGTAGGGGTGCAAGATGATGCGCGGCACGAGACAAACCAGGCGGATCCGGTACCGCGTGGGGCTGGGCGTCACGGTGAGCCTGCTGGTGGGCGGGGCGATCGCGCTGGTGGCGTGGGCGAGCTTAGGGAACACGCGGTCGGCGATGATCGAGCAGACCGACCGGGAGGTTCACGCGCTACTCGCGGAGCTGGACCTGGACGTCCGTGCTCAGTTGGAGGATGCGGCTCACGCGGTGGAGCTTTCCCAAGCGCTGATGAGCAGGGGCGTGCTGCGGGATGATCCGGATCTTCTTGCCCGGCACTTTACCGAGGTATTGCGCGCGAATCCGGCCTTCGCCTGGGCCAGCTACAGCGACGCGCGCGGAAACTTTAGCGGCGCTTATCGCGCGCCGGATGGGTCCCTGCATATCAGTCAGACGACGCTGGCCTCGCACGGCACGCTGCACGATTACACGGTGGGCGAGAGCGGGGCGTGGGAGCGGCATTACGAGCAGACCGCGAATGACTACGATCCGCGCGACGAGGAGTTTTATAAAGCCGCCGAGCAATCGCACAAGCTGGTGTGGGTGGGGCCGGTCATCTTTTATGACGAAGGGATGGCGGGAATTACCTGCGCCGATCCGCTGTTGGGCCCGGATGGGCGCGTGCTCGGAGTCTTGACGGTGGATTTTAATTTGAAGCTGCTGTCGGATTTCATCAGCCAATTGCATTTCGGAGCGCACGGGAAGGTGTTCCTGTTCGATCAGGACCGGCACGTGATCGCGTTTCCCGGGCTGCGGCCGGTGGAGAATCCCGGGCACAGATCTTACGGCAAGCTGCTCACGGAATCCGATGTGCCCGATCCGGTGTTCCAGACGCTGGTGGCGCGCAAGTTCGACGCGGCAGAGGAAGAATTCACGCTCGCGGTGGGCCGAAGCCGGTACCTCGGCGGATACCGGCGGCTGGATATGGCGGGAGGTCCCGTGTGGTACCTGGGAACTTATGCTCCGGAATCCGATTTTCTGAGCGTGTTGGCACGAAACGAACGCGCGGCGGTGGCCGTTGCGATCGGCGCGCTGGCCATCGGGCTGCTCGCGACGATGATTCTGGCGCGGCGCATTTCGGTTCCCCTGACGCGCCTGGCTGCGGAGATGGCCGAAGTCGGCGATTTTCAACTGCAAATGCGTCCGCCGATGAGGACCTTCTTCCGGGAAGTGGCGGTGATGGACGAATCGCTGCTCCACATGAAGGGCAGCTTGCGGTCTTTTTCGTATTACGTGCCGCGCGATCTGGTGCGCGGCATGCTGCAATCCGGTCAGGAGGCCACGCTGCAAGGGCAGACGCGGGAGATGACGGTCTACTTCTCCGACATCGAGGGCATGACGTCGATCGCCGAGACGATGGCGCCGGACGAGCTGGTCAAAATGCTGAGCCGCTATTTCGACGAAATGACCGAGGTGATCGCGGCGCAGGGCGGGACGGTGGATAAGTTCATCGGCGACGCGATCATGGCGTTTTGGGGCGCGCCGGTTCCCTCGGCCGATCATGCGGCGCGGGCCTGCGAAGCCGCGCTACGGTGCGAGCGCAAGCTGGCGGAATTGCGGGGGACGCCGGAGCTCGCCAAGATTCGCGCGCGCGTCGGGATCGCCACCGGCGAGGTGCTGGTGGGCAACGTGGGTTCGCATGACCGTTTCAACTACACGGTGATGGGCGACACGGTGAATCTGGCGTCGCGGCTGGAAGGTTTGAACAAGCTGTACGGCACGCGGATCCTGATCAGCGATGCGGCGTACCGCAGCGCGCAGAGCCACGTGATCGCAAGGCCGGTAGGCGTTGTGCAGGTGAAGGGCAAGAGCCGGCCCGTGGAAGTGTGGGAGCCGCTCGGCCTTGCGTCCGAAGAGGATGCGGACTCTCGCGAGCTGGTGCGGTTGTTCAGCGAGGGTCTGGAAGCCTACGTCGCACGCGATTTTTGCCGAGCCTCGGCGTGCTATGAAGCGGCATTGCG
>JASHQT010000426.1 GCA_030039005.1 Bryobacteraceae bacterium
CTCGGACCTAGCGGCGCGGGGAAATCCACACTCGCCGATCTCCTGGTGCGGTTCTACGACCCGGATGCGGGCGCGATTCGCATCGACGGACGCGATCTGCGCGACGTCCCGCTCACCGATCTGCGCCACGCCGTTCTGTTGGTGGATCAGGCGCCGTATCTTTTCCACGCCAGCATTCGCGAGAACATCGCTTACGCTCGTCCCGAAGCCAGTTTGAACGAAATCGTCGAAGCCGCGCGGGGAGCGTCGATTCACGAGCGCATTCTGGCGCTGCCCGAAGGCTACGATACGGTCGTCGCCGAGCGCGGCCAAACTTTGTCGGCCGGCGAGCGGCAGCGCATCGCGCTCGCCCGAGCCCTGCTCGCCAATCCCAAGGTCCTGATCCTCGACGAGCCGACTTCGGCGCTCGACGAAGCCAACGAGCGCGCCATCGCCGAGACTCTGCTGCGCGTCGCCCAAGGCCGCACCGCCATCGTCATCACGCACCGCGCCACGCTCGCCCGCATCGCCGATCAGACCATCTTCCTCGAACCAACCAGAGCGCCGCAGTTGGCCGCTAGTGCGCCGGGTTAGTGCATCACTAGATAGTGGACCTCCGCCGGCGCGGCGCAGTCAGTTCAGCCTTATCGGGAACGGCGCTTATCGGGGAGTCAAATCACGGTGCAGCACGTACGCGACATCGGTGGGAATACCGTCGGTAAATTTCACTCGCACGACGACCTGGTAGTAGCGAGGAATCTGCCCCGAAGATCTCTTGAGTTTATTTACTAGAACGCGAGCCAAGGCCGCGTTGGTAAAGGCCTGGACCGCCCCCTCGCGCCCCCAGGTTCGGGAACTTGTGAACGTTTGGATGACTCCGTTGCCGAGCGGTCCCGGCGCATGGGAGATCAACGCGTAAGCTTCGCCGTCATTGGGCGCCGAACCGAACCGCCGGTCGGCAAAAAACGCCAGCTCTCCCGGGCGGGGATTCAAATTGCGAATGCCTTCCGGCGTTTGCACCAGCGCGGGCTTGAGCTGGATCCCGGGCCATTTCGAATCGATGATGACCTCCGGCCCGATCAGGATTACGTTGTTGTCGCCCAGTTCCTGCAGCGGCAATTGGCTGCTGCGCGCCAGCCGAATGTCTTGCCGTCGGCTTCCGAGAAGCTTGGCCATCAAAAAGGAAGACATCAGTTCCCCGGTGGGCATGTAGCTGTATGCAGGATGCATCTGCGGATTACCGAGAAGCTTGCGCAAGGCCGACAATTCCGGTGAAGCCTTCGCATCCTCCAGGCGCCGGATGGAGATTTTGCGAAAGAAAATATCCGTGCCTTGCAGTTCAATAAAAAGCGGATCGGCGAGTGCAATCACGACCGGCCGGCTGGATCCCAGGAACGGCCGCCACAACTGCTCCAGTTCCGGTGTCCACCCGGAGCGGTTGGCGCTTGCATGCACGCTCCAAAGTGCGATGCCGGAATATACGCCCCAAATCGCTGCGATTGCCAACCCGGAGGCCAGTGCGAGGGTGATCATTCTCCAGCGCCGAACGTCGGGAGCCGGTGCTGGGCTGAGGGCGACGGGATTGCGGTCGTCTTCTAAGGGCGCAGTGCGAACTTCCCACTTCAGTTTGAAGCGCCCTTTGGGCAACTCGAACACCACGGGGTCATCTTTGCCCTCGGTACGATAGTATTCGCCCAACTTTTGCCGGAGCCGCCCGACCTGCAGCCGTACGATGGCGTCGTGCCGTGGGTCATAACTCGACGGCTTACCGAATGCGTCGACGCCGATGGAATACTCCTTGAGCTGATCCGCCTCGCCGGCCACCGCTTTGTCCACCAGGAATCGCAACAAGCGCCGGAGCGCAGCCGAGGTGCGGAACGTTTCGCTCCGCAGAACGCGCTCCACCTCCACTGAAGGCTCCATGTCGTGCAACAACATGCGGGCAGTATATCATTGGCGCGACTGGACAGTCGATTGTCCCGGCGAACTATCAAAGGGCACGGACCAGCCGGTCAGATACCGGTTTGTAACCACGCAAGAATCGCCCGTACTACATTGATACTGTGTGAGTTATACGAATTAGCCGCTGCCTTGACAAAGGCCCGCCCAGGCAACATACTCATCCACTAAAGACCCGATTTTGCTTACGCCGGCAGCCTGAAAATTGCGCATCCTTGCACATTTTCGGTAATGTGCGGACCCGGCTCTTCACGCTTGGAAAGGGGCTTACTGAATGAAGAATCTCTCAAGGCACCTCGTAGTTGCTTTGTCTACGCTCGCCTGTCTTCCCGCGTTTGGACAATCTACTCTGGGCACGTTTGTCGGAACGGTCCAGGATCAGTCTGGCAGCGTCATCCCCGCCGTCACGGTGACCGCGACGAATGTGGATACTTCGACAACGCGCACCGCCGTATCGAACGAGGCAGGGCAATACGAATTTCCCAACATGCAGCCCGGGACCTACTCGATCACCGCGGAGAAGTCCGGCTTCGCGACCGTAAAGACCGACCGCGTCACGCTGGATGCGCGCCAGGAACGGCGCGTCGATTTGACCATGGGATTGGCCGCCGTTGCGCAGAGCGTGGAGGTGAACGCCGAGGCCGCCACCGTAAACACAGAGAACGCCAACATATCCAACACCATCAACAACACCGTGGTGACGGATCTGCCGGCCAACTATCGAGGTAGCTCTAGCAGTCCGCTGGCTGCCATCGTTGCCCTTCCCAACGTACAACAGGATCAATACGGCAACATCGCCCTAACCGGTTCACTGCCCTTCATGACGGACTATAGCGTGGACGGCACCTCGACGGTGAATGTCCAGACCAACGGACCGGCCAGCAACATGTATCCGTCCACGGAAATGCTCGCTGAGTTCAAGGTATCGGCGATCAACAACAACGCCGAACTGGAGTCGTCGGCCGACGTGACCGTCACCACCAAGGGCGGTGGAAACGCGGTTCACGCAAGCGCGTTCGAATACCTTCAGAATCGAGCGTTGGACGCCACAGCCTACGGTTCGGTGGAGAAGCCGGCCAAAGTGTGGAACGATTTCGGAGCTAGCTTCAGCGGTCCGGTGGTGATCCCGAAACTCTACAATGGCCACAACCGAACATTCTTCTTCGTCGATTATGAAGGGAATCGCAAGCCAGGTTCCGACTTGGTGATCGACAACGTACCAACGACCGCCATGGTGGCTGGAAATCTGAACGGAGTGCCGGGCCCGCCGGCAGTGAATCCGTTCACCGGCGCACCGTTCCCCAACAATCAAATCCCCGCCAGCCTTCTCAACCCCGTGGCTCAAAAGCTGCTCACCACCTATTATCCGGCTCCCAACTATGATTCGGGATCCACCACCGGCAACTACCGGACGCTCGAGCCATTGTCCAATCAGACTGACGGCTACGACGTCCGCATCGACCAATACATCGGAACCAGGAATCAGCTCTTCGGCCGCTGGAGCTGGAAGAATCTTCCTTATCAAGCTGAGGCCTCGCCGGGAAGTCTTTCGCAATTGTTGCCGCCCGTCAATGTCCAGCAGGACAACCGCAACCTGGTTCTGTCCGACAGCTTTACGATTACACCGCAACTGGTGAACGAATTTCGGTTCGGATACAGCCACCTGAACACCGCCCAGACCTATCCGTTCACCGGCGCTTCCGCGGTGGCGGCTCTGGGATTGCAAGGGCTGGATCTTTCCAACGCGGGTACGGATGGCGGCTTCCCCGGTTTCAATTTTGCGGCGGGCACGGGTTTTTCGACCATCGGCCATGACGACATCGGGCCTTCCAGCTCGCGCACGATCCAACTTACGGACAATCTTTCCTGGATCAAGGGCAAGCATACGCTGAAGTTTGGCGTCGACTACCGAGCGGTGAGTTATACCACGGTCAACAATTTCGGATTGTCGGATGAGTTCGGATACCTGGACTTCTTTGGCTCCTTCAGCGGCAACGCGTTCGCCGATCTCCTGCTGGGATTGCCAAGCTTGAACATCGTATTCGATATCGGGCCGCATATCGACGAGATCTCGCACCACTTCGCCGCGTATGCACAGGACGAATGGCGCGTAACGAAAAACCTTACCCTCAGCTTCGGCCTGCGCTGGGAGCTGCAGCCCCCATTCACCGAGGCGCACGGCAACATCGCCAATTTCGATCCGGTGAACGGCGGCGAACTGGTGTATCCCAACGGCGGGTTGCCGCCGGCGGCGTCGGTGGTCTACAGCATCAATGGGTGTCCGGGCGTTGTGAGCACGCTTCCATGCTCGCCCGTCCTCACCGCGAGCCAGGCGGGGCTGCCGCAAGGACTGCGGTACACGTATTACAAGGATTTCGATCCGCGCTTCGGTATCGCTTGGCGGCCGTTCAACAACGACAAAACCGTGTTTCGCGCTGGGTTCGGCATCTTTACGGTTCCCACCCTGGGTGGTGTCGCCTACCAAATGACGGGAACGGGGGCCACCAACTCGCCCACTTACATCAACGCGCTGGTGAACGGCAAGCCGCTGTTTCAACTGCCGTCGGTGGCGTATGGGAACGGGGGATTGGTGCCGAGCGACGTGGGCACTTACACCTTCGACGTCGCCCAGCAGATCAATTATCGCGATCCGGCATCGGCGCAGTGGAACGTGACCATCGAACACCAATTCTGGCAAACCTGGGTTGGCCGCATCAGTTACATCGGCGAAAATTCCTACCGGCTGCCGCTAACAACCGATCAAAATTCGATACGCCCCAGCACCACGCCCTACAGCCAGTCGGAAGAGCCTTTCCCGCAGTGGGGACCGATTTACCAGTTGGGAAATTGGGGATTCGCCAATTACCAGGATATGGAGCTGCAAGCCACGCATCGCCTGGCAACTGGTTTCTATGTCCAGGCGCAATACGATTGGGCGAAGGACCTGAGCGATGCCAACAACGATGCTCCCACCGGGTACGCCAACGAGCAAGGCAATTTCAGCGGTCCTCTCGGTTTCGTTGTTGGCGTCAACGACAGATTTGACCTGCGGGACGATCGCGGCAATGCGCCGGGCGATCGGCGGCAGCGGTTCCTGCTAACAGGAATCTATCAGCTTCCATTCGGCAATGGCCGGAAGTACCTGGCCAACTCGAATCGTTTCGTGAATGGAGTCTTGGGCGGGTGGCAGCTCAGCTCAATCGCGCTGGCCGAAACCGGACCCTACTTGACGCCTTACGATAGCAACGCGTCCCAGAGCCAGGCCAACATCAATGAGGCCAACCGGCCGGCCGTGGTCCGGCCCGATCAAATCGCAAGCTGCAACATTTCGAATCCCGGGCCCAATGGCTGGTTCAACGACAACGCGTTCGTTCTCACGCCGGCCGGCGCCGGACGGATCGGCAACGCGGGCGTCGGAGTGTGCGAAGGGCCTGGAACGGTAACGATCGCGGCCGGGTTATCGAAGGTGTTCGTGGTGCGCGAGCGGGTGCGGCTGCGATTTGAATCCACGTTTACGAACATTCTGAACCATCCGAACTTCGCTCCCCCGGCATCGATGGACGTCTCCTGCCTCACTCAGTTCGGAGGCAACAGTTCCACGTGCCCGTTCGGGGTTACGCAAAGTGTGCAATCTTCGGAAAACGCGGGTAATCGTGTGGGACAATTATCTCTGCGGCTGGACTTTTAAAGGGAGAGACACATGACAGTATCGCGTCGGGATTTCATCGGAGCGGCGGGAGCGGCTTCTCTGGGAGGGCTTGCGCTTTTACAGGCGCAGTCCACGTCGGCGGACCTGATTCTCTATAACGGCAAGATCGTTACCGTGGATGACGCTTTCTCGATTCGCGAAGCCATCGTCGTCAAGGACGGCCGCATCCTGGCCGTGGGCGGCAATGAACTGCGCAACCGGTATACCGCCGCGCGCTCCATCGATCTGCGCGGCCGCATGGTGATGCCGGGCTTTCACGATACCCACATCCATCTCGGCGGACACTCCCGCCGTTATATCGACCTGAACGATACGACTTCCATGGCGCAATTGAAGCAGCAGGTGAGCGAGAAAGCCAAGGAGCTGGGGCCCGGCCAGTGGATCACCGGCGGCGGCTGGGACGAGTATCATTTCACGGACGGACAGCAGAAGCCATTGCGGGGCGATCTGGATGCCGCGGCGCCAAACAATCCCGTGGTGCTGGTGCGCGCCGGTGGCCACAGCTCGGTCGGCAACAGCAAGGCGCTCGAGCTGGCCGACATCAATTCCGCCACGCCCGATCCTCCGCGCGGGCTCATCGAAAAGGACGCGAGCGGCGCACCGAATGGCGTGATTCGCGAGCGCAACGACCTTTACACGCGCTTGGTGCCCAAAGACAAGCCCGCCGACGTGCGCGAGAGCCTGCTCGAGGATGTCCGCAAGCAACTCCGGCTCGGCATTACCAGCGTGATCGAGGCAGGATCCACGGTGGATCCCAATGTAGTCGGCGCGTACGCCGAGTGGGAGCTGTTGTATCAAAAGCACGGGGCCGAGCTGCCGCGGGCGTCCGTTCAAGTCGGCTACCCGTCTCCGCAAGGCCAAGCCAAGCTAGGCGCGATGCGGCTGAAAGAATTCGGCAAGAAGACCGGCGACGGCGACGACCGGTTGCGCGTCGGCTCGATCGGCGAAATGGCCGCCGACGGCGGTTTCACCGGGCCCACGGCCTGGTCGCTGGTGGACTACAAAGGACTCCCGGGATTTCGCGGCCGCGCTTTCTTCACCCCCGAGCAGATCCACGCCAATATCGAGGAGGGCCACAAGCTCGGCTGGCAATTCGGGATTCACGCCATCGGCGACGCGGCCATCGCGATGACCGTCGACGCCTATGACAAAGTGCTGCACGATTATCCGCGCAATGACCATCGCCATTATCTGTGCCACTTCACCGTGCTTCCTCCCGCTCGCACGATGGAGATCATGGCGAAAGACAAAATCCACATCGCGCAGCAACCCAATTTCACTTACAACCTGGAAGGGCGTTACGTCGAGACGTTGGAGGGGAACCGGCTCGCGACCAATAATTCGATTACCACTCCCGTCAAGAAATACGGGCTGTTCATGGCCTTCGGCAGCGATAACCTCCCCATCGGCCCGATGGTGGGTTTGTACGCCGCCGTCACTCGCAAGGGGGAAAGCGGGAAGGTTTACGGTCCGGGCGAAGCAGTTAGCATCCGCGAGGCGGTCACGATGTACACGCGGAACGGCGCTTTCCTGACGCGCGAGGAAAAGATCAAAGGCACGCTCGAGGCCGGGAAGGTGGCCGACATGATCGTGCTGCCGGAGGATCTGCTCAACGTATCTCCAGAAAAGATTCTCAAGATGCAAGTCGACATGACGATCATTGGCGGCAAGGTGCTCTACGAGCGCGTCTAGCGGTTGGCCAAACCAGCGGTCGCAGCAACCTCAGGCCAACGCGAAATCCATACCCTAGCGGGACGTTCAGAAAACAGTTCGGGCTGGTTACCGCATCGGCAAAGTTCGCGGCGACGCTATGCCGCGCTAAACTCACACGTTAAGAACGAGAACAACCGCGGGCGCTCCAGGGGCTCAAGTCGGCGGGCCTGGAGTAACGCTCCCAGCGAGGTCGCACGGTCGTGATCCCGAACCCGCAGCGGGCGTGCTGTCGCTTCCCCCGCATCTGTTGTAATCTACGCCTCGGGGGGCGCTCGCGCTTCCGAGAGAAGAGAGCAGGTAGGAGTTCACATTGAACACTCGAATCGTGCGGGGTGCGGCGTTCATAATCGCGGGTGGAGTGATGCTGGTCTCACAACCAGGCACAGCCCAGCAGCGTCCAGCGGGGCCGTACACAGCCGAACAGGCCCTGGCGGGACGCACCGCATATCAAGCCAATTGCGCGGCCTGCCACGCGCCGGATCTCTCCGGGCGCGAAGGACCGCAACTGGCCGGCGCGAACTTCCT
>JASHQT010000427.1 GCA_030039005.1 Bryobacteraceae bacterium
ATCGCGACTGGAAGGTAGCCAAGAGTTGGCTTCGCCGCGAACTCACGCGGGGGGACCACGATGCCGGCCGGGGGAATTATGAATCCGGATGAGCGCTGGCAAAAGATCGAGCAGGTATTCCTATCAGCGCTGGAGCAAGAAGAAAGCAGGCGCTCAGCTTTCCTCGAAGCAGAGTGCAAGGGGGACCAATCCCTCCGCGAAGAAGTGGAGTCGCTGCTGGCGCAGGCGGAGCGGACGGAGGTTTTTCTCGAAACACCGGCACTCGAGATGGCAGGCAGAGCGCACCCGGCAATGATCGGCCGCTATCGGATTCTTCGAGTCATCGGTGAAGGCGGCATGGGCGTTGTGTACGAGGCTGAGCAGGAAGAGCCGCGGCGGATCGTGGCTTTGAAGATGATCAAGCTCGGCCTCGCGGCGCCGGGTCAATTGCGGCGATTCCGCCAGGAATCGCGAGCTCTGGCTCGTTTACAACACCCGGGCATCGCTCAAATCTACGAGTCCAATACGGCGGATACGGGCTTCGGGTCGCAGCCGTTTTTCGCCATGGAGTTTATCCGTGGCCTTCCACTCAACGAGTACGCGGAGGCTCGGCATCTCGACACGCGCAAGCGTCTCGCCCTGATGGTGAAGGTGTGCGAGGCAGTGCATCACGCGCATCAGCGGGGATTGATTCACAGGGATCTCAAGCCCGCAAACATCCTGGTGGATGAGCTGGCGCAACCCAAGATTTTGGATTTTGGCGTAGCGCGCCTGGTTCAGCGAGACTCACAGGAGGCGGACGCACCGCAGACAACGCAGACCGGTTTGGGACAGATTGTCGGGACTCTCGCCTACATGAGTCCTGAGCAGGTGCTGGGCGATCCGCTCGAAGTGGACACTCGCAGCGATGTTTATGCACTGGGAGTGATCCTCTATCAGCTTCTGTGCGGACGGCCGCCGTACGAGGTGAATCCTCGGCAGTTGCCGGAAGCAGTGCGGACCATCCGAAACGAAGAGCCGGCAAGTCTCAGCACGATTGACCGAAACTACCGAGGCGATATCGAGACCATCGCGAAGAAGGCGCTAGAGAAGAACAAAACGCGCCGCTATGCATCGGCGGCGGATTTAGGCGCGGACATTCAACGCTACCTGAACGACGAACCGATCACGGCGCGGCCGCCCAGTGCCGTGTACCAGCTGCGAAAGTTTGCGCGCCGGAATCGCGGGCTGATGGCGGCCGTGGCGGCGGTTTTTTTGGTGCTTGTGGCGGGGATTTCGGCGAGCACATGGGAAGCGATCCGAGCGAACCAAGCCTCGAAGGCGGCGCTGGCGCAGCGCGACCGGGCGGCGGCGGCTGAGCGCACGGCAACGGAACAGCGCGACCGGGAAGTACAGTCGCAGCTCGCCGCCACGGCCGCCGAGGCAAGAGCGGTTGCGGAGCGGAACCGCGCCGTCGCCGAGAAGCAGCGAGCGGATGAGGAATCGGCGTCGGCAAAGGCCATCAATGACTTCCTGCAAGACGACTTGTTATCGCAGGCCAGCGCAAACACGCAGGCCGCACCCGCCACAAAGCCCGATCCCGATCTCAAGGTTCGAACGGCACTGGACCGCGCCGCAGCCCGGATTGAAGGAAAATTTGCCAACCAGCCGGTAGTGGAAGCCAGCATCCGGCAAACCATGGGCCGGACGTATCGAGACCTGGGCTTGCTTCCGGAAGCGCAACGCGAACTGGAACGCGCCCTGGAGCTGCGCCGCCGGGTTCTGGGCGAAGACCGCAAAGAAACGGTGGAAGCAATGGACAACTTGGCGCAGGTATATGACAGCGAGGCCAAGTATCCGCAGGCGGAGGCGATGTTTTCGAAAGCGCTGGAGATTCTACGCCGTGTTGCGGGCAGCCAGGATCCGGAAATTCTGAGCATTGTGGATGACTTGGGGGTGCTCTACATGCACCAAAACAAGTACGCTCAGGCCGAACCCCTCCTCCGGGAGGCGCTCGAAGCCCGGCGCCGTCTTCGGGGCGAAAGCGATCCCGATACCTTGCTTGTGATGAACAACTTGGGAGGCGTCTACAACTTTGAGGGAAAGTACGACCAAGCCGAGCAGCTTCTTGTGGCCACTCTCTCGCTTCGGCGCCGCGTCTCAGGCGACGAGCATCCCAATACGCTGACGGTGATGAACAATCTGGCGTTGGCTTACGGCTTCCAAGGCAAATACCACGATGCCGAGGACCTTTACAATCGGGCTTTAGAGATCCGGCGGCGCGTCTTGGGCGAGGAGCACGCCTATACTCTCGATGTCATGCATAATCTGGCGGCTTTATACCGCAAGGAAGGAAAGTACCCCGAAGCAGAGGCTCTGTTCATTAAGACCCTGGATATCCGCCGCCGCGTTGCAGGCAAGGATCATCCGAACACGCTCGCCGCCATGAACAATCTCGCGATGGTCTATCGTCTGGAGCGCAAGTACACGGAGGCGGAGGCTCTGTTCCGGGATGTCCGCGATGCGCGCGGACGCACGCTGGGTAACAATAACCCCTCTACTCTTTACAGCGCGGTCCTGCTCGGACTGGTCCAGTTGCAGGAGCAGAAATACCAGGAAGCGGAGAACACGCTCCGGCCGGCGCTCGATGGCTACCAAGCCGCCCGCTTGGACACTTGGCAGCGGTTCCATGGTCAAAGCGTTCTCGGCGCAGCTCTGGCGATGCAGAAAAGATTCGCGGAAGCGGAGCCGCTCTTGCTTTCCGGATACGAAGGAATGAAGCACGCCCGCGGCGCGATGCCTGTTGAGGATCGACCATTGCTCACCGACGCTCGAGAGGCGATCGCCCGCCTTTACGAAGACTGGGGCAAATCCGCCAAAGCGGCGGAGTGGCGCGAACTGCAAAAGGAAGCACCGCCAGGACAGTAACCCCTGAAGGCCGAGTTGCAACCGGCTGCCCTCCAGGTGCATCGTCGCGGTAAACACCTTCGGCTGTACAATTCTGGGGCGCCATTATATGACGGCGTCTACAGTGGGAACAGTTGTAGGAAGGCCTCCAGCGGTGGCGGAAGGAGCATCCGGAAGGCCGGCCTAATCGCAGACTGCAAGCGAGATGCGAAGACGAACCTCACCCCACGGGAAGTCTTCTTGGACGCAAAACGCGTTATCGGTCTAACGGTTTGCCGGCTCTGAGCCAATCGTCCGACATGCCACCCCTCACCTTAGACCCGGCCTCCAGGCGGAACTGGAAGCGCTTGGTCCGACCGTGGATCGAGGTGGCGCGCGGATTCATGGCTGATCGTGGGTTCGTTCAAACCGAGCGTGAGAGCTTGGCCGAGACGATGGCCCGAGCGCCAGAAATAACCACGGAGGAGTTGCCCGCTTTGATCGCGGAGAACCGGATTGAGCGCTGCACTGCGGGCGAAATTCGCATAAAGCGCGAGCGATAAGTTCAACTTGCACAGCGGCGTGCTTCCCAGGCCTACAGTTCCAAGCGCCCTTGATACATCATTTCCTTCATATTGAATTTTGCTTTGATGCGAAGGGGCCCCACCGCGCTCACGAAAGTAACTTCTCTATCGGAGGGCGCAATGACACCGGGGTTTCTTGGAAAAAAGAAGAGGATGCCTTTTTGATCCGAACCACCGACCGTCTCGACGCGCTCGGCATTGATCGGATCCTTGCCCTTGCGCTGCAGCGATGAGGCCGATTTCAATCGCTCCGTGAGCCTGGTCGAATCTTGATCTTCGGAAGCCTGGGCCGGGTTGCCCAGCATGGGCAAGCCGCTTACGAAGATCAGATAGTAGTCCCCAGCCGTCTCGGAGGAGTTTTTCAATGCGAGCCGTACCGGAAGGGCCGAATTCCATCGAACCACAATATTGAATTCTGGCATTCCGTCCGGACCGCCACCACCCGGAAATCCACCGCCCGGTGGACCGCCGCCAGGGGGACCGCCACCGCCAGGGAATCCGCCACCCGGTGGCCCGCCGGGGCCGAATCCTGCGTCTCCCGGATCGCCGAACTCAACGCTAACCTGTTTCGCCCAGGGCGACCGAGTCAGTATTTGATGATCATCCTTGTCCGTCCAGTCTTCCGGCTTTTTCGCAGTCCACGGATCGGCGGCGAGAGCCGAAGCGCGAATACCGAGAAGTGCCACGGGGGAGATCGAGATCAAAGCACGGCGTGTAATCATGAGTGCTACTAGCCTAACCCTGAATAAGCCCGCGAAATCTTAAGAAGTGTGAATTCGGCAGCCGTTCCTAATGAGCTAATTCGCGGCGCGGCAGCCCCGTCCGAATTTGATGCGCGAGATTGAAGCCGAGCCCGCCTTGACCTTCGAAATGTGAGGAGCCATGAATGTGTGGACCGAAGGGTATGAGCCCATGCACCTGGAAACCAAATTCCTTCGACTGATAATGCCGGTCGGCGACTGGGAGGTGTGTTGGCTTGGCGGCTGGACCCGGCACCGGCCACGATTCGTTGTCAATGGTCGTCCGAGTGGCGGCGTCGAAAGGCCGATAATACCTGATAACGGGTTCCGGCCGGTCTTCCGGACACGGCGAAGCAGGCTCATCCGCCGTTCGCCATTCTCCGAGTGTCGGACAATCTGCTCGGAGGACCCATGAATCGCGCGCGCTACTCAGAAAGATAAGGACGTGCACGGAGGCTATGCGGTAGCTCTCCACCGCATCATCCAACACAGGCACCCAGTATCGAGCGCCTCCGGGCTCAACCCGAACAACGATATGCCCGTGATCGGAGGCCACTCGAGCGGCACGCGCGCCGGTCGCAGCTTTTGTCGCATCGCGGAACAGCGTCACATTGATATCGCGCTGTTCTGGATAGATTCGAGGCGACAGCATTCGCTTGAGGACGTCTGGGGAGGGATGAGTCGCCGCCCACGCGGGAACAATCATTACGCGCGAACGCAACGTTGCCAGCCAGAACGGATTCTCTTCCTGTAATGCACCGTGGTGGTTGAATCGAAAGCGGCTCGGAACCCGTAATGATGCCCATGTGATCAGGGTGAAAGTGCGTGATGACGGCATAGTCGAGGCGGGCATCGGAGCCAGCCATGTGTCGGATGTATCGCGCGATCCATTGCGCTGGCGTCCGCGAGGAGTCTGGCCGCTGATCCGCATCACCACTGTGCAGCCGGTCATATTCTGTGTCGCCCGCATCGCCCGCGTCGAGAAGTAGCGTTGTTCCATCTGGAAACATCATGAACGCAGCGTTTCCGCGCCCTGCGACAATCTGATGGATATCCAGCGTGCCAGCGGCCCAGGCTGGAAGAACATCCCCCACGCGGAATGAGCCGCTCTGCCCAAAAGAACTGATGACGAACGCTATGGTCAACGGCGCCAATTGAAGAACGGAGTGCCGCAGGGAGAAATTGTAACAATGGTCAAAGGCTGCCGTTATCGGGAAACGCGCAAAGTCCCGAATCACTCGCAATTTGGAAATTGGGCTGGGAGTTTTCAGCCCGGCAGCGATCAGGGCGTCGGTAAGAGCGGATGCCATCTTCGGAGGATGTACCGGGGATGGCCAAGCCCCCACCCCGCTCAACGCTTGCGTGGAGTCGCGTAGACCTCGATCCATGAGACGTTGGAGCATCCGGCAGTACCGTGTCCACCGCCGGGCATGAGATCCACGTAACCGATCTCGTCTACGCGGCTCAGGTCTGGGTTATTGACTTCCAGCCTTACGATCACCTTCTCCGGATCGAGTTCGAACCAGCGCTGATCGTCAAACGTTACCTCCGACACCACGAAATCGCCCGTGAAGCCCTCCGATCCCACCATCCGCCTCTGCGGGCTCTGGAACGTCTGGCTGCCCACGAGCAGCTTGCCGTCGGCAAGCTTCACCACCGGATGCAGCACGTGCAGATTCTCCGTCCGCGTTCTCCAGCGCATCCTCGTCAGGCCCGTCAGATCCAGGTAGGCGTTCTTGTATCTCAGCGTCAGCGCCACCGGTGAGGTCGTGAAGCCGTTCCAGACATCGGGGATGCCGTTGTGCTCGGTCGCCTGTATGTTGCGTGCGTCCGGGCCGTAAAGCCGCAATTCCAAGTCTGGGTTGGTCACGGCCTGCTGCGTAATGCGGCGATTCTCGTCATTTAGCGGTCCCGTATGGGGCGGCTGCTGCCAGACCTCGCGAAACAGCAACGGCGGCGTCACCGCCTGATGCTCCAAAACACCGGGGGTCAGGGCGCTTGACTGCCCGAAAGAGTTACGCCCGCCGCATGCGAACAGCGCGATCAAGCCTGCGATAGCCCACGCATGTATACGGAACCACTTTCGGGTCGCGAAGAGAGTCGAGATCATGGCGCCCTCCCTGAGAATAGAAAACATTAGCTGATTTGCTAAGCCGTTGCCGCGACGCCGCGAGTGAACATTTGCGCCGGCTCATTCTACGCACTGACCGTAATTCTGCGATGTTTATCGTATCACTGGCGGCTCCCGAGCTGATCTACTCCTTCTTCTATTTCCGGCCTCGCTGCCACGGCCTGCTAGTTCTGACTAACAGGCTTGCGTTCACTTGGACGAAAAATCGGCATCCTCAACATGCTCGTAGCCGGTGTCTGCTGCTTTGGTCGCTTTACGGGCCATCCGTACAAAGCCTGGTTCCAAAGTGGATTGTGGTGTTGCTCGGACTTCGTCGGCAATGCGACAGGTAGCCCCTTCCAGATGATATTGCTCCACAGCAGTTTGGCTCGCCGTCATTACGTCGTGTGGCGTCGCCCGTCTTTGCGGACCGCTTATTTTGCCAGCGGTGGGCTATGCGGCTCTGGCGGAGCGGGCGTTACCACTCGGTGTGGCATCGTGTGCTCGTGATCGTCACAGAATGATTCAATCAAATCGGTGTCCGGCAGTAGACGAAGTTTCACTGTGGCCGTCCACGGCTTCACGTACGCCTTCGGGTCGTCGATAGTGATCGTTAGATTCATGTGACCGAAATCCACCCGGCGGAATCGCTCCGTCACATGCAGCGCATCGCTGTTAGGATGCGCTTTTGCGGTGTCAATCCAGCCACCGTCTTTCAATCCGTTGGTCTCGACCACGAATGAATCGCCATCCCACCCCCCGACAGAATTTCCCAGCCAGGTCGGTTCCGGCGTCCGCGGTAGCTGACGTCCATCCGTAAAAACTTGGCGAAAGATCATTCCCACCAGAGTTTCGTAAAGGAATGCGGTGACCGAAGGTGTCTGCAGGATCTTGAACGGACCGCCTCCGTAATCGATGCGCGGAACGCCCGGAGGCATACAGACGCCGTAAGGGTCGTCAACGTGATCGCGTTTGGCGCGCTGTGCTTGAATCGCCGCGGCCCAAGGTGTCATCTGCACGTCTTCGGGTTTCACATCGCGAGCCAAATCGAAAAAAGCGCTGCGAGTGAAACAATCATCGAGTCCATACACGCCGCACTCGGCCGCCCAGATGCCCGAAAGATCCACTCGTCCGCCTGGGCCCCTCGGAGTCGAGGCGGCCAGATCCGCCCTTCCGTTAGCCAGCCGGGGAATCCCCGGCGTAGCGACGTTCGACCACTGCGCGAATGCGCAGATTGCGAAGAACGAGCTTGCCAGAAAGGATTTCATGCGGTGCTCTTATCCTAGTTCATGAAACCGCCAAAGGCCACCCGTGAGGCGATGGCTGCCGATATTACGTCATAACGTTCCCAATCTCCCGTAGGTGTAACTTCCCCGAACCCCTGTTTGTGGACGGGCCGAGGACGGATAGAACGACTACGCGGCTAAACCTGATGCAGCTT
>JASHQT010000428.1 GCA_030039005.1 Bryobacteraceae bacterium
AGTCCCAAGCAGTTGGTCTCGGTGGCGGCAAGTTTGATTCCGTTCCTCGAAAACGACGACGCCAACCGCGCGTTGATGGGATCGAACATGCAGCGCCAGGCGGTTCCGCTGTTGCGCGCCGAAACGCCGTTCGTCGGCACCGGCATGGAGAACGTCACTGCGCGCGACTCGGGCGCGGTGGTGATCTGCAAGCGCTCCGGGGTCGTGGATTCGGTGGACTCCGAGCGCATCATCGTGCGCGTGGAAGGCGGGGCGCACGAAGGCCAGCTTTCGCGCGAAGTGGGCGCCGATATCTACCAGCTCACCAAATTCAAGCGCTCGAACCAGAACACCTGCATCAACCAGAAGCCCATCGTGTTCCAGGGCCAGCGCGTGAAGAAAGGCGACGTGCTGGCGGACGGTCCGTGCACCGATCGCGGGGAGCTCGCGCTTGGCCGTAACGTGCTGGTGGCGTTCATGCCCTGGCGCGGGTACAACTTCGAGGACGCCATCGTGGTGTCCGAGAAGCTGGTGAAGGAAGACTACTACACCTCGATTCACATTGAAGAGTTCGAGATCGAGGCTCGCGATACCAAACTGGGACCCGAGGAAATCACGCGCGATATTCCGAATATCGCCGAAGCGTTCCTACGGAACCTGGACGAGAGCGGTATCATCCGCATCGGCGCCACGGTGAAGCCGGGCGACATCCTGGTGGGCAAAGTAACGCCCAAGGGCGAAACGCAGTTGACGCCCGAAGAGAAGCTCCTGCGCGCGATCTTCGGCGAGAAGGCCGGCGATGTGAAGGACGCGTCGCTGTATTGCCCGCCGGGCATCGAAGGTACCATCGTCGATTGCAAGGTGTTTTCGCGTAAGGGCGCGGATTTGGACGAGCGTTCGAAGGCGATTCTCGAAAGCCAGATCGAGCGGCTGCACCGGAACCTTGAAGACGAAAAACGCATCCTGAACGACGAGCGCGCCAAACGGCTGACCGATCTGCTGGAAGGCAAGCAAGTGCTGGCCGACCTGCACGATGAAAAGACCAACAAGAAGCTGGTCTCCAAGGGCGTGGATCTGACCCGCGACGTGGTGGAGAAATTGCGCGCGCGCGATTTGAAGCGCGTCAAGTTCGCCAACAAAGATGTCCGGCTCAACGAACAGATCGACGAGATCGAGGAGATGACCTCGCGGCAGATCGCGGTGCTCGAAAAGATCACCGAAGAGAAGATCGCCAAGCTCCGCAAGGGCGATGAACTGCCGCCCGGCGTGATCAAACTCGTCAAGTGCTACATCGCCATGAAGCGCAAGCTTTCGGTCGGCGACAAGATGGCCGGCCGGCACGGCAACAAGGGCGTGATCGCGCGCATCGTTCCCGAAGAGGACATGCCGTATCTGCCTGACGGCACGCCGGTGGAGATCGTGCTGAATCCGCTGGGCGTTCCTTCGCGTATGAACGTCGGCCAGATCCTGGAGACGCACCTGGGTTGGGCCGCGCAGGCGCTGGGTCTGCACTTCGCGACGCCGGTATTCGACGGCGCGACGGAGAAAGACATCAAGGCGCAACTGAAGCACGCCGAGCTGCCGAGTTCCGGCAAAGTCCAGCTTTGGGACGGCATTTCAGGCTTGGCGTTCGAACAGCCGGTGACGGTGGGCTACATCTATATGTTGAAGCTCTCGCACCTGGTGGACGACAAGATCCACGCGCGGTCCATCGGCCCGTATTCGCTCATCACGCAGCAGCCGCTGGGCGGCAAAGCCCAGTTCGGCGGGCAGCGCTTCGGAGAAATGGAAGTGTGGGCGCTTGAAGCTTACGGCGCCGCGTATGTTTTGCAGGAATTGCTCACGGCCAAATCCGACGATGTGTATGGCCGCGCGAAAATCTACGAAGCCATCGTCAAGGGGGAAGCGGCCGCCGAACCCGGCGTGCCGGAATCGTTCAACGTCCTGATCCGCGAGTTGCAGTCGCTGTGTCTGGACGTGGAGTTAATGAAGAAGCCGCGCGAAGTGCAGGACACGGCGCTGGCGGCGGACTAAGAGATGCCATTGGCTTTTGGCCCTTGGCTCTGCAGGCACGCTTGCCAAAAGCTAAAGGCCAATAGCCAACAGCGGAATTATAAGGAGAATCATGTACCGTTCCTCTCCGTACGATAGAGCCAATTTGATCGCCGACTTCGATTCCATCCGGATCAGTCTTGCCTCTCCGGAAAAAATCCGAAGCTGGTCGCATGGCGAAGTCACCAAGCCCGAGACCATTAATTACCGGACCTTCAAACCGGAGCGCGACGGCCTGTTCTGCGCGCGCATCTTCGGCCCCATTGCCGACTGGGAATGCTTGTGCGGAAAGTACAAGCGGATGAAGCACCGCGGCGTGATCTGCGACAAGTGCGGCGTGGAAGTGACGCTGTCGCGCGTGCGCCGCGAACGCCTGGGCCACATCGAACTGGCCAGCCCCTGCTCGCACGTTTGGTTTTTCAAGGGACTGCCGAGCCGCATCGGCTATTTGCTCGACATCACGCTGCGCGAACTGGAGCGCGTTCTGTATTTTGAAGCTTTCGTCGTCGTGGATCCGGGCGAGGTGGCCGAGCTTTCGCGCGGCGAAGTGATTACTGACGAGCGCAAGCGGCAGCTCGACACCGAATTCCCTGGAAAGTTCGTCGCCATGATGGGCGCCGAGGGAATCAAGGAGCTGCTGAAGAAGGTCGACGTCGAAGCGCTGAGCCTCGAAATTCGCGAGAAGATGAAGACCGAGGCTTCGCAGCAGAAGAAGCTGAAGTACGCCAAACGCCTGCGCGTGGTGGAGAGCTTCCGCAAGTCCGGCAACAAGCCCGAGTGGATGATCCTGGACGTGATCCCGGTGATTCCGCCGGAACTGCGTCCTCTGGTGCCTCTCGATGGCGGGCGTTTCGCCACGTCCGATTTGAACGATCTCTACCGCCGCGTGATCAACCGCAACAACCGGTTGAAGAAGCTGATCGAGCTGCACGCGCCCGACGTGATCGTGCGCAACGAAAAGCGTATGCTGCAGGAAGCCGTGGACGCGCTGTTCGACAATGGCCGCCGCGGGCGTGTTCTGCGCGGCGCCAACAACCGTCCGCTCAAGTCGCTTTCCGATACGCTGAAGGGCAAACAGGGCCGGTTCCGCCAGAACCTGCTCGGCAAGCGCGTGGATTATTCCGGCCGCTCGGTCATCGTGGTCGGTCCCGAGCTCAAGCTGAATCAGTGCGGACTGCCCAAGAAGATGGCGCTCGAATTGTTCAAGCCGTTCATCTATCATCGGCTGGAACAGCGCGGGCATTGCACGACAATCAAGCAGGCCAAGGAACTGGTCGAGCAGCAGGACCCGGTGGTTTGGGACATTCTCGAAGAAGTCATCAAGGACCATCCCATTCTGCTGAACCGTGCTCCTACGCTGCACCGCCTCGGCATCCAGGCTTTTGAGCCGGTGCTGGTGGAAGGCAAAGCCATCAAGCTGCATCCGCTCACCTGCACGGCGTTCAATGCCGACTTCGACGGCGACCAGATGGCCGTTCACATCCCGTTGTCGCCCGAAGCGCAGATCGAAGCCTCGACGCTGATGCTTTCGGCGAACAATATCCTGTCGCCCGCGCATGGCGCGCCCATCGCGGTGCCGACGCAGGATATGGTGCTTGGCCTCTATTACTTGACCAAAGCCCGCCCCGGCACCAAGGGCGAAGGCCGCACGTTCGCCTCCACCGACGACGTGCTGATCGCGCTCGAAATGGG
>JASHQT010000043.1 GCA_030039005.1 Bryobacteraceae bacterium
TCCAAGCGCGCCGAGCAGCTTTCCATCGCCGATCTCGCCCAGTTGTATGAACGGCTAGAAGCTGGCGCGGCTCGTCCTGTATCCTGAAATTTAATGCTCCGGGTCCGTTTTGCACCGTCGCCGACGGGCTACCTTCATATTGGAAGCGCCAGAACGTTCATCTTCAACTGGCTCTATGCGCGCCGCAATCACGGCACAATGGTGCTGCGCATCGACGACACCGATACCGATCGCAACACGCAGGCTTCGCTCGATTCCATTTTTGAAGGTTTGAAATGGCTGGATCTCAACTGGGACGAGCAGTATTCGCAATCCGAGCGCGGCGAACTGCATCGCCAGATGGCCTGGACCATCTTCGACAAAGGCCTCGCGTACCGCGATTTCACGCCCGCCGCCGCGGTCGAAGAAAAGGAGAATTCCACCGCTGCGTGGCTCTTCAATCCCGGCATGCGCGAGCTTTCGGCCGAAGAAAGCCAGCGCCGCGCCGATGCAGGCGAGCCGTTCGTTCTGCGTTTTCGCGTGCCGCGCGAGGGTTCGCACGCGGTGGAGTTTCAGGACGCGGTCTATGGCGAGCAATCCAAACTCGCGGCCGACATCGAAGACTTCGCGCTGCTGCGCTCCAACGGCGTACCCACGTATCACATGGCCTCCTGCGCCGACGACGTGGATCTGCGTATCAGCAACATCATCCGCGGCCAGGACCATCTCACGAATACGTTCAAGCACGTGCTGATTTTTGAAGCTCTTGGCGAGCAGGCGCCGCGTTTTGCGCACCTGCCGCTGCTGATCGCGCCCGATGGCTCGAAGCTTTCCAAGCGCCGTCATGGGCCGGTGGTCAGCGTGCTCACCTATCGCGACGCCGGATTCCTGCCGCACGCCTACATCAATTTCCTGTGTCTGCTGGGATGGTCACCCAAGGATAATCGCGAACAAATGACTCGCGAAGAGCTGATCGAGGCGTTTTCTTTCGAGGGGATTCATCGTCACAACGCCGTCGTGAATTTTACCGACGAAGATCCCATCGATCCCAAAGCGCTGTGGCTCAATGCGGAGCTAATCCGCTCGCTGCCGGTCGAGGAATTAGCTCAAAAGATGCTGCCGTTTGCTTGCGCCGCGGGCTTGCGCGCCGATCCGGCGAAAATGCTGCAGATCGCTCCGCTGCTGCGCGAACGCATCAAGACGCTGCGCGACGTGGCCACCGTCGCCGACTTCTTCTTCGTCGACGAACTGGCGCCCTACGATCCATCGGAACTGATCCCGCAAAAGGGCGACAAGGCACTGGCGCTGGCGGTGCTGGAAGCCGCGCGCGAAATCCTCGCCGCAGCCGAGTTCAGCCACGCGGGCCTGGAAACCGCCTTGCGCGCCGGCGCCGAGCGGCTCAAGATCAAAGCCGGCCAAATGTTCCAACCCATTCGCGTCGCCGTTTGCGGCCGCAAGAACGCGCCGCCGCTGTTTGAAACGCTCGAAGTGCTGGGCCGCGAAACCTGCCTGCACCGCATCGGCCGCGCCATCGAACTCCTCCGTCATTGAACCTGCACCCCAGGAATCTGCACCCATGAAAGACACCATCAATCCGCAAACCAACGAGGTTGTCACCGCCCCCGAGAACATGACCGGCGCCGGCCCCTCCAACTTTATCCGCGAAATCATCCTCGACGACCTGAAAACCAATAAGTATGGCGGCCGCGTCCACACGCGCTTTCCGCCGGAACCCAACGGCTACTTGCATATCGGGCACGCCAAATCCATCAGCATCAATTTCGGGTTCGCGGAGGAGTTTCACGGCAAATGCAATCTACGGTTTGACGATACCAATCCGTCCAAAGAGGAAACCGAATACGTCGAGTCGATTATCGAAGACGTGAAATGGCTGGGCGGCGATTGGGAAGGCCGCTTGTTCTACGCTTCGGATTATTTCCAACAGCTTTACGATTGGGCGGTGCAGTTGATCAAAGCGGGCAAAGCGTACGTCGACGATCTGACGCCCGAGCAGGTCCGCCAGCAGCGCGGCACGCTCACCGAGGCCGGCCAGGAGAGCCCCTATCGCAACCGGTCCGTCGAGGAAAATCTCGATCTCTTCTCCCGCATGAAGGCCGCCGAGTTTCCCGACGGCGCACGCACGCTGCGCGCCAAAATCGACATGGCTTCGCCCAATCTGAACCTGCGCGATCCGATCATGTATCGCATCCTGCACGCCGAGCATCACCGCACCGGCGACCAGTGGTGCATTTATCCGATGTACGATTTCGCGCACGGAGAGTCGGATTCCATCGAAGGCATCACGCATTCGATCTGCACCTTGGAATTCGAGGACCATCGCCCGCTCTACGATTGGTACGTCGAACAGCTCGGCATCTATCATCCTCAACAAATCGAGTTTGACCGGTTGAACCTCACCTACACGCTGCTGAGCAAGCGCAAGCTGCTGGCGCTGGTGCAAAACAAGCATGTGCGCGGTTGGGACGATCCGCGCATGCCCACCATTTCCGGGCTTCGCCGCCGCGGCTACACGCCGGAAGCCATCCGGAACTTTTGCAAACGCGTGGGTGTGTCGAAGACCAATGGCACCACCGAGCTCGGGCTGCTCGAATATTTTGTGCGGGAGGATTTGAACAAACGCGCGCCGCGCGTCATGGCGGTGCTGCGCCCGCTCCGACTGGTGATCGACAATTATCCCGAAAACCAAGTGGAGCGGATGGAGGCGGTGAACAATCCCGAAGACGAAGCGGCCGGCACTCGCACCGTTCCGTTTTCGCACGTGCTCTACATCGAGCAGGACGACTTCCGCGAAAATCCGCCCAAGCAATATTTCCGCCTCTCGCCGGGCAGGGAAGTGCGCTTGCGCTACGGCTACTTCGTCACCTGCACCAGCGTGGTGAAGGACCCAAGCGGCCAGCCGATTGAGATTCACTGCACCTACGATCCGGCGACGCGTGGCGGCAACGCACCCGACGGCCGCAAAGTGAAGTCGACCATCCATTGGGTCTCAGCCGAGCACGCTGTTGACGCCGAGGTACGCCTCTACGACACGCTCTTCACGCGCGAAGATCCCAATGCAGTAAGAGAGGGGCAGGACTTCACCGCCAATCTCAATCCGAACTCGCTCGAAATCGTAACCGGCGCGAAGGTCGAACCTAGTTTGCGCGGCGCG
>JASHQT010000429.1 GCA_030039005.1 Bryobacteraceae bacterium
AAAGCTGCTCAGGAGGTCAAGCGCGAGGATAACCCGCGCTTCCACTGCCAGACCACCAGCATTCTTTTCGATTGGACTTTCGACGGTCCGGTCGACCGGATCACGCAGAACAAAGACACCATCACGCTCCAATACGGCCAGTTCGGGTTCAAGCGCACCATTTACATGAGCCGGAAAGAGCATCCGGCGAACGTCAAGCTAACCCGCGCGGGAGATTCCATCGGGCACTGGGAAGGCGACACGCTGGTAGTGGATACTGTCGGGTTCCTGCCTGGCTTCCTGAATCCGCCTGTGCGCAACAGCGACAAGCTGCACGTGGTGGAGCGCTTCACACTGGATCCGAACAAGATGGCGCTCACGCGCGGCTATGTCGCCGAGGATCCGGTTTACTTGAAAGGCCAGTACACCGGCTCCGACAGCATCCTGGTGGCCGACGCGCCTTACAATCCGGGCGCGTGCAAAGAGCTGAACTTCATCGATTATTCCAAGGAGCACAAGCGTTAAACATTTATGAGGAATTTTGTTCGAGCAAGTTTGATGCTGGCGGCTTCGATTGCAGCCAACGCGCAAAATGGCACGTACCGCGCACCGCGCTCTTACGACGGCCATGCCGACCTGAGCGGAGTCTGGGAAGCCGTCAACACCGCCAACTGGGATCTTGAGGATCATTCGGCCGCGGCCGGGACCATGTGGCAAACGGGCGCCATCAATTCCGAGCCCGCCGGAGAAAGCGTGGTGGAAGGTGGGACCATCCCTTACAAGCCCGAAGCGCTAGCGAAGAAGAAGGCCAATTTCGCCGACCGCCGCACCAAAGACCCCGAAGCCAAGTGCTACATGCCGGGCATCCCGCGCGCCAACTACATGCCGTATCCGTTCCAGATCGTGCAGACGCCGCGCGGCATCATGTTTATTTACGAATTCGCGAGCGCCAATCGCCTCGTCGACATGGGCAAGCCGGAGGAGGCGGCGACGGACACCTGGATGGGAACCAACTACGGCCACTGGGAGGGCGACACGTTGGTGGTGGACGTCACGGGGTTGAACGGACTGGCGTGGCTCGATCGCGCTGGCGATTACGCGAGCAACCAACTGCACGTGGTGGAGCGTTTCACCCGCACCGATCCGTACCATCTGATGTACGAAGCGACTATCGAAGATCCGTCCGTATACACGCGGCCCTGGAAGATCCGCATGCCCTTGTATCGCAGGGTCGAGAAAAACGCGCAGATCCTCGAGTTCAAATGTGTGGAATTTGTTGAGCAACTGCTCTACGGGCAATACGCCAAGCAACCGCCCGCGCCAACGAAGTGACCAGCAGGATGGTATGAAAGCACGCCTGATTTTGTTCGCAATCGCTGCCGCTGGCATTGTTATGCCGGCGGCCTCAGGACAGGTGAAGCCGTGGACTCCGCCCAAAACCGCGTGGGGCGATCCCGATCTCCAGGGAATGTGGCCGGGCAATATGGGCGTTCCCATGCAGAGACCCGAAAAATTCGGCGACCGAGCTACTCTCACCGATACGGAGTTCGCCCAAAAGGAAGCGCAGGCCAAGAAGCAGGCGCAAGCCGACGCCGAGTCGACAGCCGCCAGCGACAGCACTCCCGGAATCGGTCCGCCGTCCTATTGGGTGGAGCGCGGCAAGCCCACGCGCCAAGCTTCACTGATTATCGATCCGCCGGATGGAAGATTGCCGCCGTTGACGGCCCAGGAGCAGGAACTGCGCAAGACCGCGCGCGGCGGCAAGGGATTTCCGGGGGCATGGCGCGGCCAGGCGAATTCCTATGACGATCTAAACCTGTATTACCGCTGCATCACGCGCGGTGTGCTCGGCTCCATCATTCCGGTGATTTACAACAATGGAAACGAAATCTTGCAGGCGCCAGGCGTCGTCATCATCCGCAATGAAATGATCCACGAAACACGAGTAATTCCGCTGGATGGGCGGCCACACGTGAACTCGGCGATCCGCGAATACATGGGCGACTCGCGCGGCCATTGGGACGGCAATACGCTGGTGATCGAGACCACCAACTTTACCGACAAGGATGCGATCGGGTCCAATGGCGCGGGTTATCCGGGCGATCCCGGGCATCACAGCGCCGACATGAAATTGACCGAGCGGCTGACCCGTGTGGATGCGAATACGCTGAATTATACGGCCACCATTGACGATCCTAAGACGTGGACCAGACCCTGGACCATCCTCATCGTTTTGAAGCGCGACGAGAAGTACAAGCTTCTGGAATACGCCTGCCACGAGGGAAACATCGCCATGAGCGACATTCTGAGCGGCGCTCGCGCCGAAGAAGGTAAGTCGGCGGGCAAGGAAACAAAATAAGGATCCAATTCAGGTAGAATTTCACTAGACAGGGAAGGAAAGGGAATGCGAACTAAAATTGCGCTTTTGGCCGCCGGCGCGGGATTGCTACTGGCGATCGCGCCTGCCTGGGCCCATCACGCCTTTGAGGCCGAGTTCGACAAGAACAAGCCGGTTCATCTGACCGGGAAAGTTACGGAAATGGAGTGGATCAATCCGCACTCCTGGATTCACATCGACGTGACCAATCCCGACGGCACGGTGACCAACTGGATGGTGGAATGCGGCAGTCCCAATATCATGCTGCGTCGCGGTTTCACCAAGCACTCGCTCGAAGTAGGAACCGAGGTCACGGTGCAGGGATATCAGGCCAAAAACGGCACCAATCGCGCCAACGGCAGCAGCGTGACGTTTAAAGACGGAAAGAAGCTGTTTGTCGGCGGATCGAACCCCGACGTTCCCGACGATCAGAAGTAGCGCGCCACAAAAGGAGATTGGCATGAGGACGTGGATTTTCGCATCGGTCGTGATCGCGACGGTATCGTCGTTACCCCTTGCTGCTCAAGCGCCGGCGGCGAAGGTCGCCACTTCGACCGCGGCCAAAAAATGGACGCCGCCCAAAACTCCATGGGGCGATCCCGATCTCCAAGGCGAGTGGCCGGCCACCGCGCGCATTCCCATGCAGCGGCCGGCGAGCATGGGCACTCGTTCCGAACTCACCGACGCCGAGCTGTCCCAGCGCGAAAAGCAGTTCGCGAACCAGTCCGAAGCGGACAGTGAGGAGTTCGCCAAAACCGATAACAAGGTCGGCATCAATCCGCCGTCCTATTGGCAGGAACGCGGCAAACCCGATCGCCAGGCGTCGTTGGTTGTCGATCCTCCCGACGGCCGCGTCCCTCCGTTGACGCCGGAAGGCGCAGCGGCGGTTCACGCTTTGCGCGGCGGTCTCGGGCCGGGCAGCCATTTCCCCGATAAGGTGGATTCCTGGGAAGACTTCGATTACTACAGCCGCTGCATCTCGCGCGGCGTCGTTTCGAGCATGCTGCCCACGCTGTACAACTTCGGCAACGAAATCCTGCAGGCGCCGGGCTACGTGATCATCCGCAATGAAATGATCCATGAAGCGCGCGTCATTCCGTTGGACGGCCGCCCGCACGTGGGCAAGGCCATCGACACCTACATGGGCGATTCGCGCGGCCATTGGGAAGGCAACACGCTGGTGGTGGAGACGACGAATCTGAA
>JASHQT010000044.1 GCA_030039005.1 Bryobacteraceae bacterium
CGCGGGAAATACCAGGTGTCGCCGACCTCGAAATCGTCCACTTCGGTCTGGCCGTTGGGCGCGATGACCGTGGTGCGGCAGCGGCCTTCGAGAACGTAGGCCCATTCGGCCGCGAGCGCGTGCCAATGCAGCTCGCGGATCGCGCCGGGCTCCAGCCGCATGGAAACGCCGGCGATGGATTGCGAGACCGGCAGTTGCTTGACGGTAGCTTCCTTGGCCGAGCCGCCGGGTCCCACCCAGCCTTTTTCGCTCTCGATATCGTATTTGAACTCCTCCAGCTCTTCGCTCTTGGTCTCTTCGGCCGGCGCGGCTTTCACCTGCTCGGCGATCGCAGCCGTGGCGGCGAGGCCGAGAGAAACTTTCGAGAGGGCTTCAAATAGCGAGCGGCGATCGATGCCGCGTTCCTGAGCCTCACCCGTGTTGTCAGCCATGATGGATTCTCCTCTTCGCTGATAATGCTACCAGATGTACTGGACCGGCGCGCCGCGAACTACTGGCCGACCCAAATGTTCAGGCTGATGGGCTGGCCGGCAGGGATGGAAAGCGGTGAGACGGGCTCGATGGACAGCGGTCCGATAGGCAGCACGCCGTTGGCGAGATTCAGGTCCATCGTGACCGGAGCCAGCCCGTTTTGCGGCGATCCGACGTCGGCCGGAATCCGCGCGCTCATCTGCCAGACGAATGGATTGATCTGCTCGACGGCGGTGACTTCGACCGACCAGGGGCCGATCGTCACCTCGATCGGGATCAGCGTGGGAGTCCATGCCTGCGTGATGCCCAAACTCGCATCCACGCCCAGGCCGTTAATGAAGAACGAAACCAGTTCGCCCGGTGCTGCGCGATGGGTGCAGGAATTGATGTTGCCGTCCTGGTTGATCGCGACGGCCGCGTAGGAACCGTTGTACGTGATTGCGCCGATGGTGCAGGTGGAGATGCCGGTGAGATTGGCAAAGAGGTTCGGGTTAGTCGGAACCACCGGCAGCGCGCGCGGCGCAGCGGGCGTGCCGTTCACCGTGACCTGCACGGTGGCGAGATTCTGATTTCCCTGCGAATTGGTGTACGGTTCATCGAAGGGCACGGCGACGTTGATCTGGCTGGAGGAAACGTAGAGCAGTGGCGCGGGCTCGCCGTTGAATGTGACCGTGACACCGGCGAGCGAAGTTGTCGTGTAATTCGTGGCGGCGACTCCGGTCGCTGGACCGAGCCCAGAGCCAAAGAGCGAGAGCAACTGGCCCGGTGCGACCGCGCCCTGCCGCGCTTCGTTCGCGTTATCGGTAACGCAGGCGACTTGGGGCGCCGCGGGCGTGGTGCTCGCGGCGAAGCCGGCTTGGGCCAGCAACGCGCCGGGCTGCGTGCCGGCATGCAGGGCGGACGCGTTTGGGATCGGGGTCAGCGCGCCGGGCGTGATAGGCACGTCGGGCTGCGAAGTGGGACCGGCGAGCCAGACGCTGGAGCCGCCTGCGAAAGCGATCCCGGCCGTGCTCGCGTTCGATCCGTCGAGGAGCACGGTGCCCAAAACGTTGCCGGTCGCGGCGTCGATGTGCGAAACGTAAGCCTGGCTGAGGGTGGTGAGGTTGTTCTGCTGGCAGCGCATGGGCAGGCTCGCGATGCCGGGCGGCAGCGGCGCCGGGATTCCGGGCGGCGTGATGATTCCGACAATCCCGGAGTCGATGCCGGTCAAGTTATAAGCGCCGCCCACATATAGATCGCCCTGCGATCCGAGCGCGATGCCCGAGCCACCGACGGCGATGGAATAAATCGCGTTCGCGCCCGCGGCGTCGAGTTTGGTGAGGAACGGCTCGACGATCTGTGTATTGGGCTGAGTGCCAGTCCAAGGATAAGCGCCGTCCAAGGCGAGGCCGGTGACGTAGGCGTTTCCCGACGCATCGACGGCGAGTCCTTTATTCGCGGTTTGACCGTTGCCCGAGACACCGGTGGAGTACAGCAGTGTCGTCGCGGCAGGATCTACTTTTGTGACGTACTGATTCGCGCCGTCGGCGAAAAAGCACTCGGGGCAGGAAGCGGGAGAGGGAAAAGTTTGATAAGCGCCGGGAGTGGTTGGGTAGTAATAGTGCGCGGCGCCGGCCATGTAGATGTTGCCCGCCGCATCGACGGCCAGCGCGTCGCCGCCGATTCCCGTGGCGCTGAAGACAATGTTCGTTCCGCCGGTGCTGACCTTCATCAGGTACGGTCGGCCGTTGGTATCGGGAACGCTGTAGGCGCCGGTAGTGGCCGCAAGTCCCGAGGCCGTGGCAAGGCCGCTGACGATAATTCCTCCGTCGGCGGCAAGGGCCACCGCGAGCCCGTAGGTGCTCACGGCCCCGAGTACATCGGAAAACAGGAGCTCGCCCTGCGGATCGAACTTCGCGAGGAAAGTACGCATTCCGCCGCCCACGGGTAGAGTGCCGGTTTGCGACCCAGGCGTGATCGGGAAATCGGGCGAGGAAGCGGTTCCCGCGACGTAGGCGTCGCCGGCGCTGTCAACGGCGATGGCCGACGCGGAGTCAAATCCGGAGCCGCCGAGAGTGCGAACGTACAGCGTCTGCGTGGCCGTGGGGTTCAGCTTGATTACCATCGCTGCGGTTTGAGGGCTTTCCGGGCCCAGGACCGCAGGACCGGTCACATAAAGGTTGCCAGCGGCGTCAGTGGCGACGGCCGCGGGCGTGAAGCCCTCGCGCAAGTACGTGGAATACATCAATCCGGACTGGGCCCAGGCGGCGGAAACCGACAGAGCGAAGGCGCAAACAAAAGTGATACGCACGGGGATTCCTCGGGGAATGAAAAGACGCGGGATTACGTTCAGATTATCACCGGACGGCGTCCAATCGGCGGAGGTCAAGTCATCATGCCAAGTAACACAAGGATCATTCTGGTGACCGGTGCCACCGGGGCATTCACATGGTGGATGCCGCAGTCGCGCAATCGTGGGGGCATTTCGTGTACGGCTCGGTGGTGGGCGCCGATGAGCACACAGGCGTGCCGCATTCGAGAGCAGCAAGAAAATCGAGGAGCACATTCGAGCACCAGGGGATCAAGCACACGATTCTGCGTCCGCCTTTTTTCATGGAGAACTGGTTTAACTGGAAGGATCAGATTCTAAACGGGCGTCTGGAATGGCCGCTCAAGCCGGAGACGCGGCTCGAGATGCTGGCGGTGGACGATATCGGCGCATTCGTGGCACTGGCGTTCAAGCATCCCGGCAAATGGATGGGCCGCACGTTCGAGATGGCGAGCGATGAGCTGTCAATGGCGCTGATCGCCGACGCTTTCGGCCGGATGCTGGGGCAGGTGAAGTACGTGCAGATCCCGCAAGACGAGTTTGAAAGGCGCATCGATCCGGCGCATTTCAAGATGTTCCAGTGGTTTGATCGGAAGGCATATCACGTCGATATTTCAGCCGTGCGAATGGAGTTGCCGCAGGTTCAAACCTTCGAGCGCTGGCTGCAAAGCACGTGGCGGGCCAAGGTGCCGGCCGAGCCTGTGGGCCACGCCCGGTAAAGACCACCCAGAGACAAGCCCGCGGGCGCTTGCCGTAGAATGGTCTCACACGGAGGCCTGATGCCCGATTCTTCGCACAATCCGACGGCTGTAGACGTGGTCATCGTCGGGGCCGGCTTTGCGGGGTTGTACATGCTGCATCGCGCTCGCCAGTTGGGTTTCTCGGCGCGAGTGTTCGAAGCCGCGGCCGGGGTCGGCGGCACCTGGTATTGGAATCGATACCCCGGCGCGCGCTGCGACGTCGAAAGCCTGGAATACGCATACTCGTTCTCCGAGGATCTCCGCCGGGAGTGGCAGTGGACTGAGCGCTACGCCTCGCAGCCGGAGATTTTGCGCTACCTGAATCATGTCGCCGACCGCTTTGACTTGCGGCGCGATATTGAATTCGACACCCGAGTGGTTTCCGCGACTTTCGACGAGGAACAAGGCCGTTGGACCATCGCGACCGACCGCGGCCAGGTGGTGACGGCGCAATTCTGCGTGATGGCCACGGGATGTCTTTCGGCGGCCAAGGTCCCCGAGTACAAAGGGCTCGACCGGTTCCAGGGCCCGTGGTATCACACCGGGCGCTGGCCGCACGAAGGAGTCGATTTCACGGGGCAGACGGTAGCCGTGATCGGGACCGGTTCGTCAGGCATCCAGTCGATTCCCGAGATCGCACGGCAGGCGGCGCACCTCTACGTCTTCCAGCGGACGCCGAATTTCAGCCTGCCGGCGAAGAACGGGCCGATTCCGCCGGAGGTCCTCGAAGACTGGAAGGAAAACGGGCCGAAATATCGTGCCGTGGCGATGACCACGCCGTTCGGTTTCCTGGTGCAGGCCGGCGGACCGAAGCCCTCGGCCTTGGAGGTTTCCGCCGAGGAGCGCGAGCGGAAATTTGAAAAAGGCTGGCAGGAAGGCGGGTTCGGACCGCTGGCGGCGTTTAACGATCTGTTCTTCAAACTGGAAGCCAACGATACCGCCGCCGAATTCGTGCGCGGCAAAATTCGCGCAATTGTGCGCGATGCTGGAGTAGCGGAGAAGCTCGCGCCCAGGAACCATCCCATCGGAACCAAGCGGCCTTGCATCGATACGGGTTATTTCGAAACCTTCAATAGCGACCACGTCACGCTGGTGGACGTGCGCGAGACTCCTGTCGAAGAGATCACCGCAGCCGGACCGCGAACCCGAGACCGCCAATTTACCGTCGATAGCATCGTGTTCGCGACCGGCTTCGACGCCATGACCGGTGCGCTGAACGGAATCGAGATTCGCGGGAGAGAAGGGAAGCGCCTGAAGGACAAATGGGCGGAAGGTCCCCGGACCTATCTTGGGCTGATGGCCGCCGGCTTTCCGAACCTCTTCACGATTACGGGGCCGGGAAGCCCATCCGTGCTCAGCAATATGGCCATTGCGATCGAGCAGCATGTGGATTGGATCGCCGATGCGATGGCCTACCTCCGGAAACACAGCATCGCGACCATGGAGGCCAGCGCCGCAGCCGAGACCGCGTGGGTCGAGCATGTGAATGAAGTGGCCAACCAGACGCTTTATCCGCTAGCCAATTCCTGGTATTTGGGCGCTAATATTCCTGGAAAGCCGCGGGTGTTCATGCCATATATAGGAGGGCTGCCGGCGTACTGTCAGAAATGCGATGAAGTCGCGGCCAACGAGTATGAAGGCTTCGTTCTGAAGTCCGACGTACCCGCGGTGTCCGCTACGATAGAACTGAACAGAGAAGTGCCTTATGCAATTGAATCTTCCTCCCGATCTCGAACAGCTCATTCATAAACGTCTCGCGACCGGAGGCTACGCGAGTGCGGAAGATGTGCTGCGTCATGCCCTTGAGGCTCAGGACGCCGAGGAAAGCTGGAGCGACGAGGAGCGTCGAGCCTTAATCGCCCACATCGCGCACGGGTACCTTGAAGCGGAACGCGGAAAACTCATCGACGGGGAACAAGCAAAGTGTGAAATCCAAGCCATGAAGGAGACCTGGCGCCGGGAACACTCGCCTGGAAGATGAGGCGCTACGTGCTTACGCCGCTTGCTCAAGCTGACGTCCCTCAGATTGGTCGTATATCGGGCGCGACAGTGAGGACGCTGCAGACCGCGTGGAAAAGTCGATTTACGATGCTTGTGAGTTCCTGCGCAGGCTCCGGCACGGGGCCATCCGCGCAGCGATCTGACCCCACGACCGGTCCTCTTCTGGACCTTGACGCGCTATCCCAATTACACCGTCGTATATCGTCCGGATACCGTACCGCTGCAAATCCTGGCGATTCTTCATGGGAAACGAAACGCGCGGCAGATTCTGCGGCAGCGCCCATAGCGGGTTCGGTGGCCAGCGGATCTCGATGAGGCGGGAGCGAATGGCTGAGACGAGCTTGTTGGAGTCGCTCGGTGGGTCGGTTTCCTTGGGGATGACGCGGTATTCTCCTGATCCAGCCTCCCGCAACAGAACGACGGTTTTTCCTTCGCGGAAGCCATCGAATTGCGACCAAGGGACGAAATTGCGGCTGCCGTTTTTTTGGTAGTGGGCTACTTTGAATTTCCCAAGGGCCGTATCTGAGTTCTAGATTGCTGCTCCAAGGTTGCCAGCTTGGATTGGATGGACAAGACTTGCTTCTCTAGCCGTTCGATCCTTTGCTGATCGGTGAGCGTTGAAGCTCCAGGGAGTTTATCTGTGAAGTAGTTTTGGGCGAGTACGGCGATTGCTGTAGCCACCAGCAGGATCGCAATAGTGAGTTTCTGTTTCATGGACGGGTTTCCTCCATGAGTTCAGGATACTCCGGT
>JASHQT010000045.1 GCA_030039005.1 Bryobacteraceae bacterium
CTGAGCCGGTCCAAGGCCGCGATCGTGCACAGCGGGTGCGTGGAAACCCAGCTCCGCGCGGCGGGATTCTCGGGCGCCGTGGCTCGCATCCCGCACGGCGCGTGGATTCCCGCGGCGAACCGCCTGGAGTTTCGCGAACGCCTGGGCCTCAATGAAACCACACCGCTGATCGGCATTTTCGGTTTCCTCAAGCCGTACAAACGCATCGCCGAATCGCTGCGTGCCTTCCGCCGGCTGGTACGCGTGCAACCTTCGGCCAAGCTGATCCTAGTGGGCGAAGCGCATCCGGAGATGCAATTGGATGGGATGATCCGGTCGCTCGACCTCGGCCTGCACGTTCGCGCTCTGGGCTTCCGGCCCATCGAGGAATTCGTCGGCTATGTGGCAGCGTGCGATATCGTCCTGAATCTGCGCTATCCGACGGTGGGAGAAAATTCGGGAACGCTCATGCGCGCCCTCGGGCTCGGCAAGGCGGTGATCGTTTCCGACGTTGGAAGCTTCAGCGAACTTCCGGAAACCATCTGCTTGAAAGCGCCCGTGGATGCAGGGGAGGAGGATCATCTTTTCGAATATCTGAACCTCCTGGTGAGCCGCCCCGATGTGCGCAGAGCGCTGGGCGCGCGGGCGCGCGAATGGGTGGAGACCGAATGTACGTGGCCCAAGGTAGCCGAGCGCTACGCGAAGTTCTTGGAGCGGATCGCGGCCAACGGCGCGGAGCCGGCCGAACCAGCCGGGGATGTGGCGGCCATTGCCGATTCCGAATCTCCGGCCGGGGCGAGCGTGCAGCCGGAATATATTCTGTCCTGGGCTCCCGATGCCTCGGCCAGAGCGTATATGGAAACACATCTCACGCGTTTCGAAAAAACGCTCGCCATCACGCCGATGGGCAGCGCTGAAGATCGCGTACTCGAGATGGGTTCTTATTTGCAAATCACGCCCGCGCTCAAGACGCGCTTGGGTTATGGCGAGGTGCGCGGCTGCTACTATGGCCCGGCGGGAAAGGTGGACCGGCGCAGCGTACAATCGAGCGACGGCGAGCGCTTCGAGTGCACGCTGGAATTGTTCAATGCCGAGAAGGACCGTTTCCCCTATGACGACGGCTATTTTTCGACGGTCCTGTGTTGCGAGCTGGTGGAACATCTCACCGAAGATCCGATGCACATGATGGCGGAGATCAACCGGATTTTGCGGCCCGGAGGGCACCTGGTGCTGACCACCCCCAACATCGGTTCCTTGCGCGCGATCGCGGCGATTCTGTCGGGCTATCATCCGGGGTTCTTTCCCGCCTACATCCGGCCGCGCGCGGAAGGCGAGGAGCCGGAGGCACGCCACAATCGCGAATATACGCCGCGCGAAATCGCGCTGCTGCTGCACTATGCCGGGTTCGAAACCACGCTCCTCGAGACTGGACCTTTCCGTGAGGAGCCCAAGCCCGAGCACGAGTGGGTGAAGCATCTGCTGGCTCGCTACGAGCAACCCGAGGATCTGCGTGGCGACGGCATCTATGCCGTGGGCCGCAAGACCGGGCCAGTCCGCGAGCGCTTTCCGGCGTGGCTGTATCAATGAATCACCGGGCGAGGAACCGCAGGGCGAGCCGCGCGGCCTATCAGAACCTGGAAGTTCGCGCCGCCGGCGCGACGCTCGAAGTCTCCTTAACTCTACCGAACAGCCCGCGTGAAAAGAATTCGTCGGTTGGTTGCCAGTTCTACGATCCGGCGGCGGGCTTGTTCATCGAGGAAGGCCCGTGGACGCCGGCCGCGCCGAAGGTGGCTCTCGCGATTCCGTTTCCGCCAGCACCGGGGAGCTACGAGCTGCGGATCGCCGAAGTCGGGCCGGAGGGATGGGCTCATGCTCGGGGCCGGCCGTTTCTGCGCATCCTGGCCGAAGTGAATGACGGCGGCAAGGTCCGTGTGCTCTCCGAGGAAATCACCACGCTGCGCGCGATTCGCTGGTGGAGCTTTTGGACTGAGTTGCCCAAATTGTTCGCGCGTCCGTTGCGAGCCATCGCGCAAAACCACCGGTTGATCCGTTCCATGGCGCGGCGCGACATTCTGGCGCGCTATCGCGGGTCCTTCGGTGACGTGTTTTGGACGGTGCTCAATCCGCTGCTGCTGATGTCGACGTATTTTTTCGTCTTCGGCATCGTGCTCCAAACGCGCTTCGGCCCGGACCAAAGCCGCACCGGCTTCGCGCTGTATTTTCTCGCCGGCATGCTGCCATGGCTCGCGTTTTCCGAGCCCGTCGGGCGGGCGGCGTCCGTGATCCTGGAATATCGCAATTTTGTTAAGAAGCTGGTTTTTCCACTCGACACTTTACCGGTGAACCAGGTGGTGTCGGGGCTGGTGACGGAGTTCTTTGGGGCGGGGGTTTTCGTATGCGGATTGCTGATCATCCGCCATGCCATTCCCGCCTCCGTGCTGTGGCTGCCCGCGCTGCTGGTGCCGCAGTTGTTGTTCACGCTGGGAGTCTGCTGGTTTCTGGCGGCGCTCGGCGTGTACATGCGCGATTTGGGCCAGATCATGGCGCTGGTTCTGACGTTGTGGTTCTTCATCACGCCGATCTGCTACCCGGAGTCGACCAATTTATCGCCGCTGGTGACGGCGACGATGCGCCAGAATCCGCTGTACATCCTGGTGCGCGGTTACCGGGACGTGTTTCTGGAAGGTCACGCGCCGGAACTGATGCCGCTCGCGAAGCTGTGGGTGATCGCGCTGGCAGCGTTCTTTCTCGGGCACGTGTGGTTCTACCGGCTGCGGAAGAGCTTCGCCGACGTGATCTGAGATTCGCTGTGCTAGAATCGGCAGCGCGATGGAACAATACCAGTGGGACAAAGTGCCGCGGGAGGAGCTGAATCCTCGGCTCGCACGCCAGGTGATTCACGCCGCTAATGTCACGGTAGCGCGCATGTACTTGCGCAAGGGCTGCATGGTTCCGGAGCACAGCCACCACAACGAGCAGATTTCGATGATGGAGCAGGGCTCCGCCAAATTCATTCTGGACGGCGAAGAACGCGTGCTGAAAGCCGGCGACGTCGTGCGCATTCCGCCGCACGTGCGGCATTCGGTGGAAGCCACTGAGGATTGCGTGGCGCTGGACCTTTTTTCGCCGCGGCGCGAGGATTGGATTCGCGGCGACGATGCGTACCTGCGCCAGTAATCATTTGACGGCGAGCACCGCGTCGAGATAAGAACCAGTGACGCGGCTTTCGACGCGTGAGAATCCCGCGGCGCGCAGCAGCGCTTCATATTCGGCGGCCGAGTGTTCGCGGCCTTCCGCTCCGATCAGCATGTTC
The DNA here is from genome assembly GCA_030039005.1 of Bryobacteraceae bacterium. The sequence goes on from JASHQT010000045.1 coordinate 3,293, forward strand.
AGCGACTGCATGTGGGCCGAGACGTTTTGCGGAGTCAGCAGTTTTTCGGCGACCAGAAGTGCGCCGCCGGGCGGCAGAACGGCGACGATTGTGGTCAGCAGGCGGTTGATCTTTTCGTCGGACCAATCGTGCAGGATGCGCCCCAGGCTGTAGAGGTCGGCGGGGGGCAGAGGATCGGTGAAGAAGTCGCCGGGGAGGGTGCCGGGATAGAGCTTGGCGACTTCGGGCAGGTCGAACACGTGAGCTTGAATGTGCGGATATCGCTCGCGAACCGCCTCCACCAGGTGACCGCTTGCGCCGCCGAGATCGACCATGCGATGAAACCGAGCGAGATCGAACGCGGCTGCGACAGCGGGCGAACTGATGCGTCCGAAGCCGTGCATGCCTTTGAGGAAGTCGCGCTTAGTTTCTTCGGTGCGAAAGTAGCCGGCCCAGATTCCGCCTTGGACTCCGAACGTCTGGTTCCAGCGCGGCGTGCCTTCGCGGACTGCGTCTTTGAGATGCCCCCACATCGGGTAGAGCGCTTCGTTCGAATAGTGGATGTAGCCGGTGAGTGAATCCGGGCTCGCGGCGCGCAGATACTTGTCGGCTTCGGGCGTGTTGACGTATTCGCTGCCACGCTTTTCGAGCAGTCCGAGCGCGGCGCAGGCATCGAGCAGGCGCGGGAGTTCCTTGCAATCGGCGGGACGTGAGCCGTCGAAGATGCCGAGTTCGACGGCGGCGAACATGGTTTTCGAGCGGCGGAAGGCTTCGATCAGTTCAATAATTCTGTCGGGTGTGGTCATAACCAATTGGTTTTAAGATGCGGCCTTCGAGGCGTACGATTCCGGGTTTGCCCTTTACGATTTTCCCGATGCGGATTCCGGGGGCTTTCTTGTGGGCGGGCGCGGTGTAGAGGAGTTCGTAGTCTTCGCCATCGTGCAGCGCTTGATCGATAGTGGCGCCTGGGAGCAGGGGCACGGTGTCCAGTTCCGCGGCTACGCCGGATGCCTTGCATAAACGATGCAGATCGAGCGCGAGGCCGTCACTGATATCCATGCAGGCGGTCGCGCGGCCGAGCAGTTTGCGGCCGAAATCCAGGCGCGGCGTGATGGAGGACTTGTGACGCCAGCCGCCTAGCGGTCCCGAGACATAGAGCGCATCTCCGGGTTGGGCGCCCGAGCGGCGCAGCGCTCTGCCTTTGGGGACGGAGCCGCAGAGCATTACGTCGCAGAGGAATCGATCGGCATGCGAGATGTCGCCGCCGGCGAGCTGCGTTTTCGTTTTTCGCAGCAGTTGGAAGACGCCGCGGTAAAATCCGTCGATCCAGCGTTGATCGGTCCACGGCGCGAGCGCCAGCGAGATCAGGCAATAGAGCGGCGTGCCGCCGGTGGCAGCGATGTCGCTCAAGCTGCGGGCGACCGCGCGCGAGCCAATCTGCCCGGCGCTCAGCTCACGCGTGAAATGCACGCCCTCGATGCTCAAGTCCGCTTTGAGCAGGAGGTCCACACCGCCAGGAGAAGAAATCACCGCGCAATCGTCGCCGATCAATGGCGCGCGTCGGCGAAGCTTCTGGGTAATGTCGTCTTCGGTCACGTCTGTCCGTCTAAACGGGCACCGCAACCACCAGGCCCGACGGCAACTCTTCACCAAACACTTTGCCGAGGTCTTCTTCGGCTTCGCCTTCGAGCGCCGGTAGCAACGCCTCGGGAATGCGTTTGCGGATCATGTCGATGGTGGCGGGGTTCAGATCGCGCGAGGAATCGCCGGTGCGGCGCGCGATCGCGATGACGGCGTCGTTGGATTTTGGAACCTTGAGCAGCGCTTCTACCCAGCGCGTGGCGGTTTGCGCGGGCAGCACTTGATTGATGGGGCCGTAGAACAGCTTCCGCGCTCCAATGCGCGAGAGGCACCAGAGGCCGGTGTCCACCATGTCGCCTTTCTTCAGCAGCCCGATGAGCGTATCGCCGAGCTGCGTTTTAGTTTGCAGCGGCAACAGCTCCAGGCTCGCCGCGGTGCGCCACATCTCGCGCAGCAAGCTATTATTGAGGCGCTGGCGTTTCGATCCGCGCGGCAGCAACGCGGGCGAAAGGCGCTGGAAGATATCCACCTGCTGATTTTTGTTTAGACCTCCCGCCACGCGGCCCCAGAAGATCCACCAGTCGATTTCGTTTTGGACTTGATTGGCGAACTGAATGCCCCCGGCGTAGATGCGTCGCGCCTGCTCGATACGGAAATCGTCGCCGGGGAATCCAAAGCCCGGGCGCAGCATGAATCCGCACAGATTCAGCCAGCGCATTTCGAGCGCTGCGGATTTGCGCCGGCACTCGGCCAGTTCGAGCATGCGATCGCCGAGCTTGCGAATAGCGCCGAGCGGCCACGAATTGCGGCCGAGCGCGAGAGTTTGTTCCAATTTCGACGGCAATTCTTCGGGCGTCAGCTTGCCTTCGCGAAACGCTGCTTCGATCAACGCGTCGGCTTGTGCGACGGCTTCATCGCTCACCACGGCCGCGGGCTTCGAGCTCGCGTGCGCCGCGGCGGTTTTGCGCAATTCGAATTGCAGCCGCCAATGATGCTCGCTGACTTTCGAATCGGCCCAGACTTCGAGCGTGCCCACCTGCGTCAAATGGGCGCGCAGTTTCACGGGCACCAGGCGCTCGCCGGCCTTGCCGAAACGGATGACGGCGTTCAGTGGCGCATGCAGGTGCAGGTCAGCCGACTCCTCGCTGGTGAGCAAATGGCCGACCGGATCGTCGACGCGCGTGAGCGAACTGTACAGGCGAAACGATACGGGCTTGTTCGCGACTAAATGGAGGTCACCTAACTGTGAGCCAGGGCTGTCGAGCTCGAGCGTCTGGCCCTCTTCGGCGCCACGCGGTACGAGGCAAACGGCTTCGTTCTCTCCTACACCGACGTAATACGATCGCGGCAGGCCGCCGCGCACCAGCAACCCCGCGCCAGTGGCTTTGACGTACGAATAATAAGCCGCGCCGACGGCGACCGCGAGATCCAGATCGCGATTCTCCAGGATCAGCGGACGGCGGCCGAACCAGCGCTCCATCACGTCGGCGACGCGCTGCTGGCAGATGTCGGGGATGAAGAATCCGCCGTTAAAAAGAATCGCGTCCGGCTTGGCATCTTCATTCGCGCTCAGAAACGCAGCCAGGTGACGCGTGACGGCAGGATCAGAGACATAGGGCAAGCCCAATTCACGGAACAGGCTGCGCTTTTCCTCCGTGGGCTTGTCGTGGAAGTCGCAAAACGGCAGAAAGCCTTCGAGCGCGAGCTCCAGCGCTTCTTCGCGCGTGATTTCGGTCTTGAGCGTTCCGCCGACCAGCGACGATCCCGCGCCCAGCACGGTGATCTCGACGGATTTCAGATTCGCATCCGCCAGCATGCGCTCCTTGGCCGCGGCGCACTGACGCCGCAGCGCCGTTCTCTGGCGAATGGAAAGCTGCGTTCCGAGTTTCGATTCCACCAGCCAGGCGAGCGTCAGGTCCAGGTTGTCGCCGCCGAGCAATAAATGCTTGCCGACCGCGGTGCGGGTAAATTCGATCCGGTCGCCATCGCGGTGTACTTTGATCAGCGTGAAGTCGCTGGTGCCGCCGCCGACGTCGCAAACCAGCACAAGCTGGCCGTTGAACAAGCTTTTCTGCGATTGCGCCAGATGATTGGCGATCCAGGAATAAAAAGCCGCAGCCGGTTCTTCGACCAGCGTCAGCTTTTCGATGCCGGCGTCGTGCGCGGCTTGCACCGTGAGTTCGCGGGCTTCTTCATCGAAGGAGGCCGGAACCGTGAGCACCACATTTTGCGCGGCGAGCGGCGCCTTGGGGTGCGCCTGATTCCAGGCGTCGCGAATGTGCGTGAGAATCGCTGTGGAAACGTCAACCGGCGACAAGACGCGTCCGCCTTCCTGTGCGTCCCAGGGAAGAATTTTCGCGGTCCGGTCGACTTCCGGATTCGACAACCAGGATTTCGCCGAGTGCACGGATTTCGTTGGCACCAGTGCGCCCTGTTCGCGCGCGTAGGCGCCGACGTACGTTTGATCGGCGAGAAAAAGGAACGAGGGCAGAGTGCGGCGGGCTTCGATCTGTCCGGGCGCCACATACTGCGGGATGGCGAGCGCCCGGATCTCGGGATAATCGGGCAGTTCGCCTTCAATTTCCGGAATGTAGGCGAGCGCGGAATTGGTGGTGCCGAGGTCGATGCCGATGTTCATCGCGGGATGCGGGCCACTACTCGATTTCGACTTCGGCAGGCGCGATCACGGAAGCGTTGGAACCGGGCGGTAGGGGCGGCAGATCAATTTGGTCGGCTTTCCAGCCTTTGTGCCGCAGAAGCCCGCTAGAAGCCTTGCCGCTGGCCGGGACGTTACCGAGAAGTTTCACGACGCTAGGATCGTTGGTTTCGAGTTTCGTGGGACTGCCTTCCACGGCGTCGATTACGGGCGCCAAGTGCAGGTAGCGATTGAGCGAATCGCGGCACTGCTGGTGCAGATCGCGGACGGCCGCACCCACCTGGTCGTCGGAATAGGCGGCGATATCTTCCATAAGAAAATCGATCAAGCGCGAGTCACGCTGCAAAATTCCCAGGATCTGGAGCGCGCCGTCGGAGGGCTGGGCAGCACGCACGGCGGGGGCAGGCTTAGCTGTGGGCTGCGCCTTTTTGGGCGACGCGCTTTGCGGCGCGTAACCAAGCTGTTGTGCAATATCGGCAGGCAGTTTGCCCGTGAATAAAATGGCGAAGAAACTACGGAAAGCGAGTACGATCCTGCTCAAATTGATCCTCTTATGATTAGGATACACTGCCGGGCTTGGGACACACTTTCGGACACTACCCACTTTCGCGGCAAAATAGGAATGGTGGTCGAATCTCAAAATGGTTGCCTGGTTGCAGAAGACATTTCGCATGTCGATGCGCTTCCTCAATCGTCAGGATGCCGGCCGGCAACTGGCGGCGAAACTGGCCGGCTACGCGAGCGACCCCAGCGTACTGGTCCTAGGACTGCCGCGCGGAGGCGTGCCTGTAGCGTACGAAGTGGCGCGGGCGTTGCAGGCGCCGCTGGATGTGTTCGTGGTGCGCAAACTCGGCGTCCCCGGGCATCGTGAGCTGGCGATGGGCGCGATTGCGAGCGGCGGCGCGCGCATCCTCAACCGGGATGTCATTGACGCTCTGCGGATTCGGCCGGCCGCGGTGGACGCCGTCGCCCGGGGCGAGCTGCAGGAAATCGAGCGCCAGGAAGAGGTCTTTCGCGGAAATGCACCGCTGCCGGAATTCTCGGGGCGGACGCTGATTGTCGTGGATGACGGATTGGCCACGGGATCCACGATGCGCGCGGCCATTCAGGCGCTGCGCCAAAGCCATCCGGCGCGAATCGTCGCCGCCGTTCCGGTGGCCGCGGCGGAAACCGTGCGCCGTTTGCGCGGAGAAGCCGACGGTGTGATTTGCTTGAGCGCGCCGCTCGATTTTCACGCCGTCAGCATGTGGTACGACGATTTTTCGCAAACCAGCGATGAGGAAGTGCGCACGCTGCTCGAAGCGAACACGACCGTATCGCGCATGGCTTGAGCGTTGATAGCAGGAGGGATCATGGGACAGGTTGGACAAGCCATTGAACACGCCCCGGTGATGGTGAAGGCCGGTGCGGCGCAACTGGAGGGCTATTTGAGCGTTCCCACCGCGGCGGCGGGCATCGTGGCATTCGCTCACGGCAGCGGCAGCTCGCGCCACAGCCCGCGCAACCGTTACGTGGCCGATATCCTCAACGAAGCCGGCCTGGCGACGCTGCTCATCGATTTGCTGAACGCGGACGAACAGGAAGTGGACCTGCAGACGGCGCGGCTTCGATTCGATATTCCCTTCCTCGCCGGACGGCTGGTTGCTATCACGCAATGGCTGCGCGAGCAGCCGCAGGTCTCGGCGCTTAAGACCGGCTACTTCGGGGCCAGCACGGGAGCGGGCGCGGCGCTGGTGGCGGCCGCGGAACTGCCCCAGATGATCCAGGCGGTGGTATCGCGCGGCGGCAGGCCGGATCTGGCGGGAGATGCGCTCGAGCGCGTGGAGGCGCCGACGCTGGCGATCGTGGGCGGAAACGACCGGTACGTTCTGGAGCTGAACCGCCACGCGCTAGCTCGGATGCATGGCGTGACGGCGCTCGAAGTGATTCCTGGCGCGACGCACTTATTCGAAGAGCGCGGCGCGTTGGAGAAAGTAGCCAAGCTGGCGCGGGACTGGTTCACCGAGAAGCTGGGCTATTGAGGAACTCGCGCAAAACGGAGCGGACCGCGTTATTTGTCGAAAGGGACGGAGGGCCTGCCCCGTGCCGCCTAGCCTTGCTGCGGGCCGCGCAAAATCGCGGCTTCCTTAATCCTCGCTAATTCCCGGCGCGCGATGGCGGCCCAGGCGCTGCCGGGGTCCATCGTCAGATAGGCCTTCCAGTGGCGTACGGCTTTCAAAGGGTGCCCCATGGCCTGGTAGAGCAGCGCGATGTTGTAATGCGCGTCGGCGTAGCGGGGATGGATGGCGAGGGCGGCCTGATAGTGTTCGAGCGCCGCCGGGCGATCGCCGCGCTCGTCGTACAAATTGCCGAGATTGAAGTGCGCCAGAGCGTATTGCGGGTCCACTTCCACGGCTTTGCGATAGAACCGCTCGGCCTGGCGCCAATCCCGTGCGTTGAAGAACAGCGTTCCCAGGTTCACCAGCGCTCCCGCGGAATGGGGATCGATCTCGGCGGCCTTTTGATACGCCTCAATCACCTCGTTCAGCGGCGCGCCGCGTTGCTCCAGCTCCAGACCTTTTTCGAACCATTGCTCGGCTTCGCGCCGCGACTTCGCCCGGCGCGCGGCTTCGGATTCCTCGTTCGGGCGGGGGAACGCCAACAGCTTGGTAATCTCGGCCTGATCGAAATTGAGAATCAGTTGGCCCGAGATAGCCTCCATTTTCTTGTCGCCGGCGAATTGGACCTCAATCCTTTTGCCTTGCGAATAGATCTTCACTTCCGTGAGCGGATTCTCGAACTCGCGAAAATGCCTGCGCACCGCGTGAACCGCTTTGCGGATCTGTACGCCGGAGACTTTGCTGTTGCGGAGACCAACCAGGGTCCGCAGCGCCAAAATGTCGGAAAAACTGAAGGCGCCGCCCGAGGGCAGCAGATTTTGTTTCTCCCAGCTTTCGAGCTGACGCTTGGAAACGCCTAATTGCCGGCGGACGTCATCGCGCGAGTAGGCCTGCTGGGTTGCTGGAGCGGGCACGGTGAAAGTTTAACAAACTGCGGCTGAGCCGGGACCTCAGCCGATGTCGAACAGTTCGGCGACCGGCACGCAGATGCCGGGATCGCTGGTGGTGAGGACGCCGGATTCGGCATCCACCAGTCCGGCCTTCGTCGCGACGTAGCCTTTGCGCAGCCGGGGATTGATGATCCAGACGTAGGGGACGCCGAAATGAAGGTAGTCGTCGATCTTCTCGAGAATGTAGTCGGCCGTGTCCTCGTCGGAGAGAATTTCGACGCAAAGATGCGGAGGCGCAGTGAAGATCTCGCCTTGGGTTTGGGACCGCTTGATCCACGGTGAGGTCCGGAACACGAATCCGCGTGGGACTGACCTGGACACGCACCCCAGGGAAACTTCCAATGTCACCACGTTTCGAGAGATCGTGAAGAGAACCGATCAGGGCTCTCATGATTCTGCTATGTGTTCGTGTGCCGAGATTCCGCTCAATCAGCGCACCGTCAGCGAATTCACGATCCGGGTGATAGCTGGTGTTCAAATACTGATCGATGGTTTTCGTCATTGGTTGATGGCCGGCGCACCGAACACGGATCGCACCAGTGCCAAGCCCTCTTCCTTGCTGTGAATCCGCTGCTCCAGTTGCGCGTCTTCGGCCAGCTCCAGCATGCGCGAGAAATCCGGGCCGGGCTTATAGCCGGCAGCGATCAAATCGTCGCCGGTCACCAGCCGCGGAGGGCGCAGTTCCTCGGGCGGCGATTGTTCAAAGCGGGCCTTGGCCAATTCATAATTTCCCAAATGCCCGTGGCTGGACGTGCAGTCCAACCGGTGCAGCTCCAGGTGCTCCTCGAACGCGGGCAGGCGCAGCATGCGTTTCAGCGTGCTTTCACGCATCTGATGGACGTGCGAAAACCGCATGTGATTGGCGATGAGCGCCATCACCTGATCGACCTCCGCGTTGGAGAACCGCAGGCGGTTGAGGATGTCGCGCGCGATGCGCTCGCCCAACTCCACATGCCCGTCGAACCGGATGCGGTCCGCCACGCGAAATGTCCCGGGCTTGCCGACGTCGTGCAGCAGAACGCCGAGCGCGAGCGTGGCCGACGGCGCGCGCAGTCCATCCAGCATGATCAGCGTGTGGATCCAGACGTCGCCTTCAGGATGAAATTCCGGCGGCTGCGCGACGCCCTTCATGGCCGCCACTTCCGGCAGAATGTCGCCCAGAAGGCCCGAGGAATCCATCAATTCGAACCCGCGCCGCGCGCCTCCTTCGGTGAGGATGCGGACCAACTCGTCGCGGATTCGTTCGGGAGAGACGCGCAGGATTTTCGCGTGCAGCTTCTGAATGGCCGCGAAGGTAGCCGGTTCGATCTCGAAGCCGAACCGCGCCGCGAAACGCACGGCGCGCAGCATCCGCAGATGGTCTTCTTCAAAGCGGCGCTCCGGATCGCCGATGGCGCGAATCAGGCCTGCACGGAGGTCCGGCAGGCCGCCGACAAAATCCACGACCTGGGAAGACAAGGGCGAAGAGGAATACAACGGAGACGAGGAATCGAGGAACAATGGGTCTAGTAAGAGCGCGTTGATGGTGAAATCGCGGCGCAGAACATCCTGCTTCGGATCTGTTTCAAACACAACATGGCCGGGGTGTCGCCCATCCAAATAGGAATGATCGCTGCGAAACGTGGCGATCTCGATGCCGTCCACCAGAACCACTCCAAACTGCGCGCCCACCAGTTGCGCCCGCGGAAACAGCCGCTGCAGCTCGTGCGGCGGTGCATCGGTTGAGATATCATAATCAGACGGCTCGCGTCCCAAGATCAGGTCGCGCACGCACCCGCCGACCAGCCAGGCCTGGAAGCCGTGCGAGCGCAACTCGTACGCGATTTCTACGGCCCTCGTTCGGCTCGACTTCGGACTCATAAGATCATCGTAGGATAGTACATTCTGTCTTAAGTAGAATATTCATGGGAACACGCCCCGTAATGTCAGGAGTCGGGAAGCCCTCATCCACTACCGCCAAAGTCGTGGTAGCCACCACCGTTGCTCTTTCCTTTATCAGCTTTTGGCGCGGCGCATCGATCGTTCTAGCCGACCTGGCATCGTCGGCGTTCTACGCCGGTGGCATCGCCGAGACGGCGGTGGGACCCGCGGCGCCCTGGTTCGTTCTGGGCGTCATGCTGTTCAGCTTCGCCGTGCGCTCGGTCTACATGGAAAGCTGCAGCATGTTCGTGCGCGGTGGCGTGTACATCGTGGTGAAGGACAGCATGGGACCGTTCGTGGCGCGGCTCTCGGTCTCGTCGCTGGTGTTCGATTACATCCTCACCGGCCCCATCAGCGTGGTCAGCGCGGGACAGTATCTGGGGCACCTGCTGGATGAGATCGCGAAGATGCTGGGCCAGTCGTTCCCGATCAACGTGAACTATTTCGCCGCGTTCTTCGCCGTGCTGGTCACGGTTTACTTCTGGTGGATGAATATCAAGGGGATTCACGAATCGAGCGGCAAGGCGCTGCGGATCATGCAAATTACCACTGTAATGGTGGTGGCGCTGGTGATCTGGTGCCCGCTCACGATCTTGCTGCGCGGCCACATCACGCTTCCACCGTCGCCGTTGCCGCGGAATTTGCAATTCACCAACGAATCGCTGGGTTGGTTCAAAGGAACGATCTTCCCGGCGATTCCCGTGATCGCGCTGATTATCGGGTTCGGCCATTCCCTGCTCTCGATGAGCGGCTTTGAGACATTGGCGCAGGTCTATCGCGAAATCGCCTATCCGAAGATGAAGAACCTGAAGATCACCGCGAATATCGTCTGCTGGTATGCGGTGATCTGCACCGGCGTGATCACGGTGTTCGCAGGCATCATCATCAGCCCCTCCGACATTCGCGATAAGTTCTCCGACGATCTGCTGGGCGGATTGGCGATGCGCCTGGCCGGGCCGGAATTATTGCGGCTGGCGTTCCACGTCTTCGTTGTGGTGGTGGGAATTCTGATTCTGTCGGGAGCGGTGAACACGTCCATTATCGGCGCCAACGGCGTGCTGAATCGCGTGGCCGAGGACGGCGTTCTGCTGGATTGGTTCCGCAAGCCACACAAGCGCTTCGGCACCACCTATCGCATCGTGAATCTAATCGTGCTGCTGCAATTGGCCACAATCATCCTGAGCCGCGGCGACGTGTACCTGCTCGGCGAAGCGTACGCGTTCGGCGTGGTGTGGAGCTTCTTCCTGAAGTCGCTCGGCGTGCTGGTGCTGCGATACCAGCGCCACGATCAGGAATACAAATTCCCGATCAACCTCCGGCTGGGAAGCTTTGAGCTTCCGATCGGTTTGGGTGTCACCGCATTGATCCTGGGTTTCGTGGCGGTCGCTAACCTTTTCTCGAAGGAATATGCCACGATTTACGGCGTCGCGTTCACGCTGGCGGTGTTCGCCGTGTTCACGCTTTCCGAGCACGTGAACGCGAAAAAGCGCAAGCTGACCGAAGAACACAAGACGCTCGAAGAATTCAATCTCGATCATCAGCCGCAGGTGAACACTGCCACGCTGCACGCGCGCCCGGCATGCGTTCTGGTGGCGGTACGCGATTATCGCAACATGGAGCATCTCAAGAAGGTGCTCGAAAAGATCAACCTGCGGCGTCACGATATTGTAGTGATGACCGTGCGCACCATTTCCACGGGCGCCGGCGAATACGACTTAGCTGACGAGCAGATCTTCAGCGATTACGAAAAGGAGCTGTTCAGTCACGTAGTCGAAATGGCGGAAAAAGAAGGCAAGCCGGTGGAGTTGCTGGTGGTGCCGGCCGTAAATCCCTTCGACGCCATGGTGCAGACCGCCTCCCGCTTGAAAGCGTCGCGCCTGGTGACCGGCGTTTCAGCCAAGATGACATCGGAGGAGCTAGCGCGCAAGATCGGGTTGGCATGGGAGAGCCAGCCGGAACCGCGGCACGCGTTTTCGCTCGAAATCATCAGCAAGGATCGGCCTTCCACCTACGTGAACCTGGGCCCCCACCCTCCGCGGTTGTGGCCCGAGGATGTCGACCGGCTGCACGAGCTGTGGCTGCGATTGAGCGATAACGAAGCGCTGGGTTCGCGGCTGCACCATCGCGATATCGTGGGCCTGGCGTTGCGCCGGCTGGAGAAGGATCTCGCCGATGGCAAGCGCGAGGATGTAATGGGCGACCTCGATAAAGAGCTGCGCAAGGACTGAAGCCCGGCCGCCGCAAATCGCTCCCGCTCCTGGCGCGACCTCCATCCTGTATACTCAGAATTTCGTTATGCGCGCATTTACCATCGCAACCTTAATTCTGGCGGCCGGCTCCCTCTGGTGCAAACAAATGCCGGCGGCCGAAATCCCCCGCCAGTCGCCCGATTTCGCGATCAAAATGCCCGACGGCAAACAGATCCATGTGAGCGACTATCGCGGCAAGGTTCTGGCCCTGGGGCTCATTCTCACCACTTGCCCGCATTGCCAAAAAACGACCCAAATCCTGGAGGGCATTTACCCGCAGCTTGCGCCCAAAGGCTTTGCAGTGGTAGAAGCGGCGCTGAACCAGAATGCCGACGTCGCCGGCTTCGTGGCACAGTTTAAAGTGCCGTGGCCGGTGGGCACGGCGGAGGTGCTGCCGGCGCTCGATTACATCCAGTGGCCCAGGGACAAGCGTCCACTGGTTCCCTTCCTCGTGTTCATCGATCGCCAAGGCATGATTCGCGCGCAATACACGGGCGTCGACGAAGCATTCTTCGCCGATGCCGTGCAGGAGCAGCACATCCGCGACGAAATCACCAGGCTGTTGAGCGAACCCGTGCACAAGAGATCCGGCGGTTGGTAAAGATCGTTGCGCACCGGGGCGCGTCGGCCGAAGCACCCGAGAACACGCTGGAGGCGTTTCGAAAAGCCATCCAACTCGGCGCAGACATGATCGAGTTCGACGTGCGGCGCGATCCGAGCGGGGCGCTGCGCATTTCCCACGACCCCATCCTTGGTCTCGGCATGGAACTGCCCACGCTCGAGGAAACGTTGCGTCTGACGCAAGGACGGATCCAGCTCGATGTCGAGCTCAAAGAACCAGGTTGCGAGCGTGAGTCCATCGAGTTGTTGCTGCAGTATTTTCCTTTGGCCGATTTTTGCGTCACTTCGTTCCTCGCGCCGTCGCTGCACGAAGTCCGGAGGATCAATCCCGAAATTCGAACCGGGCTGATCTTCGCCGCATGGAACCGCAGCGTGCGGGCCGTCGGCTTGAGCCCCGATTGCGATTTCCTGGTGGCGCAATACCGGCTGGTGGATGAAGCCGACGAGATCGGCAAGCCGCTGTTTGTGTGGACCGTGGATGATCCGGAGCTTACGCGCAAGCTGCTCCGGCGTCCGATGGTGGAAGGCATCGTGACCAACAACCCGCGGCGGGCGCTGGCCCTGCGGCAGGAAACATCGTGAGCATTTGGCGGGTAGCCCGCATTACCGCGTGGTTCGCAGCGGCGGGCGGCGCCTTTGCCACCATGCCGCCGGAGGCAGACCGGCAACTGGCGCGGGAAATCTTCCAAGAGATGATCGAGGTCCGCTCCGGTTACACTACCGGATCCACCACGCCCATCGCTGAAATGGTTGCAGCCCGATTGCGCGCGGCGGGCTTTCCGGAATCCGACATCTTCGTGGGTGGCGCGAGCCCGAAGAAAGCCAACCTGGTGGTGCGCTATCACGGCACCGGGGCGCTGAAGCCGATTCTGCTGCTGGCCCACACGGACGTGGTGGAAGCCCGGCGGGAGGACTGGAGCACCAATCCGTTCCAGTTCATCGAAAAAGACGGCTATTTTTACGGACGCGGCACGTCCGACGACAAGGCGCAAGCCGCGGTCTGGATCGCGAACCTGATTCGCTACAAGCGCGAGGGATTTGAGCCGCGGCGCGATATCATCGTCGCGCTCACGGCCGACGAGGAAGGCGGTGGACCTTACAACGGCGTGACATGGCTGCTCAAGAATCATCGCCAGTTCATTGACGCCGACCTGTGTCTCAACGAAGGCGCGGGCGGGGTCACGGTGGACGGCAGGAAAATCGCGAATAATATCCAGGTCAGCGAAAAAACCTATGCCGATTTCAAGTTCGAAGTTCACAACAAAGGCGGGCACAGTTCGGTGCCGGTGCCCGACAACGCCATCTACCGGCTGGCCACCGCGCTCGAAAGACTCTCGCGCTACAGTTTTCCGCTCAAAACCGACGAAGTGACGCGCGCCTACTTTCGCCAAATGGCGAAGGTGGAACAGGGATCGCTGAAGCAGGATCTAATGAAAGCCGGCGACGGATCGGGCGAGGGCGCGAGGGAGGCCATGCAGCATTTGGCTGCGGCGTCGCCGCGCTGGAATTCGATGCTGCGCACTACTTGCGTCGCCACGGAGCTCGCGGGCGGCCACGCGTTAAATGCGCTGCCGCAACTTGCTACCGCGAACATAAACTGCCGCATTTTCCCGGGCGATTCCGTCGAATCGGTCCAGAAGGCGCTGGGGCTGATGGTTGGGGACGAGCAGGTCGCGATTCACGTGCAGGGCGACGTTGACATGGGGCCGTCCTCGCCGATGCGGCAGGATGTTTTCCAGGCCGTCACTCACATCAGCGACAGCATGTGGCCGGGCGTGGCCGTCATGCCCGTGATGAGCACAGGGGCCACCGATGGACGCTACTTGCGCGTGTCCGGCATTCCCACTTATGGCGTCTCGGGCTTTTTCGGCGACCGGGACGATGTTCGCGCGCATGGCCGCGACGAGCGCATGAACGTCAATTCGTTCTACGAAGGGCAGGAATTCCTTTATCGATTGGTGAAGGACTTGGCGTCGGGCGAGTGAACCGCGGCCGGCGACGTTACTGCAGCAGGATGTGGAGGCGTTCGTCGAACGGGCTGCCCAGCATCGGTTGCACCTTGCCTCGAAACTCCCGAGTGTGCTCGGCTTCCAAATGAGCGTTGAAAGCAGCCTGATTCTCCCACACGCTCACGATGGTGAAATGATTTTTCCGCGTCGGCTCGCCCAACAGTTCGAACCGCACGGCCCCCTTGTCCTTGCGGCTATCGACGGCATATTGCTTGAGAAGCGGGGTCGCATCCGCGGCATAGTTGGGCATGATGTCTACATGCGTGACCACGTAAATCCGAGGCTCTTGCGCGGAAAGCAGGGCGCTCGCGGCAAAAAGCAGAAGAGCGCTAGAGGGAATTCGCATGGCTTCTGATAGTCTACTCCCGATGGAATTGGATCGTTTGCAAGCTTTCAAGCGCGCGTTCGGTGCGAAGGAACAACTGGGCCTGGCGCCCTCGCTCTTGAAGCTGGGCCGTGCGAGGTTTGCCGATGCCGCGTCGCTGATCCGTTTTCATGAAGCACTGCTGTTTTTTCGAGCGTATCCGCCAAGTAAGGATTTGTTGCCGCTGACGGAAGAATTGCTCGCGCTCATCCAGAAGAAGATCGCGAACCTGCGCCGTGCGGACGCGGATCTTCTGCCATTCGAAGAGCCCGACGTCTCCGGCATCGCGGGGACCGGACTTTCGGCGCAGTTCTCTTATGAGATCACGCGCTGGCTGGCCAGAAAGCATCCGCGAGCCGTCGAAATCGATTGGGACGGGTACGACGCGGCGCTGCTCGGGCCACTGCTACGCCGCCTGCATCCTTTCGCCAACGAAGACTTGCTCGTGGAGGCGAACATTCCATACATGGAATGGTTTCGAGCGGCGAAAGGCCATTCGGCCGGGTCCGGCCTCGCGTGGCTGATCTCCCGCATGGAAGCCTTGCCGATTCCCGCCGCCGATCGCGCGGAGCTTTTCGCTCAGGCCAAAATCTTTGTCCGCTGGCAACTGATCCCCGGGCAAACCAATGCCGCCAGCCGCACGCTGACCCGATTGCCGGGCCCACGCAAGATTTTTTACCACGATGCTCTGTTAATCCGCCGCGCCGATGTATCGCTTGAAGCCGAGCTTGCATCGCCCGAGATCGCGACCCAAAAGCTCAGCCGCGCTAAGGGCGAAAAACTGCTCGACTTCGCGCGGGAGACCTCGGCCATGCGCTACCGCGAGCTGCACGGCTTCACCTTCGGCGACCCGGCGCACGTGATTTGGGCACAGCTCGGCAGGGGCGTCGAGGTTTTCGTCTCCGGCGTGCCGCCCGCGCATCGGCTGCCGCTGCGCGCCTATCACGCGGGAATGTTTTTCAAGAACGGAGTGCCCATCGGCTACATCGAAACACTGACGCTGTTCGAGCACATGGAGGTCGGCTTCAACCTGTACTACACGTTTCGCGAAGGCGAGACGGCGTGGCTCTACGCGCGGCAGCTGCGGCTGTTCCGGCAGTTGCTCGGCGTCACCTGCTTCGCGGTCGATCCTTATCAACTGGGCGCGCACAACGAGGAGGCCGTCGAATCGGGAGCGTTTTGGTTTTATCGCAAGCTGGGGTTTCGCCCGGCCGACGCGCAGGTGGCCGAGCTTTTGCAGCGCGAGGAATCGAAGCTGCGCGCTAATCCCGCGCATCGCACCCCAGCTCATCTGCTGCGGCGTTTGGCCGCAGGCTGGATGATCTACGAGATCCCAGGATCACAAACCGGCGATTGGGACGATTTCGAAACACGCCGTGCAGCCATGGCCTTGCGCGAATCGCCCTTTCCGCCCACGATCCAGCGCCCGAAAAACGCGCCGGAGGAGTCCGCCTACGTGCGCGCATTGCAACGGGACCCCACGCTGCGCCGGCGCATCTTAAAGCTTGGTTCGCGCTAGGATGTAGCCGTGGAGCGACACGATGCGCCCAGCACAGCCGAACCGCGCCAGCCGGAACCTCCGCCGCAGCCGGCGCCCTGGCCATCTCTCAAAGACGACGAGCTGCTCCAGAAACGCATCTGCGATTTGGGCGTACGCATCCCGGGGAGCGAACTCGAAGGCCGCATCGCGCAGTTGTATGAAGAGCTCGGCACGCACGGCCTCACGTTTCGACCGGTCTGCTACCTGGGCGACGAATGGTTTTCTCCCGCCGGCTCACCGGCCATCGCGATTCCGTTCTATCTGGCGCACCCGCGCCTGAAGACGCTCGAAATGCACCAGATGCTGCAAGTGGAAGGCGGCACGCCGGAATGGTGCCAGCAGCTTCTGCGGCATGAGTCCGGACACGCCATCGATCACGCCTACTGCTTCTCCACCCGCGACGACTGGCGCGCGATGTTCGGGAGTCCGGAGACTGAATACGCGCCCGAAACCTATCAGCCGCGTCCCTACAGCAAAGGCTTCGTGCGCAATCTTCCGAACTGGTACGCGCAGGCGCATCCGGACGAGG
>JASHQT010000430.1 GCA_030039005.1 Bryobacteraceae bacterium
CAGAAAATTGTTCTCCGGATCTTCGGCGGTAACGCGACATTCCATGGCCCATCCGCGCCAAGCGAGGTCGTTCTGTGTAAACGGCAGAGGCTCCCCGGACGCAATCCGCAACTGCAACTGAACCAGATCGTACCCCGTCACCAGCTCCGTCACCGGGTGCTCT
Source organism: Bryobacteraceae bacterium (assembly GCA_030039005.1). Next base: position 164 of record JASHQT010000430.1, read on the forward strand.
ACTTGCAGGCGCGTGTTCACTTCCAGGAAGTAGAAGTTGCCATGCTGATCCGTCAAGAACTCCACCGTGCCCAGGTTGTAATAACCGGCGGCGCGCGCCACCTTCAGGGCTGCTTCGCCCATGCGCGAGCGCATCTCGGGACGCTCGGCGACGAAGGGCGACGGACATTCCTCCACGATTTTTTGATAGCGCCGCTGGAGCGAGCATTCGCGCTCGCCCAGATGTACTAGGTTGCCGTGCCGGTCGCCTGCGATCTGAATCTCGACGTGTCGCGGTTTCAGGATCAGCTTTTCGATATAAATCTCGCCGTTGTGAAACGCGCGCTCGGCCTCGCTCGAGGCATCGCGCAGGGCCGCTTCTAGGTCGTGCTCGGCGTCCACGCGCCGGACGCCTTTGCCGCCTCCGCCCGCCGCAGCCTTGAGCAGCACGGGATAACCGATCTGGCGGGCAAGTAGACGGGCATGGAAAACGTCGGCCACCGGACCTTCGCTCCCCGGCACCACCGGCGCGCCGGCCCGTTTGGCCAGAATGCGGGCGGCGGTTTTGGATCCGAGCAGTCGAATCGACTCAGCCGATGGCCCGATGAACACGATCCCGGCTTCCGCGCACGCGGCGGCGAAATCAGCGTTCTCGCTCAGGAAGCCGTAGCCGGGATGAATGGCTTCGGCCCCGTGCTTTTTCGCGGCTTGGAGGATCCGGTCCACCCGTAGATAGCTTTCCGATGACGGCGCCGGGCCGATATGTTCGGCTTCATCGGCCAGCCGGACATGCAGCGCGCCGCGGTCGGCATCCGAGAATACCGCAATGCTGCGGATGTTCACCTCGCGCAGCGCGCGAACGATGCGCACCGCGATCTCGCCGCGATTGGCGATCAAGACCCTGCGAAACATGCACCGTGATTTTAGCAGACAGGCGCCGTATTCACGCTAATCTAAACACGTGGACCACGAAGAGTTTCGACGCTACGGCCACCAGGTGGTGGACTGGATCGCGGAGTACTTGAAAGACATCCGCCAATATCCTGTATTGCCCGACATGAAGCCGGGCGGTTTGGTGGACCGGCTGCCGGCGCAGGCGCCCGATCGCGGCGAGCGTATGGACGACATTCTCGAAGATTTTGAGCGCTGCATTGTCCCCGCACTGACGCACTGGAACCATCCGCGCTTCTTCGCGTACTTCGCAAACTCGGGTTCGCATCCCGGCATTCTGGCCGAGATGCTCATGGGCGCGCTGAACGTCAACGGCATGGTGTGGAAGAGCTGCCCCGCCCTTACGGAACTCGAACAGGTGACGCTCGGGTGGCTGCGCCAATGGATCGGGCTACCAGAGCAATTCTTCGGCATCATCTATGACACCGCCTCGGTGAGCACGCTGCACGCGATCGCGGCTGCGCGGCAGATGGCGGATCCCGACGCACGCACGCGCGGCAATGCGCCGGGCCTGGTGATCTACACCTCCGAGCAATCGCATTCGTCCGTCGATAAAGCCGGGATCACGCTAGGCATCGGACAGGACAATATCCGGAAAATCCCGGTGGACGAAGCGTTCCGCATGCGCGCGGACGCATTGCGCGAGGCTGTGGAGCGCGACCGGCGCGCCGGCAAGCGTCCGTTCTGCATCGTGGCCACCGTCGGGACGACGTCCACCACGAGCATCGACCCGGTGCCCGCCATCGCCGATATCGCCGAACGGTGCGGGGCCTGGCTGCACGTGGACGGGGCATACGGAGGCTCCGCCGCGGTGGTCCCCGAGTTACAGGGGATCCTGAATGGTTGCGATCGCGCTCACTCGCTGGTCCTGAATCCGCACAAGTGGCTGTTCACGCCCGTCGATTGCAGCGTTTTATACACGCGGAGGCCTGAAGCCCTGCGCCAGGCGTTCTCGCTGGTGCCCGAATTCTTGCGAACCGCGGAGGATCCGCGCGCTATCAACTACATGGATTACGGCGTGCAGCTCGGCCGCCGGTTCCGAGCCTTGAAGCTCTGGTTCGTGATGCGCCACTACGGCCGCGACGGGATTGCGAACCTCATCCGCAAGCACATTGCTTACGCGCAGCGCCTGGCCGCCTTAATTCGCGAGCATCCGGATTTCGAAATCGCCGCTCCCACGCCGTTCTCGCTGATCTGTTTCCGCTATCGCGGCTCGGACGAAGAAAATCGCGCGCTGCTCGAGGCCGTGAACGCCTCAGGCCGCGCTTTCCTATCGCACACGGTGTTGCACGGCAGGTTTGTATTGCGGCTGGCGATCGGAAACATCGCCACCGAGTGGGAGGATTTGGAGGAAGCCTGGAACCTGATCCGGCAAATCGCGAAGAGACCCGCTATGAGCCGGTCCTCTGCAAAATAAAGTCATCCACCGTGCTGAGCAGCAGCGAAGGATGGACCGGTTTGGAGATGTATCCGTTCATGCCCGCTTCCAGGCACCGTTCCTTGTCGCCGTTCATGGCGTGCGCGGTCATGGCGACGATGGGTAGAGAATTCCAGCGTGCCTCTTTGCGGATCAGCCGGGTTGCTTCCAGCCCATCCAGCACAGGCATCTGGACGTCCATCAGGACCAGATCGAAGCCGCCGCTCGTCTCCAGCTTCTGCAGTGCTTCTTGGCCGTCGTTGGCGAGCTCGATGAAGAAGCCGCGCTTGCGCAGCACCGCCGTGACCACTTTCTGGTTGACGTGATTGTCTTCCACGACGAGAATGCGAACGCCGCCGGACGGCGCATCGGGCGGCGCGGGTACGGCGATAGGCGCAGCATTTTGATCCACGGCGGCGGCCGCGACCGCTTCGCACGGCAGAGTCACGGTAAACGTGCTTCCACGGCCCAGTTCGCTCTCCACGTGAACGTCGCCGCCATGCAGCTCCACCAGGCTGCGCGTGATCGCCAGGCCCAATCCGGTTCCGCCGAACCTCCGGCTGACGCTGCCGTCGGCCTGTGTGAACTTATTGAAGATGTGCAGCAGCTTATCGGCGGGAATACCGGTTCCGCTGTCCTGCACCTGGATCTCCAACAAAAACCGGCCGGGAGCCGTAAATCTGCCGCCCGTGCGCACAGCTACCTTTCCGTGCTCGGTAAACTTCACCGCATTGCTGACCAGATTTTCCAAGATCTGGCGAATGCGCAGCGGATCGCCCAGAATCTGCCGCGGAAGATCGAGCGCGGTCTCGGTCTCGAGCGCAACGGAGTTTCCCGCGGCTTTGGGCTGATGCACCTTGATGCAGTCGGCCACCAGCGCGCGCACATCCAGAGGGATCTTTTCCAATGTCATTTTGCCTGCTTCGATCTTGGACAAATCTAGAATTTCGTTGAGCAGCGAGAGCAAAGCATAGGCGCAGTTTTGGGCGGTATGAAGCTGCTCGGACAATTCCGGGCCCAGTTCCCGGTCCAACGCCATATCGAGCATTCCGATGACGCCGTTCATGGGCGTCCGCAATTCATGGGAGATATTGGCCAGGAACTCGCTCTTGGCCTGGCTAGCCGCTTGGGCGTTGCGCACGGCCGCTTCGAGCTGATCCGTTCGATCCTGGATACGTTTTTCGAGCATGCTCCGTTGTTCCAACAGCGCATTTTGCGCCGCGGCCAAGGCCGCGATCATCGCATTGAAACTTTCGCCGAGGAACTCCACTTCGTCGCCCGTCTTGGTTACCTGGACGGGTTCCAGACGGCCGTTAGAGGCCAGCGTGATCCCAGCCTGAAGCTTGGCGAGCGGACGCGTCAGCATCCGGATGGTAAAGTGTGAGATCGCTGCGGCGGCCAGGCCCACAATGACGAACAGCAGCAGGCCCTTGCCGAGATCGATGGTGTCCTCACGCAGGTCAATCGCCAGGATCGTGACAAAAAGCACCAGCGCCGTCGTGAATAGCGAGAATTTCGAAGCGATCGATCGCAACGGCCCAGGCCGTCGGGGCGCGAGCTCGCCGTTAGAGGCCTGTGCCATGCTCGTTCATCGGCATTGCTAAGGTATGCTGCATAAGGCATTAGCCCTAGCCGCGGGAGTTTGCGATTGCGCGCAATCGAGCAGTGATGGCCGGGTCGCGGGTATCAACCACGGAGCGCCCCGCGATGAATGCGAGCACGGCCAATCCACTTTAGCGGGAAGGTCCGGCCGGAATGGTGAAGTAAAACGTAGCTCCCCGATTCGGCGCGGCTTCGGCCCAGATTATGCCGCCGTGGCGGCGCACGATACGCTGTGTGGTGGCCAGGCCAATTCCGTTTCCGGGAAACTCGGACTGGCGGTGCATGCGCTGGAAAGCGCCGAACAGCATGTCTGCATGGGCCATGTCGAAACCGACTCCGTTGTCGCGCACGAAAAAGGCCGCCTTTCCAGCGCCCTCCATGGCGCCACCCGGGCCGCCGTTCGTGGCGCCGTTCGTCACGCTGTTCATGCGGCCGAACTCGATGCGCGCCAAATCCCGCGGGCCGGTAAACTTCACGGAGTTGCTCAGCAGGTTGGTCAGAACCACCTCCAGAAGACGGCTGTCTCCGCTGCTCGAGAGCCCGTCCTGAACCAGGAATTCCATGCGCCGGCCGGGCTCGGCCGCCCGCAAGCGCGAGGCGATCGCGCGGGCGAGCGAACTCAAGTCGACGGATTCGCGCTCCAGGGGCATCCGCGTCAGGCGCGAGAGCTGTAACAGATCGTCGATCAGACGCCCCATGCGCTGCGTTTCCGAGCGCACGCGATCCAAGTATTCGCGCGCCGTGGCGTCGAACAGGCTCCCGTAATCCTCGCTCAGGGCCAGGCTCCATCCGTCGATGCCCCGCAGCGGCGCGCGCAAATCGTGCGAAACCGAATAAGCGAAAGCTTCGAGCTCCTGGTTGGACGCCTCCAACTGCGCCGTGCGCTCCTGGACGCGCCGTTCGAGATCCTCGTTGAGATGCCGGATTTCCGCCTGCGCGCGTTTTTCCTCTGTCTTGTCTCGATTGGTCTCGAGCACCGTGATCCGGCCATCCGCTTCGATGACCGATGTCATAAAACTGTCCACGATGATTTCACGCCCTCTAGCGAAATGAGTCAATTCGCCCTGCCACTTTTGCTCACGCGCCAGTTGTTGCTCAATCTCCGGCGTTCCGGTCACGGAGCGAGTGTGAAGGAGAGAGTGGGGTTCGCGGCCAATGGCCTGAGCGGAAGTGAAGCCGTACAATTCTTCAGCCCCCCGATTCCAATACTCGATTACGCCGCCGAGCTTCCAAACAAAGATGGGTTCGAGGACTTTATTCAGCAGGTCGGCCTGAAGGCGGAGCGTTCGCGCGGAAGCTTCCAGCTTCTTCACGTCCTTCTCGATGGTGGCTCCGGCGGCGGCCAAAAGGACCACTAGAAAAGCTGTGCCTGCCGCCAGCGCGACGCGAGTCCGGCTTGCCTGTACGGCGGTGGCCCTGGTGCGCTCCGTGAGCAAGCGGTGTTCTTCCGCTTCAATCGCCCCCAGCTCGGCTCGCAACTCGTCCATTTGCCGCCTGCCCGGTCCGGACCCCAAGGCGGTCTGGGCGGCAGCCGCTAAGCCTTTCTGCTGGCGCAGGAGGATGCCTTCACCCAGATACTCCAGCCTGCCGCCTACCAGGCGGCGCGCATCCGCGATCCGCGACTGTTGCGCCGAATTATCCCGCGTGAGCGCGCGCAGTTTCTCCATTGCGGGGCCGGTGGCCAACAGCGTCTGGCGATAATCCCGCACGTAGTTTTGGTCGCCAGTCAGCAAATAATCACGTTGCTGTTCTTCGGCATGCTCGACGATCGCGAGCAGCTCGTCCGAGGCGTTCAAGACCTGATAGGTGTGCTCTACCCACGCTTGCGCGGCGCGCTCATTGTCGAAGTCGAACCACACCAGCACCGCGACAATCACCAGGAGCAGCGTGGAAGAAAGCGCCAGAACCATGCGCGGGAAATGGTGCATCGCGCGCAGACGATGACTGAGAACACTGATCCCGATGCCGGTGGCAGCGAAGATCGCCAGGCGCCACCGATCCGCGGGGCGTGCCACGGCGAAACTAAACCGCGGCTCGGCAAAAACGTACCAATTGACGAGCAGATTCGCGGCCGTGGCAAACAGAGCTGGGCCGCGTCCCGCGAAGTAGGCAGTCAGCACGATTGCCAGGAGAGCAATCAAAAGAGGAATGGTCAGGAGCGGACGGGGGATTACCAATTGCGCGGCGGCGGTGAGCAGCACCGCCAGCACGGCGAAGCCGTATTGACGGATTCTGAACCGCGCCCGGCCGGTGGGCGTCGGCCGTGCCGCGGTTGGAGCGCTTACGTCAGGCCGCGCCATTGGCGTGCCCCTTCGCTTCCGCGTCGGGGGTGTTGCGCCTGGCCCGAAAGGCCAGCCCTACCCGGGTGCCGTCCTCGGACCGGACTTCCAAGCTAGCGCGGAGCTGCTCGGCTAACACTCGCACCAGCCGCAAACCGAGCGAGCGCGAGGTCCTCCAGTCTATGTCCCCGGGAAGGCCCACGCCATTATCCCAGACCGCGAGCGATACTCGATTTCCGGTTTCACTGAGCAACTGAATGCGGAGATCGCCCCTACGCGACTCGGGGAAGGCGTGTTGCAGCGAATTGGAGATCACCTCGCTGGCCAGCAGCGCGCAGGGAAGGGCGTCATCCAGTTCCAGGCACACCGCATCGAGTTCCGTGTGCAGCCGAATCTGGCGGTTGTCTACTCCATAGGAACGAAACAAATGCTCCAGCATGCGCCGGAGATACTTGGAAAAATCCACTGTCGCCAGATCTTCCGATTGATAAAGCATCTCGTGAAGTAGGGCCATGGACTGGATTCTGTTCTGATTCTCGGCCAGTATTTGGCTGACGCGCGGATGTGCCGCCGTCCGCGATTGCAAACCTAGCAGGCTGGACATCACCTGCATATTGTTCTTGACGCGATGATGGATCTCCCGCAGCAGGGTCTCGCGCTGGGTGAGCAGCGCCGCCTGTTGTTCCAACGCCGCCCTCTGAGCCGCTAACCGCTCCTCGCTTTCGCGCAGCGCTTTTTCGGCCTGCTCGCGTTCCCGGCGCGTCCGGGCGTCGCGTAATTCCCGATCCACCGCCGGCGCCAGCCGCGCCAGGTCGTGCTTCAGCAGATAATCCTGTGCTCCGGCCTTCATCATCGCCACTGCCACTTCCTCGCCCATGGCTCCGGAAACCACAATGAAGGGAATGTCCAGGCCGCTTTCGTGCAATACGGAGAGAGCGGGGGGAGCGCCGAAATCGGGCAGCCGGTAATCGGCGATGATCAGATCCCAGGACCTTTGTGCCAAGGCCTCTCGCATTTGCTGGGCGCTCTCCACTCGCTCGCAATCGACCGCGTATCCGGATCTGGTCAGTATGCGTGCGATCAGCGCCGCATCGCTCTCGCAATCCTCCACTTGCAGCAAACGCAACGGTTCCGTCATAGCCCTGGTCTACTCGCGCCCTCGGGGGGTGGCTCATTCAACACCAGCCAGTACAAGCCGAGCTGCTCCACCGCGCGGGCGAACTGATTGAAGTCGACTGGCTTTCGGATATAGCTGTTTACCCCCAAGTCGTAACCGGCGGCGACATCCTGCTCTTCATTCGAGGATGTGAGAATGACCACCGGCAGCCTGCGGGTGATCTCATGCGCGCGCATCCGGCGCAGCACCTCGATGCCGGGAACTTTGGGCAGCTTCAGGTCCAGGAGCGTGAGTGCCGGCTGCTCGCTCATATCGCGGCCGGCATGCGCTCCTGTACCAAATAGATAATCCAGTCCTTCCTGTCCATCCTCGGCCACTAGCAATTGGTTTGCGATGCGGGCCCTTTCCAGCGCGCGCTTGGTAAGCGCGACATCGCTCAAGTTGTCTTCGATTAAGAGAATGGTCTTCGAGTTCACACGCATCCCCCTCAAATTCGGGCGCGCCGCAGGCGTGCGTGCGGGATGCAAGCGATTCCGACCGGGGCCCCCACGGCGGGCGAGCCCTCTAGCGCATGGCTGCTTGCGGTTTAGAAGATTGTACACCAACTGCGCAATGAAACGCAGGGTCTGCGCGACACTCCGCCTCACCCGTACCGGCGTTCTGTGTGGCTAAAGCGCTTTCTAAGTTTGGTTTCGACCACGCGCCAAATCCGTAAGTCGATAAGCACAGCAAAAGGAAGTTCGAACCATGCGCGTTGCCAACACGCTACGATGGGCCGCCGGCTTGGCGGCCTTTTTTATTTTTGCCCCGCTTGCCCAACCCGCGGCGCGGCAGGTTCTCCCCGGACACGTACCGGCGGCGGTGGCGGAATCCCGATCCGCGGGCCGCATGCCGGCTGGAATGAAAATTCAGTTGGCGATGGGACTGCCGCTCCGCGACCAGCAGCAGCTTGAAGATCTGCTCCAGCGAATCACCGACCCAGCGAGTCCCGAGTATCGCCAGTACCTGACCCCGGCTGAGTTTGCCGAGCGCTTCGGACCCTCCGAGGAGGATTATCAAGCGCTCGAGGCGTATGTGCAGGCCAACGGATTCACCATCACGGCGACACATCCAAACCGCACCATCCTGGATGTCACCGGAACCGTGGCGGCGATTGAGAATACTTTTCAAGTCGAGATGCGCTACTGGGACCATCCCACGCGCGGCACATTCTTTGCGCCGGATCGCGAGCCATCGGTGGATGCCGCGGTTACGCTTCTGGATATCAGCGGTCTGGATAACTTCACCATCCCGCGACCCATGAATCTTCAGTCAAAGCCGCTTACCGAGGCCACCCCACTGACCACCGGCTCGGGACCGGGAGGACTGTTCATCGGCGGCGACTTCAGAGACGCCTATGCTCCGGGCGTAACGCTGAACGGCGCCGGCCAGACGGTCGGCCTGTTCGAGCTGGATGGATTTTATGCCGCGGACGTCGCGGCGAATTTCCAGCAGGCGGGCTTGACTCCCGTGCCCGTCCAGACGGTGCTCCTGGACGGTTTTAGCGGCCAACCGGGGAGCGGCAACGTCGAAGTGACTCTGGACATCATGATGGCGTCGTACATGGCGCCGGGGGTATCGAAGATCATCGTCTACGAGGGCACGAACCCGGATGACGTACTCAACCGCATGGCCACGGATAATCTCGCGCACCAGTTGAGCTCCTCCTGGGGCTGGAGTCCCACCGATGCGCTGACCGAACAGGCCTTCGAACAAATGATCGCCCAGGGCCAATCCCTGTTCCAGGCTTCGGGCGACGACGGCGCGTATCATGGCGGCGTCATGCCGCCGTCCGACGATCCCCATCTCACGGTAGTGGGCGGCACCAGCCTGACCACGACCGGTCCGGGCGGAACATGGGTATCCGAGAGCGCCTGGTCCTACTCGGGCGGAGGGGTCAGCACCGTGTGGCCGATCCCCAGCTACCAACCGCCGGCTACCATGGCGGCGGCCGGAGGGTCGAGCACGATGCGCAACATACCCGATGTCGCGCTCATTGCCGACGTCCAGATTTTCCTGATCTGCAATAATGGGCAATGGATTGAAGTGGGCGGCACCAGCGCCGCCGCGCCTTTGTGGGCCGGCTTCACCGCGCTCGCCAATCAGCAGGCGGCGGCGAACAACAAGCCCGTAGCCGGATTCCTGAATCCCACGCTCTACTCCATCGGAGCGGGCGCCAACTACGGCGGCGATTTGCACGACATCGTTACGGGCTCTAACGGCTTCCCTGCTCTGCCGGGTTACGATCTGGCCACCGGATGGGGCACACCCGCCGGCCAGGCGCTCATTAACAGCCTGACCTCCACGTCCAACTCACCGGGCTTCAGCCTGTCGGCGTCCGCCTCGACGCTCAGCGTCGCGCCGGGCGCGAGCGCGACCAGCACCCTCATCATCAGCCCGCAGCAGGGTTTTAGCGGCGCCGTGAATCTGAGCGTTTCGGGATTACCCGCGGGAGTGACCGCGTCGTTCAGTCCGGCGAGCGCGACCACCTCCAGTGTTCTGACGGTGGTGGCAAGCAGCTCCGCGGCGGCGTCCACTTCAACTCTGACGGTCACGGGTACGTCTGGAAGCCTTACCAACACGGCGCGGATATCGCTCACCATCGCGGCAACTCCTTCGTTCACTCTCTCGGCGGCTCCGGCGAGTCTCAATCTCGCGCGCGGAAGCTTAGCGACGAGCAGCATCGTGATCACTCCGCAGAATGGGTTCCAGGGGAAGGTGACGCTCTCAGCTTCGGGCCTTCCGAGCGGGGTTACCGCGAGTTTCAGTACGGTGGGCTCCAATTCGACCAGCACCCTCACGCTCACGGCGTCGAACTCGGCGGCTATCGGCGCTGCCACGGTTACGATCACCGGCACGTCCGGGAACCTAAGCAGCACCGCCAATGTGTCGCTGACAGTCGGCGCCGCGCCCACGCCTGGCTTCAGCATCGCAGCGTCGCCCGCGAGCCTCAACATAACGGAAGGCGCGAGCGGCGCGAGCACAATTACGGTGACACCGCAGAACGGCTTCACGGCGGCTGTGAGCTTTTCGATCGCCGGCTTGCCAACGGGTGTGACGGCGACGTTCAGTCTGGCATCGAGTACCCGAAGCAGCACGCTCACCGTCAAGGCGTCGGCGAATGCGTCGCCGGGCAGTGCGACGCTCACGGTCACCGGCATCTCGGGCGCGCTCACCAGCACAGCTACGATTGCGATCACGGTGGTGGCTGCGCCCAGCTTCACTCTTTCGGCGACCCCGGCGGCGCTGAGTCTGACAGCGGGGACGAGCGGATCGAGTTCCATCGCGATCAGTCCGCAGAACGGATTCAACGGGTCGGTGAAACTGGCCGCGTCCGGCCTTCCTTCGGGAGTCACGGCGAGTTTCAGCCCGGCGACGGCAACGGGCTCCAGCACGGTGACATTTACCGCAAGCACTTCGGCCGCCGCGGGCAATGCCACGGCGACCATTACGGGGACATCCGGTACGTTGAGCGCCAGCACGTCGATTGCGCTCAGCATTGCCAAGCCGCCTTCTTTCACGTTGTCGCTTTCCCCCACGTCCCTGAGCCTCGCGCAAGGCGCTTCCGGGACCACAACGCTGACCCTAACGCCGCAGAACGGATTCAATAGCCCGGTTTTGCTGGGCGTTTCCGGGCTGCCGATTGGGGTGACGCCATCCTTTACTGCGAGTTCGGCGACCGTCGGCACTTTGACCCTTGCGGCGGTGGCGGTGGCGGCAGTGGGATCGTCCACGGTAACGATTACTGCAAAAGCCGGCACCTTGAGCCAAGCCGTCACGCTGGCCCTGAAGATCACTGCTGCAAGCGGAACCGGTGGGAGCGTCAGCCTGGCGTCCGCTTACAATGTGATGGGTGCGGTGACCGATGGCGCGCAGTTTCTGAGCTCCAGCGGCCTGGATGGCGGCGGGCGCGCCTATTCGGCCAGCCTGCTTGGAACGGTTCAGACGGCTGGCGGAGTAGCTTACAATTTCGGTCCAGCCAACGCGCCGGGTGCGGTCAGCGGCGGGACCATCGCACTGCCCTCTGGCAAGTACTCGAGTCTCTTGTTGCTGGCCGCCGGAGTGAATGGCAATCAAGTTTCGCAGAAATTTGTCGTGACCTATACCGACGGTTCCACCAGCTCGTTCACCCAAAGTCTAAGCGACTGGTGTACGCCGCAAAATTACAATGGCGAATCGAATGCCGTCTCCATGCCCTACCGCGATCTGAGCAATGGAACGCGCGACACGCGAACCGTCATGTTGTACAGCTATACGCTGAATCTATCGTCCAGTAAGACCGTTCGGTCCTTGACGCTTCCCAGTAATCGTAACGTGGTGGTCATGGCGATCACGCTCAACAGTGCGACCGCGGCGGACGCTCCCGGCGGCTCCTACACATTCGCGATGCGCCCTGAACGCCACATATAGTCCGCCACATGTAGTCTGCCCCACAAGTGCGCAATTTCACCCACTGACCGTGGCGTTTGCCCGCTACCACCGTGGGTGAGCTTGCGCTTGCTCGCCTGTTTCCTGTTGTAGCCAGATGGCAGCGAACGTGCCCCAACCCGAACTCGAGGCTATGGCAACTTCAGGCGACACGCCGCCGTCTTCCCGCAACCGTTTGGCCCCGTTGATCTATTTGTCGAACAATTGGATCAGCCTGGTGGGCATCATCGTCGTCACCACCGCGACCGTTTTTTGGCTTTTTTTGTTGCCTTTTTCTTTGCGCGGTGAGATTACGCACCCATACATCGGAATCCTGATCTTCCTACTCCTGCCCGCCACGTTCATTCTAGGGCTGATTTTGATTCCAGCCGGAATCTGGTACCGCCGGCGTAACGATCGCGTGCGGGGACTCGCGCCGCCTAGCTTTCCAGAGATCAACTGGCAAAATCATGACTTCCGCCGTTTGGTGCTGTTTATTGCCGTGACGACATTCCTGAACCTGGTGATCGCGAGCCAGCTTGCCTATGGCGCAGTCACTTATATGGATTCGACGTCGTTCTGCGGGCTAACCTGCCACCGCGTGATGATGCCGGAATACGTCAGCCACGAAAACTCCTCACACGCCCGCGTGGATTGCGCAGCGTGCCACATCGGGGCCGGCGCTTCATGGTTCGTGCGCAGCAAGCTCTCCGGCACCAGCCAGGTTTTCTATACCCTGTTCAATACCTATCCTCGGCCGATCCCCAGTCCAGTGGAGAATCTGCGGCCGGCGCGAGAAACCTGCGAACAATGTCACTGGCCCCAGCGCTTCACGGGCGATAAGGTAATGGTGCACACGGCGTACGCCTCGGACGAGCAGAACTCCGCCACCACCACGGTGCTGCTCATGAAAGTGGGTGGCCGGGCGTGGAACGGGACGGTGGGGATCCATGGCGCTCACCTGGCCGCCAACACTAGTATTACCTATGTCGCTACCGACACCCAGCGGCAGACCATCGCGCAGGTGATCTACACCGAAGCGAACGGGAAGCAGACAGTGTTCAACGACACTACTTCAAAGGTCTCGCCGGATGAGCTGACGCGCGGCGAGCATCGCACCATGGATTGCGTGGACTGCCATAACCGGCCCACGCACACCTTTCAACTGCCGGACCGGGCGCTGGACGACGCCATGAGTTCGGGCAACATCAGCCCCGCGTTGCCGTTCATCAAGAAGCAGGCACTGGCGGTGCTGAAGCAGAATTATCCGGACCAGGACACGGCGCGGCGTAAGATCCGCGACGCGCTCGATGATTTCTATCGCGGCAAATATCCGGACCTATACGCGCACGGCCGCGACAAAGTGTACTACGCGATCGCCGCAGTCCAGGCGATATACTCTCGCAATGTTTTTCCGGACATGAAAGTCACCTGGGGTACGTATTTGAATGATCTCGGCCACATGGATTCGCCCGGATGTTTCCGTTGCCATGACGGGAACCACACCAGCGCGGGTGGGAAGACGATTCCGAATGACTGCGATACCTGTCACGAGCTGAAGGCTGTGGACGAGAAGAACCCGGCGATCCTGGCCGACTTCGGCATTGCTCCGGCCCAAAACGCAACCGGGTCCGCGGCCGCTCCGGGCCACTAGGAGGGTCATCATGAGACTGGAGACGCTGGCCGCCACGTTGCTCCTGGCCGCTGGCGGAGTTTTCGCGCAAGCGCCGGATACCCTTTGTTTGACTTGTCACGACGAGAAGGGCTCGCCGTTTCATACGAGCGTCCACTCGGCGCTCGGCTGCACCGGCTGCCATACCGACATCAAAGCCTTTCCGCATCCCGAGACAGTGGCCAAGGTAAACTGCTCCGGATGCCACGCCCAAGCGGCGCAGGCTCTGGCTTCCAGCGTTCACGCCAACATTCCCGGCCAGCAAGCCTGCCAAACCTGCCATGGCGATGCGCACGCCATCGTGCCGGTGAAAGACCCCAAGTCCACGGTCTATCCCGCGAATCTGCCGCGGACGTGCGGGGCATGCCACGGCGACAAGAAATTCGCCCAGCAGCACGGGTTGCCCGAAGTCTATTCCCAGTACATGGACTCCATCCACGGCTTCGCGCTCACCAAGGACGGGCTGCTGGTGGCCGCCACCTGCTCGAGCTGCCACGGCGCGCACGATATTCTTGCCCCCGGCAATCCCAAGAGCCGCACCTACCGCGCGAACATTCCCGCTACGTGCGGATCGTGTCATGAAGGCATCGATGACCAATATTTCTCCGGCGTTCACGGCAAGGCTCTGCAAGCCGGCAATGCACAAGCTCCGGTGTGCACTGATTGCCACACCGCGCACCAGATCGGCAATGTCCGCGAAGCGTCGTTCCAGATGAAGACCAGTGCGACGTGCGGCAATTGCCATCGGGAAAAGTATGGGACGTATCACGACAGCTTGCATGCGCAGGTTTCGGCCTTGGGCTACATCGACACGGCGCATTGTTGGGATTGCCACCGCGCGCACGACATCCTGCCCCCGTCCGATCCCAAATCGAGCGTGGCGCAAGCCAACCTGGTCCAGACCTGCGGGCAGTGCCATACTGGCGCCACTTTAAGTTTCGTGAGCTATGCCCCGCATGCCGATTCGCACGACGGGCGTAAGTTTCCGATGCTGCACGCATCCTGGATCTTCATGAACCTGCTGCTGGCCAGCCTGTTGGGATTTTTCGCCATCCATTCCGTGCTGTGGTTCATTCGATCGAAAGCGGAAGGAACCGGCGGTTCCGGGAGGAATTCATGAGCACCACTGCCGCAACGAACATCGGAGCCGGGGAGCGCTACTACACGCGCTTCACGCCCGGACAGCGGCTGTTGCACGCCGTTTTGGTGGTCACTTTTCTCGGTTTGGCCGCCACCGGGCTGCCGCTGCGCTTCAGCAGCGCGGCCTGGAGCGTGGTGTTCGCCAACGCGGTGGGAGGGTTTTCGGCCATTCTGTTTTTCCATAAGTTCTGCGCCGTAATCCTGACTATCGATTTCCTGATCCATGTCGCCGACGTGGGGTACCGGATCGCGGTGAAGAAGCAATGGTCGCTGCTGTGGGGAACCAACTCGATGGTGCCCAATCTCAAGGACCTCAAGGATTTGTTGGGCCAATTGCGCTGGTTTTTCTTTCTCGGCCCTAAGCCTAAGTTCGATCGCTTCACATATTGGCAGAAGCTCGACTACTGGGGCGTCTTCTGGGGCATGGCGATCATCGGGATCTCCGGCTACGCCATGTGGTTCTCGCGCGCCTTCGCGCACATCGTGCCCGGCTCCTGGCTGAACGTCGCCATCTTGATCCACGGCGAGGAGGCGCTGCTCGCGGTGGGTTACATCTTCGTGGTGCACTTCTTCAACGAACACCTGCGGCCGAACAATTTCCCGATGGACATTACGATTTTCACTGGCAGCCAAAGCGAAGAAGAGTTCCGCGAGCGGCATCCGGAAGAGTACGCCCGCGCCGCGGGTCTCGGCCAACTGGCCGGAAGGCGCACGGAGGCTCCGCCGGCCTGGGCGGTGAGAACTTCGCGCTGGCTGGGCGGTGCCGCGGTGGTGATCGGGTTGGTGCTGATTGTGCTTACTGCAGAGGCGTTCTTAAGAGAGTAAACGGATTAGTGCCCTTCGGCTTCGAGGTAACGCTCCACTTCAATAGCCGCCATGCAGCCCGCGCCCGCGGCCGTGATGGCCTGGCGGTACGTCCGGTCCTGGACGTCGCCCGCATGAAAAGCACCCTTAACGCTGGTACGCGCCCCGCCGTGCGAGACGATGTAGCCGTCGGGATCGAGATCGATTTGCCCCGCGAACGGCGCTGTGTTGGGAATGTGGCCAATCGCTACAAAAAAGCCGTCCACATCGCGCTCCCACACTTCGTCGGTCACTAAATTCCGCAGCTTCACGCCCGTCACCAGGTGCTGGTTGGCGTCATAGACGTCTTCCACCACGGTGTTGGTCAACATCTTGATCTTGGGATTGCCTTTAGCCCGTTCGAGCATGATCTTGGAGGCGCGGAAGTTGTCGCGGCGGTGTACCAGCGCCACTTCTTCGCCAAAGCGGGTGAGGAAATTGGCTTCTTCCATGGCCGAGTCGCCGCCGCCCACCACCATGATTTTCTTGCCGCGATAAAAGAATCCATCGCAGGTGGCGCAGCTCGAGACGCCGTGGCCGATCAGCTTCTGTTCATTGGGCAGATTGAGCCAGCGCGCCGAGGCGCCCGAGGCGATGATCAGGGTGCGGGTTTCCAGCCACTCGTGATCCACTTTCAGCCGAAACGGGCGCTTGGAAAGATCGGCCTCGATCAACGTTCCGTGCAGGTATTCGGCGCCGAAATGCTCGGCCTGCTTCTTGATGTTCTCCACCAGGACCGGGCCGTCGATGCCTTCGGGAAATCCTGGGAAATTCTCCACCAGCGTGGTGAGGGAGAGCTGGCCGCCTGGCTCGTGTCCAGCGACGACAAGGGGCTTCAGGTTAGCGCGCGCCGTATAAATGGCCGCGGTGTTTCCCGCGCAGCCGGAGCCGACAATGATCACGTTGTGCATTGTTCTATGAGCAAAGTTTTATGCTAACAGACGATGAGATGCGGAGACGCTACGCCAGGATTCCGGAGCGCACGATCTCGTTGGTGATCAAGGCACACAGGTAGGCCAGGAACGTCATGTAGGCGAACTGCATGGCGGGCCATTTCCAACCGCCGGTTTCGCGGCGGACTACCGCGAGCGTCGACATGCATTGCATGGCGAAAGCGAAAAACACCAGCAACGCGATCGCGCCGCCGGGGCTTAAATCGCTGCGCAGGGCTTGCCGCAACCCGACCGATTCCTCGGTGCCTTCCTTGCCATAGATCGTGCCCAGCGTGCCGACGATGACCTCGCGCGCGGCCAGCGAGCTGATCAGCCCGATCCCGATCTTCCAGTTGAAGCCGAGCGGATGGATGGCCGGTTCCACGGCGTGGCCGATCATCCCGGCGAAGCTTTCCTCAATGGGAGGCGGCTGGCCGTGTTTCACCGGCAGATTTTCAAGCACCCAGAGCACAACGATTACCAGGAGAATCACGGTGCCGGCGCGGCGCAGGAAGACTTTGGAGCGGTCGACCAGCCGCAAGCTGAGCGACCGCAGCGTGGGCCAGCGATAGGGCGGCATTTCGAGAACGAACGGCACGCGCTCGCTCTTCAATACCGACGATTTGAGCAGCCGCGCGGTCGCGATGGCCGCCACGAACCCGAGAACATAAAGCCCCAGCAGCGCCCCTGCCTGCATGCCGAAGAAATGGCCCACGAGCGGACGATCGGCAATGAAGGCCGCGATGATCAGCGTGTAAACCGGAAGCCGAGCCGAGCAGGTCATAAATGGAGCGATCAGGATGGTGGCCAGCCGGTCGCGCTTGTTTTCGATGGTGCGCGTGGCCATGATGGCGGGCACGGCGCAGGCGTAGGCCGAAATCAGCGGGATGAAGGATTTGCCCTGCAGGCCGAACTTGGCCATAGTGCGGTCCGCAATGAGTGCGGCGCGCGCGAGGTACCCCGAGTCTTCGAGGATTCCGATAAACAGGAACAGCAGCAGGATCTGCGGCAGGAACACGATCACCGCGCCCACCCCGCTCCAGACGCCGTCCACCAATAGCGAGCGGAAGATGGAGGGCGGCAGCACGTGCCCGATCCAGTGGCCTGAGGTTTGGATCAGATCCTGAAGGCCGTCCATCAGCGGTTTGGCTCCGGCGAAAATCGTTTGGAACACTCCGGCGACGATTACTAGGAAAATCAAAACGCCCCCCACGGGGTGCAGGAACACGGCATCCAGACGTCGCGTCCAGATGGGCGGCGCGGGAGCGCGATAAGCGGCGCCGGAGCCGACGTCGTGCGCCCAACGCCGGCACTGCGGAATATCCTGTAACACTGGCAGCTCCAGGCGCGGCGGCCCGGGCGCAGCTGTTCCCGCCGAGGTCCCTTCCATGAATTGAAAGACTTTTTCCACTCCCTCGCCTTTGGAAGCGCTGATCAAAGCCACCGGCGAGCCAAGTTCGCTTGCCAGTTCCGCGGTATTGACGTCGCCGCCGCGGCTCTTCAGATCGTCCGCCATGTTGAGAATCACCAGCGTCGGCAGCTTCAGGCTGAGAATGGGCGCGGCGAGCACCAGGTGGCGGCCGAGGTTGGTGCAGTCCAGGATCAGCAGCAGTGCGTCCGGCTTCGGGATGCCGGGCATGGTGCCGGCCAGCACGTCGCGCGTGACCTGTTCATCTTCCGAGCGCGGGTTCAGGCTGTAGACGCCGGGCAGGTCAACTAACATCACGTCGCGCAGCATCCCGTCGCGATCATGGTTTTGCATCCGCGCCTTGCCCACACGCTGCTCCACCGTCACGCCGGGGAAATTGGCAACTTTTTGGCGCAGGCCAGTCAGGCGATTGAACAAAGTCGACTTGCCTGAGTTGGGCGGTCCAATGATGGCCACGACGTGCGGCCGCGCCCCTTTGGCGAGTGAGGGCGGGGGTTCGGCGACGGCGCAACCGGCGCAAGCATGGCAGTCGCTCATAGTTGAACCTTCGCTCCGCTCATAGTTGAACCTTCGCTCCGCTCATTGAACAGGAACCTCACGCGGGGGCTGCGGCGGGCGCAAAATGAGGTGCGAGGCGGTTTCGCGGCGCAGCGCCACTTCCGAGCCATCGACGCGATAAACGCGCGGATCGCCAGTGGGCGCGCTGCGGGCTGGAACAACCGTGTGGCCGGGCAAAAAGCCGAGCTCCATCAAGCGGCGCGCGATGTCTTCGGGCAGATCCAGGCGGTCCAGAATGCCTGGCTCTCCTTCGGCCAACTGCGCAAGCGTACGCGGCGCGGAGTGGCCACTGGCGCGATTTGGCGCAGGCCCGGCGCCATTTTTGACACTCATTTGCAGCATCATCAGTATCTGCCTGTCGGCTTAAGCACGTCAAGGACCTTGAGTTGGAGCAGCACGGGACCTCTGCTCCAGTATACTGGACCTTTTCGGTCGTAGTTACGGAGGAAGCAAAATTTTTTTGTGGTCACATATATTGACAGCAATACGCTAAGATTTTATACTTGTAATGGAGTTAGAAAAACGGAGGTAAATTCAATATGCCGATTGTTAAATATTCGCCTTTTGCCGATCTGGAGGATTTCCCCTCCGGTCTGAGGGTCTTCCAGGACAGCATCAACCGCCTTTTCAGCGATGATGCCGTGAAGACCCGCCCTTGGGCCCCAGCCGTCGATATCCTGGAGACCGAGAATGAGTTAGTGCTTAAAGCCGACATTCCGGGCGTGGAGTTGAAGGACATCGATATCCAGCTAGAAAACGGGACCCTGACCATCAAGGGTGAGCGCAAGTTCGAAAAAGAAGAGAAGAACAAGGGCTTTCACAGGATGGAGCGGAGCTACGGCTCGTTCGTCCGTTACTTCACCGTGCCCGAGACCGTCGATCCGGAGCATGTCAAAGCCGGCTATGAAGCGGGCGTGCTGACGGTCACGTTGCCCAAGAAGGAAATCGCCAAGCCGCGCGCCATCAAAGTGCAAATCAGTAACAACTAAGCTGGCCGCGAATGGCCAAGGGATCGGGGCGGTCGTTGCCGCCCCTCCGTTTTTTGGTGATCCTGGTATTGTATGAACGGTTTGAAGACAGTTCTTCTGCTCGGGGCTTTGAGCGGTCTGCTGTTGGTGGGAGGAGAGGCCATTGGCGGGCGGCGCGGATTGGAGTGGGCGCTGGTTATCGCCGTGGCGATGAACTTCTTCAGTTATTTCTATTCCGACAAGATGGCGCTAGCGATGTATTCGGCCCAGCCGGTGACGCCGCAGGAAAATCCGCAGGTGTACGCGCGCGTTTCTCCTATCGTGCATGGCCTCGCGCAGCGCATGGGCCTGCCGATGCCGAAGCTGTGGCTGATTGCAGACCCCTCACCCAACGCTTTCGCCACGGGCCGCAATCCTGAGCATGCCTCGGTGGCGTTCACGCAAGGCGTGCTGCAGTTGATGAACGATCAAGAGTTGGAAGGCGTGGTGGCGCACGAGCTAGGCCACGTGAAGAACCGCGATATCCTCACCAGTTCGATCGCGGCGACGATTGGGATGGCCATTACGTTTCTCGCGCGCATGGCGTTTTGGTTCGGCGGCAGCCGCGACGAAGAAGATCGCGGGAGTCCGTGGGGAGCTCTGGCGATGTTGATTCTCGCGCCCATTGCCGCTTTGCTGATCCAGATGGCGATTTCGCGCACGCGCGAATACGCCGCCGATGAGACCTCCGCGCACGTGACTCACAATCCGGACGAGCTGATCTCGGCCCTGGGCAAGCTCGAAAACTGGTCCAAGCGGATTCCGATGCAGGACGTCAACCCCTCCACCGCGCATCTGTTCATCATTAAACCCTTTTCCGGCCAGGCGCTGATGCGCCTGTTCTCGACGCACCCCTCCACTGAAGATCGCATCGCGCGATTGCAGGCCATGCGCCGCGCGTAAGACCGGGGCGTGTAGGCCCGCGCGGCTCCTACTAGACTGAAAGCTTGCATAGCGTTCGTGTCAACCGCAAAGCCGCCAACCGCATCGCTTCGGGGCATCCCTGGATTTTCTCCAGCGACGTCCTGGACCGCGGCGAGGCACAAGCGGGCGACACGGTTACCGTCCTTGGGCCGAAGGGCACGGCGCTAGGTACCGCGCACTATAGCGCATCCTCGCAAATCGCACTGCGGCTGCTCTCGGAGCGCGTGGAAACCATTGACCGGGCATTTTACCTGCGACGTATCGCCGCCGCCGAAGCGCATCGGAAACGCGTGGTGGCCGATTCGGAGGCTTACCGGCTGGTGCACGGCGAAGCGGATCAATTGCCGGGGCTGGTGATCGACCGCTACGGCGAATATTTCACTCTGCAAACCCTGGATCAGGCGATGGATCGCGCCAAGGGTGACATCGTGAGCGTCATCCAGGAGCTTTTTGCGCCGCGCGGAATCGCTGAGCGCAACGATGTCGCGGTTCGCAAGCGCGAAGCGCTGCCGCTTCAAACCGGCGTCCTGGCGGGCGCAATTCCCGACACGATCTGTCTGAAAATGAACGGCTTGACCCTTCATGCTGATCTACTGCGCGGCCAGAAGACCGGCATTTTCCTCGATCAGCGCGAGAACTACCTGGCTGCAGCCCGTTACGCACACGGCCGGGCGCTCGATTGCTTCGCCTCCACCGGGGGATTCGCTCTGCATTTGGCCGCGCGCTCGGAAAGTGTGGAAGCGGTGGACAGTGCGGAAGCGGCCCTGCGCGTCGCGAGGATGAACGCTCAAGCCAATGCGATCGCCAACATCAATTTTCGGGAAGCGGATGTGTTCGAGGTCCTAGGCGCGCATGCTTCAGCCAGGAAACGGTTCGACCTTGTGGTTCTGGACCCGCCCGCTTTCGCCAAGTCGCGGCAAAGCCTGGAAGCGGCGACAAGAGGATACAGCGAGATTAATCGGCGCGCGTTGCAACTACTGGATGCGGGGGGCGTCCTGGTGACGTGCTCCTGCTCGCACCATTTGAGTGAGGCGGCGCTGCTCGAAATTGTGGCGCAGGCGTCGCTCGACGCAGGAAAGAAGCTGCGAGTGCTGGAGCGCCGGATGCAGGCTCAGGATCATCCGGTACTCCTCACTGTGCCCGAAACGCTGTACCTGAAATGTTTGATTCTGGAGGTCATCTAAGGCACGGGAGCCGCGTCCACCCGCCGTTTCCCGACGTTGTAAGAGGACCCAGCGCGGTTGCGCCAATGCTTTCAATGCGGTATGGTGATCGAAGGTATTTAACGATTCGTAATACCCGTCTGCCCGTCTCCCTTCCCGGGAGGCTTCCGAAGATTCGTGGAGGAATTGATCGAATGCTGAAACTCAGCGCGCCTGCTCGTCGGTGCGCCACGTTGATCCTGCCGCTTGTGTTAGCGGCCCTGTTTTTGATGAGCTTACCGGCTCCGGCGTTCGCGCAACCGGCGGAAGCGGGGGGCGAGGCAAACCTGGTATTGCCCGATCTGGCGCAAGCCACGTTCCTGGGAACCAACGGCCGCACGCTGCTGATGTGGGGATTGCTGGTGTGCGGGCTTGGGCTGTTGTTCGGCCTGACGATTTACACGCAACTGCGGAAACTGCCGGTGCACAAATCGATGCTCGAAATCTCCGAGCTCATTTACGAAACTTGCAAAACGTACCTGTTCACCCAAGGCAAGTTCCTCGTGCTGCTATGGCTCTTCATTGCGGTGATTATCAGCGCCTATTTCGGATGGCTGGCGCCGGTACCTGGTAAATCGGTGGGCGTGACGCTTCCGATTATCCTGCTCTTCAGCCTGATCGGGATCGCGGGCAGCTACGGCGTGGCTTGGTTCGGCATCCGCGTCAACACGTTCGCCAACTCGCGCACCGCCTTCGCGAGCCTCACCGGCAAGGCGTTTCCCTGTAACTCCATTCCTCTGAAGGCGGGGATGAGCATCGGCATGATGCTGATCAGCATCGAGTTGGTGATGATGCTCATCATTTTGCTGTTTATTCCGGGCGACTATGCCGGGCCGTGCTTCATCGGGTTCGCGATCGGCGAATCGCTGGGTGCGGCGGCCTTGCGCGTGGCGGGCGGCATCTTCACGAAGATCGCCGACATCGGCGCGGACCTGATGAAGATCGTTTTCAAGATCAAGGAAGACGACGCACGCAATCCGGGCGTCATCGCCGATTGTACCGGCGACAACGCGGGCGATTCGGTGGGCCCGAGCGCGGACGGGTTCGAAACCTATGGCGTGACCGGCGTGGCCCTGATCACGTTTATCCTGCTCGCGGTGAACAGTCCGCTGGTGCAAGTGCAACTGCTGGTGTGGATCTTCGTCATGCGCGTGGTGATGATCATCTCCTCGGCCGTGTCGTACTTCATCAACAACGCGATCGCCAAGGCGCGCTACGGAAACGTCGCCAAGATGGATTTCGAAGCGCCGCTGACGTCGCTGGTATGGCTGACGTCGGTCATTTCGATCGCCTTGACGTACCTGGTATCGAGCCTGGTGATTCCCGACCTGGGCGGCGACACGACGCTATGGTGGAAGCTATCGTCGGTGATCACGTGCGGCACGCTGGCAGGCGCCATCATTCCCGAACTGGTGAAGGTATTTACATCCATGAACTCGCGGCACGTGCGCGAGGTGGTGACGTCTTCGGAAGAAGGCGGAGCGTCGCTGAATATTCTTTCGGGCTTAGTGGCGGGCAACTTCAGCGCCTTGTGGCTGGGCTTGGCGATGCTGACCCTGATGGCGATTGGCGCCTGGACCAGCGGTTTCGGTTTTGGAGCGCTAATGGTGGCCCCGGCGGTATTCGCGTTCGGTTTGGTCGCCTTTGGATTCCTCGGCATGGGGCCGGTGACGATCGCGGTGGATTCTTACGGACCGGTGACCGACAATGCGCAATCGGTGTTCGAGCTGTCGACCATCGAGACCATTCCGAACATCGGTGCCGAGATCCAGAAAGATTTCGGATTCAAACCGGATTTTGAAAAGGGCAAAGAGAACCTGGAAGAGAACGACGGCGCAGGCAACACGTTTAAAGCCACCGCGAAGCCGGTGCTGATCGGCACCGCCGTGGTGGGCGCGACCACCATGATCTTTTCGATCATCGTGGCGCTCACCAACAAGTTGGAGCCCACGCTGCTCGCAAACCTGTCCATTTTGCATGCGCCGTTCCTGCTGGGATTGATCACCGGCGGCGCGATCATTTACTGGTTCACCGGCGCATCCATGCAAGCCGTCAGCACGGGCGCCTATCGCGCGGTGGAATTTATCAAGGCCAACATCAAACTGGAAGGCGTGACCAAGGCGTCGGTGACGGACAGCAAGAAGGTGGTGGAGATCTGCACCAAGTACGCACAAAAGGGAATGTGGAATATCTTCCTTACCGTTTTCTTCGCCACGCTGGCCTTTGCCTTCGTCGAGCCTTATTTCTTCATTGGCTACCTGATTTCGATCGCGCTGTTTGGGCTGTATCAGGCCATTTTCATGGCGAACGCGGGCGGCGCCTGGGACAACGCCAAGAAGATCGTCGAGACGGAGCTGAAACAAAAGGGCACCGACTTGCATGCGGCGACGGTGGTGGGCGATACGGTTGGCGATCCGTTCAAGGACACCTCTTCGGTGGCGTTAAACCCGATCATCAAGTTCACGACGCTGTTCGGCCTGCTGGCCGTGGAGTTGGCGGTTTCGCTTACGCGGAGCCAGAGCTCCGGATTCACCGACGTGCTGGCAGCGATTTTCCTCGTGATCGCGCTGTTATTCGCTTATCGAACCTTCTACGGAATGCGCATCGAGCGCGGCTAGGCTCTAACAGTAATATTCACTCACAGTTCGCTAACTGTCAGCGAGCGAAAACATCCTTCGAGCCTAGTAGTCATACTGGCGGAGGATGTCATGATGAGAAATCTCTTACTTAGCTTAGCTGGTGCGGGGTTATTGGTTTTTTCATTCAACGCGACCGCGGTGGCGCAGGATCGCGATTCCGACGCGTACCATCAGGACCGCGACGCGTACTTCCACGGTGACAACTGGCACATGCGCATATTCGATCGCGTGCGGGACGATCTTCAGCACGTTCAGTCGGTGACTTGGCCGGAAGGCGGGGACCAATACCGCATCGACAGGACCATGAACGAGCTCAACGACCTGCAGTCCAAGCTCGCGAATCGCGTATATGACGAGACGGAGCTTGATCGCGTGATCGATCAGCTCGGCCGAGTAGCGAGCTACAACCGGATGGCTCCGCGCGATCGGGACATGCTGGACGATGACATCGCCCGCTTGCGCGATTATCGCGACCACCACGCCGACTGGGTGCA
This sequence comes from Bryobacteraceae bacterium, assembly GCA_030039005.1. Next base: position 24,794 of record JASHQT010000430.1, read on the forward strand.
CTAACTACTGGCCCGGACGTCTGAGCAGCACGGCATTGAATTCCGGATCTGAGGCGGCCAGGACGTTCTTCGGAACGTAGCAATACCCCTGGTCGCCCCAGCCGGTTCCCCAGGAATTCTTGAGCGTAAAGAAATTCCCCACATAACCCACGATCAACATGGCGTGGCGTCCATGCCGGCCGGAGGGAGTTTCGGCGGCGTTGAAACGGCCGTCGCGGCCGACGTCGGAGAAAGCAGTGCCGGTGTTCATGGAAACCTGCACCGGGCATCCGGCGCTCAGCACCTTCCTCACATCATCAATGCCAATGGGCCAGGGAATGGCCTGCAGACGATATTTTTCCGCGTCAGAGGCGAGCTGCTTCTCGTTCTGCAGCGGAGTGGGCCGATCATCCGGCCATAGCTCCTGCCTGCAGGTTCCATGATCTACGAGCAGTTCACCCGGCTCGGGACCGCTCGCGGTGCCGTCGCCGCCCGAATACGCGTATTGATAATCGCGTGCGTCGCCCTGGAAGCGCTGGAATTCGAGCATGGTGAAGTTGGGCGAGAGCCGGGCCGCGCCGTTTGGATCGAGCTTCAGAATATTCCGCGACATCTCGTTAGCGTGCGTCCAGGCGAACGCCGCGCAACGGCTGGTCTGGCCCTGATCCGCGATCGGTGTGGCGTACTTGCGCAAGTCCACGGCGTCCTGCTCGGCGATGTTAGCGAAGGCCGGCGGAAGCGGCTGAGGCTCCACGCGCTCGCCCTTTTCCTGCACCGCCACGTCAACATTGCCCCAGTCGATGCCCGTATAGCGCGACATCAATAGCGCCAGCGCGGCTTGCGACAGCACGCCGAACGCGGTCAGGCGGCCGTCGCGCTCGAACAATTGCACGGTATCGGAAGCGCCGGGAACGATCTGATCGAACCCGCGGCCGAAAGCGGCGTCTTCGTACGGCTGAAATCCCTCGTCGATCTTCTGCTGAGTCAGCGTGTCGCCGAAGAAGGGATGGTCGCCGAAGAGATTCTCCGCCGAAGCCTCATAGTCGTCGGCCGTCCAGCCGCCGGTGTCATCCTCGAAATCCGCAGCTTCGGCGTTAGGGAAATCATCGGCCGTGGCAAAGACATCGTCGTCAACTGGCGGGAGGTCGTCTTCGGAGGCGAACATGTCATCCAGGTTGTCGTCATCGCCGCCATCGCCTTGATCGTCGCCATTGCCGTCCCCATCGCCATTGTCGTCCCCATCACCGTCGCCTGCATCGCCGCCGTCCTGGTCGTCATCGTCCTGGCCGTCATCCCCGTTGCCGTCATCCCCGTTGCCGTTGCCGCCGTCGTCTTCGCCTTCGTCATCGGCCTGATCGTCGCCCTGATCGTCCTGATCGTCGAACCCACCGTCATCGCCGCCGTTGCCAAAATCTCCGAAATCGCCGCCGTCGCCAAAATCGCCAAAGTCGCCCATAGAACCTCGAACGATGGTTGCCGACGAGACGTTCCCTTGTCAATCGGCGCTTGTCAACCGCAGCGCTGCGAAACAGTGGTATCCTAGCGCGGGAGTTCACACCAGACAGGAGGATGGATGAATCCGCAGGAAGTTTTGGAGTTTGCCAAAAGCAAAGAAGTTCACCAAGTAGATTTGCGCTTCACGGATCTGCCGGGATTGCAGCAGCACGTCTCCTATCCCATCAGCCAACTCACCCAAGACTCGTTTGAAGAGGGGTTCGGCATCGATGGTTCGAGCATCCGCGGTTGGGCGGCCATCAACGAGAGCGACATGTTGCTCATTCCGGACGCGAGCACAGCGTTTATCGACCCGTTCGGCGAGATTCGGACACTGGTGATGACGTGCGACGTGATCGATCCGATCACGCGGCAGCACTACGAGCGCGATCCGCGCTGGATCGCCCGCAAAGCCGAGGCCTATCTGAAGAACAGCGGTATCGCCGACACGGCGTATTTCGGCGCGGAAGCGGAATTTTTCATTTTCGACAACGTGCGATTCGATCAGGATCAGCACTCCGGCTACTATTTCATCGACGCCGAGGAGGGCCGCTGGAATTCCGGGCGCGAGCGCGAGAATCTGGGCTACCGTCCGCGCTACAAGGAAGGCTATTTCCCGGTTCCTCCCACCGATCATTATCAGGACCTGCGCGCCGAGATGGTGGAGACGATGATCCGCTGCGGGATCAACATCGAGTGCCATCATCACGAAGTCGCTACCGGCGGGCAGTGCGAGATCGATCAGCGCTTCGACACGATGGTGAAATCGGCGGACAACATGATGCTGTACAAATACGTGATTCGAAACGTCGCGTATCAGTACGGTAAATCCGTGACGTTCATGCCCAAGCCGTTGTTCGGCGATAACGGCAGCGGCATGCACACGCACCAGAGCCTGTGGAAGGAGGGCAAGCCGCAGTTCTCGGGCGATGGGTACGCGGGCTTGAGCCAGCTAGCGCTGCATTATATCGCGGGGCTGTTGAAGCACGCGCGCGCTCTCTCGGCGATCATCGCGCCCACGACCAACAGCTACAAGCGCCTGGTACCGGGCTATGAAGCGCCAGTGAATCTCGCGTACTCGCGGCGAAATCGTTCGGCCGCCGTGCGCATTCCGATGTACTCAGCGAGTCCCAAGGCCAAGCGTCTGGAGTTCCGGCCGCCCGATCCGTCGGCGAATCCGTACATGGCGTTTGCCGCAATGCTGATGGCGGGGATGGATGGGATTCTTACCAGAGCCGATCCGGGCGAACCGCTCGACAAAGACATCTATGACCTATCGCCGGAGGAGATGAAGAAGGTGCCGTCCATGCCGGCTTCGCTCGAGGAAGCGCTGGGTTGTCTGGAGGACGATCACTCGTTCCTGCTGAAGGGTGATGTGTTCACCGAGGAGCTCATTGAAACGTTCATCAGCTACAAGCGCAAGAACGAAGCGGACGCGATCCGGTTAAGACCGCATCCGTACGAGTTCGCGCTCTACTACGACATCTAACGCCGCAAAGCGGCGTCTCGCTGGGGGGCTCGCATGCGCTCGCCGCGATTGGCTGCACTGGCACGTTGCGGACGCAAGTTACTGTCGTTGGAAGTATAGAGTTTCCGAGGGGCGGCCGCTGCGGTCGACGTGCAGCATCATCGTGCCGTCGGACAGCAAACTATATTGTTCCGTCGTAGTAATGCCTTCGTGTGTGGTGACCACCTCCAGCATGTCGCCGTGCCATTTTGCTTTGCTGCGGAATCCCGGCTCTTTAATGGTTGAGTTGTGGCGCGCATCGGTTGCCACGTGGCTCGTCACCGTCCGGTTGGCGTCCTCAACGCTGAAATTGCGATCCACAGTAACATTGCCTTCGCGGTCGTTGATCATCACCGTGCCGGACTCGATCGCGGGCTGCCCGTTCAATTCGCTGCGCGCCGGTATCAGTTGCCAGGTTCCGTTCAGCTCATGATGATGGGCCGCCATGGCCGCGCCCGCAAACACGACTAAAGTGACGGCTCCCACCAGGAAATTTCTACAGGATTTCGCCGACATAGCACCTCCTGAGATTGATGAAAGCAAGTGCATGACCAACCCAGCGGGTTCTAACTGTGTCAACCTGTCAGTTGGAGGAATTGAAGACCAGTACCGGCTCGGCCGCGCGCGTTGCCTTCCGCTACCCCAATTTCCGGTTGTACATGACCGCGCGGTTTCTCTCTGTGATTTCCTCGGAGATGATTTCAGTGGCTGTCGGTTGGCAGATTTACGGCTTGACGCACCGGCCGCTGGATCTCGGGCTAGTTGGCCTGGCGCAATTCGCACCCGGTGTGTTGCTGTTCCTGGTGGCAGGGCACACCGCGGACCGGCACGCGAGGCAAGCGATCATCCGAATCTGTTACGCGGCTTTTGCATTCTGCGCCGCCGGTCTGCTCATTTTCACCTTGCACGGTCTCGCATCAGTGTGGCCCATATACACGGTCCTGCTTGCGAACGGTACGGTGCGAGCATTTAACGGGCCGGCCGGCCAGGCGTTCCTGCCGCAATTGGTGAAGGCCGAACATTTCCCCAATGCCGTCACGTGGGGCTCGTCGTTCTTCCAAACCGCGACGATTCTCGGGCCTGTAGCCGGAGGCCTGATCTACGGTTTTGCCGGAACTCCCGCGCCGGTCTACGTATCGGCGGCTGTCGGGTACTCGGCGGGCTTACTGCTGGTATCGGCCATCCGGCTGCAGGTCGCGCCGCGCGTTTCAGTGGGTAGCGACGCGGGCGTCATCCTAGACGGGCTGCGCTACATCTGGCGCCAGAAGCTGATTCTCGGCTGCATGTCGCTGGACCTTTTCGCGGTGCTGCTGGGAGGCGCGGTGGCGCTGCTCCCGGTTTACGCCAGCGAAATCCTGCATATTGGGCCGAACGGGCTCGGCATCCTGCGGGCCGCGCCAGGCGTGGGTGCGGTCGCGGTGGCGATCCTGTTGGCGCATCATCCGCTGCGCCGCCGCGCCGGCATTGGCATGCTGTACTGCGTTGCTGGGTTCGGAGTGTTCACCATCGTCTTTGGGATTTCGCACAACGTCGCGCTGTCGCTGGTGGCGCTGGTGCTCACGGGCGCGTTCGACATGGTCAGCGTGATCGTGCGCTCCACTCTGGTCCAACTCACCACGCCCGACGAAATGCGCGGGCGCGTAAGCGCGGTGAATATGCTGTTCATCGGAGCGTCGAACGAAGTGGGCCAGTTCGAATCCGGGATTACGGCGCAGTGGTTCGGAGCCGCGCCGGCGGTGGTCCTGGGCGGTGTGGGAACCGTCGCGATCGTGCTGGCGTGGAATTGGCTGTTCCCTTCGTTGCGGGGCGTGGATAAGCTGGTTAGGGAACAGCACGCCTGACGAGAAGTACTACTAGAACTGGCCAAAGCCCAGCTTACGCGCAACTTTGGAGGGTCGCTGGCACTCTATAGAACAGGCAATCTAGTGCGCCGAAGGATATAATCAGTCTTGTAGACCAAGTCGTCTAAATGCATGCCGAGCCTGCTCGAAACCATGCCCCGGCGCGCGTCCGCTCTCGCGCGCGAAGAGGCAGCCCTTCTTTCCCTGGGTCTTACAGACGAACAATCCAATCAGTTGCGAATGCTGTTCGCATCGGCGCCTGACGCGGATGCAGCCGTGCATTATCTGGTGAGTCTGAGACAAAAACGGCCTGACGCGTTCGCACGGCTGCTGGACGAACCGGCGCAGATGAAGTATTTCATCGCCGCCGCCTCCTTCAGCCGGTTCCTTTCCGAGGAGCTGTTGCAGAACCCGCAGTGGCTCGCCGAACTCAGAGGCATGAACCGGGTGCTGAGCGCGGCGGAGTACAAAAAACGCCTCGGGAAATTCCTGAAACAGCAGCCGGAGGACAAACCGCTGGCGTTGTCATTGGCGTTGTTCCGGCGGCAGCAGATTTTGCGTATCCTGCTCCGAGACGTGTTGGGATTGGGGAGCCTGTCGGAGACCGCGGAAGAGCTTTCGAACCTCGCCGATGCGATTTTGCACACGGCCTACAAACGGATTCGCGCGGACCTGGTGGCGCGGCACGGCACTCCGCGTTACGTCGACGAGAACGGCGAGCGCCAGGAATGCGGGATGTCGGTGATCGCGCTCGGCAAGTTGGGTGGGCGCGAGCTCAACTACAGCTCCGACATCGATCTGATGTTTGTCTATGCGGCCAACGGCGAGACCGATGGCGAACATCCGATCTCAAGCAAGGAATTTTACAAAAAAGTAGCGAACCAGTACACCGACCTGCTCTCCACTTACACGGCCGAAGGCTTGTGTTATCGCGTGGACTTGCGGCTGCGCCCCGATGGGCGGCTGGGCGAAGTTTGCATTTCGCTCGATGGCGCCAGGAGTTACTATCGAACCCGCGCGCGCGATTGGGAATTGCAGATGTTGATCAAGGCGCGCGTGGCGGCGGGTGATTCCGAGGCCGGCCGTGAGCTGCTGGACGCGGCCGAACCGTTAATTTATTCCACTACCCTCGATTTTTCGGCAGTGGAAGAGGTGTCGGCCACGCGCGAGCGCATCAGCGAAAAGCTAGCCAAACGCAAGCTGGCCAAAGACACGTTCGACGTCAAACTAGCACCGGGCGGTATCCGCGACATCGAGTTTCTGGTGCAGTGCTTGCAGCGGCTGCACGGCGGGCGCGTTCCCTGGCTGCGCCACGGCGGCACGATGCTGGCTCTTTCGCGTCTCAGCCAGAAAGACCTGCTCTCGGCGGCCGAGTTCGGGCGCCTGGTTTCGGCTTACCGGTTCTTACGGAATCTGGAGCACCGGCTGCAATTCGCCGAGGACCGGCAAACGCATACGCTTCCCACCGCGCCGCGCGAGCTGGATCTGTTGGCGCGGAAGATGCCCGCCACTCAGCTCGGCAGCATTCCCACGGGCGAAAAACTGCTCCAGGATCTGAACGCGCACCTGGAAGCAGTGCGGGAGATCTATGAGCGTGTGATTCACGCGCAGCGGCCCATCTACTATAGCTTGCCGCCGGCGGCCGCGCCACAGATCGAAGCGCCGGAAGTCATCGAGCCGGCCTCGAGCAACCTGATCCGGTTCCTGGATGAGCGCGCGCCGGCCCTGGCTCGCGTGGTTTCAAGCGTGCCGTTGCGCCGGGGATCGGGGGCCTTCGAACATTTTCTTGAAAAATTGATGCCGGAGTCGCGCCTGCTCACGCTGCTCGATTCCGACCCTCAGGTGGCGCGCTTCACCCTGGACATTTTCGAGCACAGCCCGTACTTCGCCGAAGAGCTGGTTCGCGTTCCGGAGCTGATCGAAGAATTTTGCCAGCTTCCCATTTCACCCGAACATTCGCATCCCGGCCATTTCGAGGATATTTCCGACCTGCGCCGCTACTTCCGCCGCGAGATGTTCCGCATCCAGGCCGCGAGCATGTGCCAGCGCGTGCCGGTATTCGAAACCCTCCAGCAAACATCCAACCTGGCCGACAACGCGATTGCGGCCTGCTACCGGATGGCGCTGGAACATGTGGCCGGGGCGCATCCGCCCGCGACGCCGGGCTACCAACCGGGCCAGCAACTTCTGGTGATCGCGCTCGGCCGGCTGGGCATGCGCGAGTTCGATCTGGCTTCCGATGCCGACCTGGTGTTCGCGTTGCCCGACGCCGATTACGAGGAGCACGTGTTTTGGACGCGCGTGGCCGAGCGGATCGTGGACTTAATCACCGCGTACACCGGCGCCGGCGTAATGTTCACCGTCGACACCCGCCTTCGCCCCAACGGCAGTGCAGGCGCGCTGGTGCAATCGGAGGCGGCTTACAAAGAGTATTTCGATAAGCACGCCGAGGCCTGGGAAGGCATCGCGTACATGAAAGCGCGCGCGGTAGCGGGCGACACCGAACACGCCACGGCGTTTCTCAACGAGCTGCAGAAGGTGGACTGGCGGCGGTACGGCCAGAGCGGACGCTCGAAGAAAGATCTGCGGCAAATGCGCATGCGTCTGGAGAAGCAGCAAGGTCACGATTACCCGCTCAAAGCCGGACGCGGCGGATTCTACGACATCGATTTCTCGCTCCTCTATTTGCGCCTGAAAGCCGGCGGCCTGTTCTACAAGGTGCTGAACACGCCCGAGCGCATCAACATCATTGAAGCCACCGGCCACCTGGAGCGCGCCGACGCCGAGTTCCTGCTGGACGCGGCTACGTTCTATCGCGCCGTGGATCACGCGCTGCGCGTCTACTCCGGGCACGCCGAAGCCAGCCTACCGCATTCGGAATCGCAACTGCGGGTACTGACGGAGCTGGTGCATCGCTGGACTCCCGAACATCGCAACGGGCAGCCGCTCAACGCCGAGCTGGCGAAAATCCAGAACCACACGCGCGAGATTTTTGACCGGCTGTTTGCGAGTTAATCAGGCCGGGCGGATCATATCGAACCGGTCCAGGGTGCGCGTGTAGCTCGGGCCACCCATGCGCCCGATGGCGCGCAGCTTGTCGGCATCAATGCGATAATTGTCGAACAGCGCATCGTCGACGTGGAAGCGGATCACTTCACCGAACACCAGATTCCCGCCGCTTGCCAGACCACTCATCGAAAGCGTATAGAGCAGCCGGCACTCCATATTCACGTGGGATTCCGCCACGCGCGGCGCTTTCACCAGATCGCTCGGAACGGGAGTGAGCCCCGAGACCTGGAATTCGTCTACCTCGGGCGGATAATTGCCGGAACAAAGGTTCATCTGCTGCGCGAATTCTTCGGAGACGATGTTCACCACGAACTCGCGCGCCGTGCTGATATTGCGCAGCGTGTCTTTTCGATGCTCGGCGCGACGCTCGCCAGGCGCGTCAGGATTGCCGCGCAATGCGGGGTTGAAGACTAGAATGGGCGGATTCGCGCTCGCGATGGTGAAAAAACTGAACGGTGCGATGTTGAACGTGCCTTCGGGGCTGACGGTCGAGACAAAGGCGATCGGACGCGGAACCACCGATCCGATCAGAACCTTGTACACGCTTTGGTAATCCGTGGTCGCGGGGTCAACGATCAATCAGCGGGTCTCCACGGGTTTCGATTCCATCCAACTGGCCCAATAGTCTTTCCATTCTACATCCTCGCCCGCGGGCAGCACGTGGATGGGATTCAGGCCGTCCAGCATCACGGCGTATTCGTCGGTGTGCGTTTTCTTCTTCTGATTCGCGAGAGCTTTGGGATGCGGGCCGTGATGGATGCCGCGCGGATGCAGCGTCGCCATGCCGGCCTGGATGTTGTCCTTGCTGAAGAAGTCGCCGTCGTGATAGAAGATGAACTCGTCGTAGTCGGTGTTGCGATGGAAGAACGGCACGCGGAGGGCGTCTTCATCTTCTTCGAGCGGGCGCGGCAAAAAGCTGCACACCACCGCGCCTTCGGTGACGAACGTGGTGTGGGCACTGGGAGGCAGGTGTGCGCGATGGCTCATCACCGGCCGGATGTCTCGCATGTTGATCTTCCAGACCGTAAGATCGCCCTTCCAACCGACCACGTCGATGGGATTGAACGGATACACTACTTTCGAAATCTCGTCGTCCACTTTGATGCGGATTTCCCATTCGCTGCGGTCGTCGAGCAGCGGCGCAGGCTCCGGCGTGATAATCGCTGCCGGGTCGTAGAGCGCGTGCTGGCCCAACAGGCCCTTTTCGGGCTGCTCGAACTCGTGCTTGGATTGGATGATCAGGAAGAAATTGTCGCGCGTCTTGGGCACGATGCGATACGTCACCGCCCGCGGGATGTTGATGTAATCGCCCGGCTCAAAATCGAGCGGTCCGAAGTCGGTTTCGATTTTGCCACGCCCGCGATGGACGAAGTACAGCTCGTCGCCATCGGCATTGCGGAAGTAAAACGGCATGGGCTCCGAGCGGCGCGACATGGAAAGCCGGATGTCGGCGTTGCCCAGAAAAGCGGCGGGCTGGCCTTCCGGGTCCGTCATGTCGGAAGGCTTCATGCGATTCAAATCGAAGCAGTGCGGGCGCAGCTTGCCTTCGAATCGAATCCAGCCGGTGGGCGGATGGGCATGATACAGGTGCGCGGACTTGCCGTAGAATCCCTTGCGGCCGTGTTCCTCTTCGAAAGTTCCTTCGGGCAGGCCGACGTGAGCCTGATGGGTGGTTCTGCCTTTATTGAGCGGATACATTGGGCTCTCCAGTTCCAGTATATGACTCGCCAGGCCGCAGGTCTTGATCTGACACCACTTGCGTGTGGTGCTTTTTGGAGCGATGATAAGGACGGAAGGCGAGTATGAAGACTTCGGCTGTTGTTCCTGGTTTAACGACTAACGATTCGCCGTTCATTGAGCATGCCCAACGCGAGGGCCAGCTTTACATCGAGCAGCCTTACGAGTTGTACTCCGAAGAAAATCAGGCGGCCTGGCGCAAACTCTATGCCCGATTGCAGCCGCGCTGGGAGGGCTACGCCAACCGGCATTTTCTGGAAGGGATCCACTCGCTCTGCCTGGATCCTGAAAGCATCCCGCGCCTCGCGGACGTCAACCGCTTCCTAAAGCCGCTCACCGGATTCCACGCCAAGGCCGTCAGCGGTTATGTCCCCGCGTTTGTGTTCTTCGATTGTTTGCGCAATCGCGAGTTTCCTACCACGATTACGATCCGCCGTTCCGACAAGTTGGATTATTTGCCTGAGCCCGATATCTTTCACGACATCGCCGGCCACGTCCCCATGCACACCGACAAGCATTTTGCCGAGACCCTGGTTCGCTTCGGCGAATGCGCGCACACCGCCGCTGAGATTGCGGCCGGGATTCGCGGCCCCGACACGCGGACCCACTACCTCACCAGCGTGATCAAGGCGATGGCCCGGTTCTTCTGGTTCACCATCGAGTTCGGCCTCATGCGTGACTCGGATGATTACGATGAGTTGAAGGTTTACGGCAGCGGATTGTTGAGTTCCTACGGTGAGATCGCGCACGCCATCGAAGCGCCCGAAGTGCAGCGCTATCCGATCCAGCTCGAGTGGGCCATCAACCAGGGATTCGAGATCCATCACTACCAGCCGCTGCTGTTCGTGGTGGATTCGTTCGATCATCTGTTTAGCCTGGTGGATCAGCTCGAACATTGGATGAAAGCCGGGAAGCTCAGCAACGTCGCGCCCGGCGAGCCGGAAGTGAACGAGGAAGACCTGAAGAGTTTCCTGCACGCCGAACTCTGGTAAAGAGGCGCGAAATCCGAGTCATAATATAGGGATGCGATTCCGCATAGCTGTCCTCTGTTCATTCCTGGCCGTCGGCTTGGTCAACCTAAGAGCCCAGACCCCCGCGCCCGCGACGTCGTCCGATGCCTCGAACGCTCCCGAGGCGCTCGGCAATGTCGATCTCTCCGAATTGACCGCGGTGCAGAGGAAAGCCGTGCTCAAACTGCTGCGCGAGCAGGATTGCACGTGCCAGTGCGGCATGAAGGCGGCCGATTGCATCCTGAAGGATCCGAACTGCTCCTACAGCCGGGCTCTGGCCAAGATCGCGATCCAGGGAGTGAAAGACGGAAAGAGCCTGGTGGAGATCAGCAAGCTGATGGACGCTTCGCCGAAGGCGCACCGGCCGAAGCTGCTGGAAGATCCGGTGAAAATTCCCGTGGCCGGGGCGCCCGTGAAGGGTCCGGAAGACGCGCGGATTACGCTGGTGGAGTTTTCCGATTTCGAATGCCCCTTCTGCTCGGCCGCCGCGCCCAAAGTGGACGCGATCATGGCGGCGTACCCGAAGGACGTCAAGCTGATCTACAAGCAATTTCCGCTTTCCATGCACCCGCACGCGGAGATCGCGGC
>JASHQT010000431.1 GCA_030039005.1 Bryobacteraceae bacterium
TCGCCTCGTTCGGAGAACAGGAAGGCGCGGCGGAAATCGATATCCAGAATCCAGACTTCCCGGGTGCCGTGCTTGCGGTAGCGGGCGGCTTTTTGGGTGAGGTGCGCGAAGGTGTCGTTCGGCGAGACGATTTCGATGGCGAGGTCGGGGATGAAGCGCTGGACGCGGCGGCGTTCCTCAAGGAAGGGCATTTTTGCGGGCCCAAAGAACGATACGTCCGGACCATGGGCATTGCCTCCAAAATCATATTCCTGCTCCGAAATGACTTGGCCGAGTCCATTTTTCTTGACATACTCGCGCAGCAGCGAGATCAAGTAATCGCGGAGGAGATTATGGATGGGTGTGTTTCCCGACACATCGACCAACTTTCCGTCCACCAGCTCATGATTCAGCGCGAGCGCGTCCGGGAGCTTCTCAAAATCGTCAATTGTGAGTGGGTCAACGAACGCCATGAGCTTATTTTAGCGCTGGTAATGGCGATCATCGAAGAACAGGTTGGATGTTCCGCAGGCAGGGCAGTGGTAGACGCGCCAGAAAAGGCGCTTGTGCACGAGATTGCGATAGCGCAACCAGTGGGATTGCGTGCCTGAGCCGCAGCGGATGCAGACGTTCGACCAAACCTCGGTTTCGATGGGGACGGGGAAACAGCCGAAATAGAGCGCCCATCCGTAGACGCTGAAGCGGGTGCCGAAAACGCGGTCGGAGAGGCGGGCGAAGTAGGTGTAAAGATGCAGAAGGACCGGTCCGCCGCGCCCGGCCAAGAGCACGCGGCGAGGACTGGTGGCGCCCAGGTTCGCGGGGTGCAAATAGGACAGCGAAGCCAAAAGAATGCGGCTGTTCACGAGGGGGAGGCCTGTGGCGCGCTCCACCGTTGCGGCGAGTTCTTCGGCGGAAGTGAAGGCGTTGACGTGGCCGCCGCCGCGGGTGAGCCAGCGGTAAAAACGGTCGCAGAAGGTGGATGCATCGGGCACCGCGATATACAGGGCGCCGGTGGGCTTGAGGACGCGGCCGATTTCGGCGAGCGAGCCGGCGAAATCGTGGAAATGTTCCAGGCTATGGTTAGAGATGACCGCGTCGAACGTGCGATCAGCGAAGGGAAGGCGCGCGGCGTCTGCCTGGGCAAAGTTAGAGGCGGGCGTGGAAGGAAAGTCGAGATCGGCTCGGATGGCGATGAACGGAACGGAGTTGGCATCGAAGCTGGCATCGAGATCGACGTCGAAGCTACCTGGGCCCGAGCCCAGGTCGAGGACGCGGAGGCCGGGGCCGAAATTCTCCAATATTTCGTGCACCGTCTTCTACTATAAGGAAGGAACGCCTTATCGCCGCGGCGGTTGTTGCGGTTCAGATACGAAAGCGATGTGAGGAGCGTGCGCGTCGCGACAGGCGGGAGTCCAGTGGCGCGCTCGATTCGCGCCGCCACCGCGGGCGAGCCAGCGGTAGCCGCGGTGGCAGAAGGTGGATGCATCGGGCACGACGATGTGGACCGCGCCCGAGGGCTTCAGCACGCGGCCGATTTCGCCGAGCGCGCCGGCCAAATCTTCGAAATGCTCCAGGCTGCGGTTGGAGATGACGGCGTCGAAGGTGCGATCGGCAAAGGGAAGATGCACGGCGCTGGTTTGGACGAAGGGGTCCGGGTGAAGTTCGCGGCCGGGCCGGAAGGACGGTTGAGATCGGCGCGGATGGCGAGGAACGGGCCAGCGTCCGCGTCGAAGCTGGCATCGAAACTCCCTTGGCCGGAGCCGAGATCGAGCACGCGGGCGCCTGACGCGAGGTTCTGCAGAATCTCGTGCAGGGGCTAAACGCGCGCTACTTGCTCTTCGGTGGGCTCGGCGCAGCAATACCAGGGCTCGTCCAGTTGGGGAACGGGCGCGCGCTCCTGGGTGTCGAAGCCGGCGGGCAGCGGGCGATCGCTCACCAGGTTCCACAGGTAGCTGAAAATCTCGCGCCGGGAGCCGTGCGACGCGGCGATGCGGAGGGCATCGGAAGCCAGCGCATCGATCTCGGGATCGGGATGCTGCCAGCGATAGAGCAGCGCGGGCTCGTCGAACTCGCGCACGACGGCCTGGACGTCATCCAACTCGAACAGGCGCGAACCGCGCGGGATCAGCAACCGCAGGGCCAACTGTACGGGCGCGACGTGGTCCACCAGGTCCAAATCGAGGAGGGTTTCGAGGAGTTCGCGGTAAGACGCGCGCGTCGTCCAGGGCGTGAAGGGGATGAAGGTGGGCGAAAGCGTGAGGCGGGCGGACTGGAATTCGTGCGCGACGGCAATGAAGCCGACGCGGGTGTGGCCTTTGTCGAGTTTGACGAGCACGGCATCGTCGACCGATTCGACGGCGCTAGTGACGAACAGGCAGCCGGTTTCGCGCAAGCGGGGCAACAGTTCGCGATGCTTAAGCAGGTGTTCGATTTTGATGGTGGCGTCGTAAGTCAGCGCTGGCCATTCGCGGTGCAGGGCGTCGACGATGCGCAGGGCGTGGGTGGGGCCATTGAAGAAATCGGGATCGCCGAAGGTGATGTGTTCGGCGCCGGAGGCAACCTGCTGGCGGATATCGGCGAGCACGATTTCCGGCTGTACGATGCGAAACGCCCCGTTATAGACGGGCACCACGGGGCAATGCCGGCATAGATGCTTGCAACCGCGGCTCGCCTCGGTGTAGCCGACGCGTTTGGAGGCCGCGCCAATGCGCAGCCGGGCGTATTGTTCGAGCGGCGGCAGCGCCGAGCGCAGAGGTGTGCGGAATTGCAAGCGGTCCAATGAAATGAGCGGCGAGATGAGCGGCGATTGTTGATCGGAGCCGGGAGCGAGCCGGTCGAGGAGGGAGACGAGTCCGGGTTCGAACTCGCCGCCGAGGACGGAGCCGACGCCGAGGCTGCGCAGGTAGGTTTCGTTCAGCGGAGCATAGAGCCCGTAGCAGCAAATGTGCGCGGTGGGATTGAGCGCGCGGATTTTTTCGATCGCCTTGGATGCCAGGCGCGTGGCGGTGTGCATGGGGAGGTAGACGGCGACCACTTCGGCTTGGCGCACGGTATCGTCGTCGAGGCATTCGACGCTCAAGTCGAAGCAGGCGACTTCGTGGCCGCGCTCGGCGATCCAGGCCGCCGGGGAAGCGAGGCCGAAGGGCTGGTGGCCGAGTTCGTAGGTGGAGACGAGGAGGACGCGCATGCGGACGATTTCATTATCGCCGGGGCGGATGCGTACGCAAGAGTGCGTGCGCCACAGAGTGCGTGCGCCACAGGGGGCCCACGGGTTAGCTCTTGGCGAAATACAACGCGGTGGCGCGCTCGAGCTCGGACTTGCTCATGAACGGCGGACGGCCTTCGTACTTGCCGATGGAGTTCAGAATGGTGCAGATATCGGCCGGATAGCAGGCGCGCAGCTCGGTGCGGCCCTCGCGCAGGCAGAGCTTGCGCAGGTACTCGGCGCTGTCGGGCTCGCAGGGAATGTTGAACTTGGTGACTACGCGGTGGAAAATCTGGTCGAACGATTTTTCGTCCACCGCATCGATGAAAATCTTGTTGTGGATGCGGCGGAGGAAGGCTTCGTCGGCCAGGTCGCTCGGCTCCAGGTTGGTGGAGAACACCACCATGAGCTCGAACGGGATCTGGAATTTGACGCCGTAGCGCAGCATTAGGTAATCCACGCGGCGATCGAGCGGCACGATCCAGCGGTTGAGCAAATCGCGCGGCGACATCAATTGGCGGCCAAAGTCGTCGATGATGAAGATGCCGTTATTGGCCTTCATTTGCAGGGGCGCGGCGTAGATGCCGGAGGCCTCGTCCAGGCGCAGCTCGAGCATGCTGGGGATCAGCTCGCCGCCCACCACGATGCAGGGCCGGCGGCAGAGCACCCAGCGCGGATCCACTTCCGAATCTTCCATGCCGAGTTTCTGGTGCACCACCGGGTCATACAAGCTGATGACCTGGTTGTCCACTTCGACGGCGTAGGGCATCAGCACGGCGTCCTGATAGACGCGCAGCATGCGCTCCGCCAGGCTGGTTTTGCCGTTTCCGGTGGGGCCATAGACGAAGATGGAGTTCTGCGAGATCAGCGCCGGGCCGAGCTGATCGAGAAGCT
This sequence comes from Bryobacteraceae bacterium, assembly GCA_030039005.1. Next base: position 4,079 of record JASHQT010000431.1, read on the forward strand.
GATCGTTCACCACCAG
>JASHQT010000432.1 GCA_030039005.1 Bryobacteraceae bacterium
CGATATTCGCCGTAACCGCCTCCCGCATCACCGCCGTAATAGATGAACGTAATGTCTTTGTCGGTCTGGTAAATGCGGCGCGGCGGTCCTTCGCGCGGGATTCCCAGCGGCTGGCAGGTCATCACCGGATCATACTTGTTCGTCCACATGTCGAGCTGTTGGACCTTGTCCCAGAATTCCGGCTTGTAGATGGGGCGCCCCAGATTGCCGAAGCGTGACGGCGAATAAAGCTCAAAATCTTCTGTTTGATTCGTGGTCCGATTACTGTCCGCGTCCTGCCAGGGGCTGTGCCGGCGTCCGCCGCCGGTCATGTAATTTCCAATCCAGTCGTTATACGCCCAATTGCCCGTAAAATCAGGATGCCCGCCCAACCGCGGCGTAGGCTTGGATTTATCCACGGGAGGTTCCGTCTTGGCCATCACGCCTTTGGGAAGCTGCTCGGCCGGATGAATCGCCGCCTGGACACTGGCCGGAACAGGCGCCACCACGTAGACATCGCCGGTCTCGGTTACTGTAGTCGTCAGGTCGCGGACCACCGCGCCATTCCGGCGCTCCACGATGTTTCCGGCGTAGAGCCCTCCGATTTTGTTCAGTGGGTTGTTCCAGTCCTGATAGCCGCTGTAGCTGAACTCGGTAGTCGTTGAGCCCTGCTTCACCACCACACGCTCGGCCGTGAATTTCACCGGATCGATCGTGGCGGTCGCCATCGCGCCCGCAACGCCCGGAATCGGGAAGGTCACCACTGGCTTGCCGTTCTCCCACGACACCGACGTTTCGCGCACTTTCGCCGGACCGTCCGCGAAGAGAGTGCCGGGATTCTCGCCCAGCCACCAGGTCTCCGTGGTCCCGGCGATGGCGGCCTTGGGCGCGCCCTGCGGACTGGCCCAGATCCGAATCAGCCGCTCCTGGTCGGTCGCCGGCATCGGCGTGGTGTTGCCCTTGGTTGGGCCGATTTGCGCGCCGGGGATATCTTCGTTCCAGGCGTAGAACCCGCTGACCACTTCGATGTTCGAGTACTCCTGTCCATTCGCTTTCGTGCAAGCGTAATTGATCCGCTGGCTGTAGGTCTGGTAGTTCGTGCTCGCGCGATAGCGGGTCAGCGTGCACGGTTGCCCGTCGACCTGTACGGTGCCTTTGCCCTGATACTCCAGGGTCGCCACCATGTCGCGTTCATCATGCCCTCGCAGCATGCCCATGGCCCACTCCCACTTGAACAGCACGGACTTCAGGTCTTTGGCGTCCGCCGCCGGGGTGTAGGGTTCGGGCACCTTCCTTTCAAAACCCTGCGCATCGGCAATCGCCAGCGAGCTGACAGCTAGCGCGGCTCCGATCGCGATCCGCATCCAAATCCTGGTTCGTCGAAAGGTCATGATGGCTCCCTTCTTTGGTTGTGACTTTCGTACCGAGTCATTCTACACCCAACCGGCTCTACTCACGCCCGGCCGTAGTCTCAGAGGCCAGGAGCGGCAACCAAAAGGACGCTGGCGCGGATTGTATCGAAATAGCGCTGAAATTCAGGGAGGTTGGCCTGTGGTATTTTGGTCGGAATCGGCTGCGAAGGACATTCGATGCTCATTTTTCGGCGGACACACATCGGGATCGCATTGGGAATCATGACCTCCTGCTGGCCTGCCTGGGCGCAACCGGCGCCCAAACCCGTGAATGTGGACAATAAAATCCTGCGCAACGCGGGGAGCGTGGCGAACGACGCGTTGCCCGGCTCCTGGCTCACCTATGGGCGCAACCAAAGCGAGACCCGCTTCAGCACGTTGAAGCAGATCAACGATACGAACGCGAAACGCCTGGGCCTTGCCTGGACCTACGCGGTCGGCGCCGGCGGCGGCAACCAGGAAGGCACGCCGTTGGTCTGGAACAACACACTTTACGGCATCACTACCTGGAGCGTCGTCTACGCGCTCGACGCCAGAACCGGCAAAGAGCTGTGGCGCTGGGACCCCGAGGTCAACCAAACCGCAGTCCATCCGAAGATCTGCTGCGGCACCGTCAACCGCGGCTTGGCGCTCTACCACGGCACCATCATCGCGCCCGCCATCGACGGCCGCCTGATCTCGCTCGACGCGCTCACCGGTAAGCCGATCTGGGAAGCGCGCGTGGCTTATCCGCAGGATTGGTACACGCTCACCATGGCGCCGCGCATCGCGGGCGACAAGGTGATCATCGGAGCTTCAGGCGGCGACAAGTGGACGCGCGGCTTCTTCGCCGCATTCGACGCCAAGACCGGGCACTTCGCGTGGAAGTTCTACACGGTTCCCGGAAATCCCGAACTGCCGCCGGAAAACGAAGCGATGAAGGCCGCGCTCAAAACCTGGGGCGGCGACTTCTGGACCAAAGGTGGAGGCGGCGCGGTGTGGGACGGCTTCGCCTATGACCCCGACGCGAACCTGGTGTACGTGGGCACGGGCAACGCCGAACCCTGGCACCAAAAATTCCGCGGCGCGCAGAACCTCGACAACTTGTATACCTGCTCGATACTGGCCGTCGACCTCACCACGGGCCAGCTCAAGTGGTATTTCCAGACCACGCCCAACGACAACTGGGATTACGACAGCGTCCAGCAACTGATGCTCCTCGACCTGAACATCAACGGGAAACAGCGCAAGGTGATCACGCAGGCCTCCAAGAACGGATTCTTCTGGGTGCTCGATCGCATCACCGGCGAATTCCTCTCCGGCGCTCCTTTCGTGAAGACCACTTGGGCGCTGGGCCTGGACGCCAAGGGCCGGCCGATTGTGAATCCGGCCGCCTATTACGACAAGGACCCCATCTCGCTGTTCCCCACCGGCGGCGGCGCGCACAACTGGTCGCCCATGTCGTATAGTCCGCTCACCGGATGGGTCTACATCCCCGTTTTTCTTCAGCCGTACACGTACGCGACGGCGAGCGAACTCAAACCCAACACCAGCGGCTACAGCCGCGGCTCCGTCGATCCGAAAGTGATCGACAGCCCGGCCATCGGGCCGCCCACGGCAGAAGGGATGCGCGGAGCGCTCCAGGCTTGGGACCCGGTGAATCAAAAACTAATGTGGCGGATTGACGGTGGCGGCGGCATCGGCGGCGGAACCGTCGCGACAACGGGCAATCTGGTGTTCCAGGTGATCAACGATGGGCGCTTCCGCGCGGTCACGGCCGACAAGGGCGAAATCCTCTACGAGATCAAGACCGGCCGCACGGGCATGGCGCCTCCCATCACCTTTGAAGTGGACGGCAAACAATACGTGGCGTTCCAGGGCGGGCTGGGCCGCGCCGCGACGGTTGTGGGTCCGAACGACGAAAAGGTCGATAACCCGCCTGTTATGTTCGCGTTCGCCCTCGACGGCACGGCTGAGCTGCCCAAACCCGCGCCACCGCCGCCTCCCCGTAACCAAGCCGAGCCGGCAGCGCCCGAAAAAGAACATTAGACCCCGTGTAACCAATAGCTTGCGGGAGTATACTTTATATGCGTATCTATGGGGTCCTCCACTCGTAGGACATTTCTGAAGACTACCCTGGCGACTGCCGGAGCAGGGGTGGGAGCGGCCTCGCTAGCCCGCGCGCAATTTCCGGCCAAAATCTCCAGCACACCGCTCGGCGACAACCTTTTTCTAGTAACCGGCGCCGGTTGCAACGTTGTGGCGCGCACCGGGT
>JASHQT010000433.1 GCA_030039005.1 Bryobacteraceae bacterium
TGACCAAGGGCCAGCAGGTCAAAATTCCGTCCGAAACGCGGCTGACCTTCACGCTGCAGCAGCCGATCCAGTTCTGACAAACCTAACACTGGTTTACCTTTATAGCAGCACCGAAAAGTGGTCGAAGGGAATCTAAACCAACGTGGATGTTGTGTTAAGGATTCGTAATTGGTACATTAGACACACAGGCCGTAGTAATGCTAGGTGTACCACTTTGGGAGTTCAGAGGAGTACTTTGAAGCCATTTCTCACGGCGGTTCTCACTGCCGGCATTGTTTCCCTTCCCGCGTTTTCGGAGCCCAAGGCTTCACCGGTCCCGGAAGAGCAGATGGTCAGCCGCTATTTGCAGGCTACCGAGACGCAACAGAGCGCCCTCCGCGGCGGCACCGAGGAAGTGGATATCGATGCTGCAGTTCCCAAATACAAGAAGCAAGGTAAGTTGCATGCGTTGCGCAGCATTTCGAAGCTGGGCAAGATCACTTACAAGGCTCTGGGATTCAGCGGCGACAATGTGGTGAAAACCGAGGTGATCGCCAATTATCTGAAAGCCGAGGTGGAAGCCGCCGCCAAAGGTTCGTCCGATGTCGCGCTGACGCCCCAGAACTACAAGTTCAAATATAAGGGTACGGAGCGCTGGAACGGCCGCGACGTCTATATCCTGCACGTGAATCCTCGCGAGAAGAAGACCGGCCTTTTCAAAGGCGAGCTATGGCTGGACGCCGAAACCTATATGCCGGTGCGCGAGTCCGGACGGTTGGTCAAGTCGCCCTCCTTTATGTTGAAGAAAGTGGAGTTCGTGCGCGATTACGAGCTCGAAAACGGCGTTTCCATGCCGCAGCGCACCGAAAGCCGGGTCGAGACGCGTTTCTTCGGCAACGTGGAGTTGAACATCAACTATCTGACGTTCTCTAAGGATGGCGCTCAAGCGGACACGGGCGCCGCGAGCGGCGACAACTCCGAAGCCGTCGCCGACGCCGGTTCGGGCGACCAGCAATAGTCAACGTTCAACCTGATAAACTGGCAGTTGAGAGCCAATAATCACCCAAGGGGTTGTTGTTTCTTGCTGTTAGCGGAAAATACCGCTAAGCTGTACGAAGACCGCACTCGGAATCTAGGGGGGAGACAGACGGAAGGGGCTCATGAGAACGCTATTTTTAAATCCACCCTCGTTTGAGGGCTTCGATGCTGGGGCCGGTTCGCGCTGGCCGGCATCGCGCGAGATCGAGTCCTACTGGTATCCGGTCTGGCTGGCTTATCCCGCCGGGATGATCGAGGACAGCAAGCTCGTCGACGCCCCACCCCACAAAGTCAGCATCGAGCAGACAGCGGCGATGTCAAAGGATTTCGAACTGCTGGTGCTGTTCACCTCCAGCCCGGGCTTTGATGTTGACGTCCGCATCGCCGAGATGATGAAGGACTCGAACCCGAAGTTGAAGGTGGCGTTCGTCGGGCCGCCGGTAACCATCGAGCCAGAGAAGTCCTTGCGCGCCTCCAAGGCCATCGATTTCGTGGTGCGCCGCGAGTTCGATTTCCAGATCGCGCAGTACGCCAAGGGCGCCCCGCTCGACGAACTTCCCGGCGTCAGTTACTGGAAAAACGGCGAGATGGTGCACAATCCCGAGGGTGGCGTGATCGAGAATCTGGACGAGCTGCCCTGGGTCACCAAGGTCTATAAGCGCGACCTGGATTTCCGCCGCTACAATGTCCCGTTCCTGCTGAATCCCTACATCGCCTTCTACACCACTCGCGGCTGCCCGGCCATGTGCACATTTTGTTTGTGGCCGCAGACGCACTCGGGTCACCGCTGGCGGTTGCGGTCTTCCGACGACGTAGCCGCCGAGTGCAAGTTCACGCTCGAAAGCTTTCCAGGACTCAAAGAAATCTTCTTCGACGACGACACGTTCAATTACCGCAAAGCGCGTGCTATCGAGCTGTCGAAGAAACTGGGGCCGCTCAACTTCACCTGGAGCTGCACCTCGCGCGTCACCACCGATTATGAGACGCTCAAAGCCATGAAAGACGCCGGCTGCCGCCTGCTCATCGTGGGCTACGAGTCGGGCGACGAGCAGATCCTGCGCAACATCAAGAAAGGCGCCACCATCGATATGGCGCAGCGCTTCACCGAGAACTGCCACAAGCTGGGATTGACCATTCACGGCGATTTCATCGTGGGACTGCCGGGCGAAACGCGCGAGACTTTGCGCAAGACTATCGAGTTCGCCAAGAAGCTGGACGTGGAAACCATCCAGGTTTCTCTCGGCCACGCGTTCCCGGGCACCGAATTTTACGAGCACGCGAAGAACAACGGGCTAGTGACCATCGAAGGCATGACCGATTCCACCGGCCATCAGCTTCCCAACGCCGTATATCCCGGCTTCGACCGCGCCGAGTTGATCGAGTGGGTGGACCGCTTCTACTCGGAATATTATTTCCGGCCGAAAGCAGTCTGGCGCGTGGTGTCGAACGCGATTCGCAACAACGACGTGCCGCGCTTGTACAAAGAAGCCCGCGAGTATCTATTCGTCAGCAAATCGCGCAAAAAGTACATCAAAGAACAGAAGCAAGCGGCCCTCCAAGGCAGCGCGTCCTGACATGGCGAGCGGCGAAGCCGTAACGCAAGAGCTAATCGCTACGAGCCAATCGGCCAAAGGCCGTGTCGATCTCAAGACGAAGCTTCTAACGGTTTTCGTGGTCGCGACCAATGTGCTGGGCAACTTCGCCATGTCCTGGGGCATGAAGCACCAGTCGGCCGAACTGGGTCTGGCGCCATGGACGTACATCCGGCTGATCTTCACGCCCTGGGTTCTGCTCGGAACATCGCTGCTGATTCTGTGGCTGCTGTCGCGCATGACGCTGCTCGGCTGGGCGGACCTGAGTTACGTGCTTCCGGTGACCTCGATTGGCTACGTGCTGAGCGCGGTGCTGGGCAAGGTCTTCTTCGGCGAGCAGGTGACCTGGCAGCGCTGGCTGGGCGTTGTCTTCATCGTCATCGGGATTGTGTGCGTAGGGCTGACGACGGCCAACACCACTACGGGTAAGAGCAGCAAGCGGGAGGCCCTCGAATGAAGTGGCTGATGGTGGGGATCATTGTCGGCTCCACGGTCCTGGCCGACTTGCTGCAAAGTTTCGAGATGAAGCGGAACGGCGTGAAGGTGGAAGATTTGCGCCTCGGCCGTCTGGGCGCGGTGCTGCGGCGGCTCGCACGGCGCGGTCCGCTGGTGCTGGCGGTGGTCTTCATGGCGATCTCCTTTTTCGCGTTCATGAAGCTGCTTTCGGTGGCGGACCTGAGTTTCGGCGTCCCGGCCACGGCTGCGAGCGTCGCGCTCGAAACCGTTCTGGCGCGGCTGGTGCTGCGGGAAAAGGTGACGGCGCTGCGCTGGGCCGGCGCGCTCTCGGTGGCTTGCGGCGTCGCGCTGCTCGCGATGTGACAACGCTCAGCGTTGTTTTGATCGTGCTCGCGGCCGTGGCAGGCTTGTATCAGCTGACGGCCCTCTTTGCGATTCTGCACCGCAATCCCCGATCCCCAGTCCCGAGTCCCGTTCCCCGCCCGGTTTCCATCCTCAAACCCCTCCACGGACGCGACGCGGGTTTCTACGAGGCGATTCGCACGCACGCCGAGCAGAAATATCCCGAGTTCGAAATTCTATTCGGGATCCGGCGCCAGGACGATCCGGCGCGCGCTGAAGTGGAGCGCCTGGCGCGCGAGTTTCCTTCCGTGCCGATTCGTTTGGTGCTCTGCACCACCGTGGCCCCCAACCGCAAAGTCGGATCGCTCATCGATCTGGCCCGCGAAGCGCGCCATCCCATCCTCATCGTCAATGACAGCGACATCAGCGTGCCCGCGGGATACATCCGCGACGTCGCTGCCCCGCTCTCTGATCCTGGCGTCGGGCTGGTCACGTGCCTGTACCGCGCCGAAGCACGCGACTGGCCCAGCCGCTTCGAGGCCCTCGCCATCGCCACCGATTTTGCACCCAGCACTCTGGTGGCGCGGTTATTTGGCGTTTCCGAATTCGCCTTCGGGTCCACGCTGTGTTTTCGCAGAACCGATCTCGATCGCATCGGCGGATTCGCCGCGATTGCCGATTATCTCGCCGACGATTACGAGCTCGGCCACAAATTACATGCTCTGAAGCTGCACAATATCATTTCGAGTGTGATCGTCAGCACGCGAATTTCTTCCGGATCGTGGCGCGGCGCCTGGCATCACCAAGTACGCTGGGCCACAACGATTCGCCTCGCCGGCGGTGCGGGCTATTGGGGATTGCCTTTCACATACGCGACTTTGTGGGTATTCATCGCGGCGCTGTTCGGTCTGTGGTGGATCGCGCTGCCGCTGCTGGTCCTGCGTTTGACCATGGCTATCGCGAGCGGAGCGGTGTTGCTCAAAAGCTCCGATGTTTGGAAATACTGCTACGCGATCCCGCTTCGCGACCTATGGGGCGTGGCGGTGTGGGCCGCGGGCTCGCGCGGCCGCAGTGTCATTTGGCGCGATTTGCGGCTGCAACTCGACAGTGGAGGAAAAATCGCCGCAATTTCACCGGCGGACCCCTGAGCTTCAGCGGCCGGGTTCAGGCTGTCTTGGGGCCGCGCCTGCGTGCTCCAAGCAGACACAGCAACCCAAGCGCCGCGATCAGGAGCATTGAAGGTTCCGGCGCCGTTGCCGCGATACCGTTTACGTTTACGTCGTCAAGGATCGTTCCGTTCCCGTTGCTGCTGGTGTACTGCCCGGTGAACGAAAGGACCGTGCTGGTGGAGGTGGCGACGGCGTATTCCGTAAATCCCTCGTAGTCGCCCGCACTCGTCGTACGTGCCGTCGGAGCAGTTCCGCTGAGGATGGTGTGGCGCCGAAGTCCAGATACGCCATCTGGTTTCCGGAGTGCGCAACCTCGCCGTCAGCGTCATTGCAAATTTGAATGGTGCTTTGTGTCACAGTCCAAAAGCCATCGCCACCTTCGTCGGCTCGTCCAGTGAGTGCTGGCGACTGACGGCTATCGCACCCGGCGAGTTGGGGAAACAGATTGGGGTGCGTGGGCGCTAGTCCCAGTGCTAAGATGGATAAGCAATGGACGCTATCGGGAGCAAGCCGCCAAGGGGTGTAGAGCACGCTTTCAACACATCTCTCCCATCGGTGCGTCTTCGTCGTCCGTAGGCACTTCATTCTATAAAGCGCGCGCCCGTAGCTCAGTTGGATAGAGCGTCTGGCTACGAACCAGAAGGTCGGGTGTTCGAATCACTCCGGGCGCACCACTCAAACTCTCCCAAATCAGACTGCTAGTGTCAACTCCAGTCGAAAATTCCGCATCGTTCCGGTTGAAAATTCCGCCACCCAGAATGGTCCAGGGGTAGAGTAGGAGAACAGT
>JASHQT010000434.1 GCA_030039005.1 Bryobacteraceae bacterium
GGACCGCGTTCGCGACGTGCTCGATCTGGTACAGCTCACCGGCAAGGAATCGCGTCGCCCGGCGCAACTTTCCGGAGGCGAACGGCAGCGCGTGGCGCTCGCGCGATCGCTGGTTCTCGAACCCGAGGTCCTGCTGCTGGATGAACCGCTCTCGGCGCTCGATCCCAATCTTCGCAAGCAAGTCCGCGCGGAGTTGAAGGCCATCCAGCGGAGGGTGGGGATCACGTTTCTGTTCGTAACGCACGATCAGGAAGAGGCGCTCTCGCTTTCCGATCGCCTGGGCGTGATGAACCAAGGGCGGCTCGAACAGGTGGGCACGCCCGAGGAGATCTATCTGCGGCCCAGCACCCGGTTCGTCGCGTCGTTTTTGGGCGCAGTGAACTGGATCGGCGGCGTCGGCGTGCGGCCGGAAGCGATGCGCATCGCGCGCCAGCCTTCGTCGAACGGGCATCGCTCGCGTCCGGCCACGATCCTGCAATCGACTTTTCTCGGAAATTGCGTCCACGTGGATACGCGTTTAGCGGACGGCGAACGCGTGGTGATCGAGATCTCGCGCCTGGGCGAAATGTTCGCGCCCGGCGAGCAAGTGCACTTGTGGTGGGAGCCGGCCGACGAATTGCACTTCGAGTGATGTTTCTGGGATGAACCGTCTCCGCGCCTGGTTTCTCGCTCCCACATGGACTTTCATCATCGCGCTGTTCCTTGCGCCGCTCGCGATCATTCTGGGCTATAGTTTGCTGACGCGCGGCGTCTACGGCGGCATCACGGCGCCCTGGAGCGCCGAAAGTTACCAGCGCCTGATTGATCCAATCTATCTCGGCATCCTCTGGCGCTCGTTTTGGATCGCGGGCATCTCGACGATATTGTGTCTCGCGCTCGGGTTTCCTCTGGCGCTCTTCATCTCGCGCGCCGAAGGCCACAAGAATTTCTATCTTGGACTGGTGATGCTGCCGTTCTGGACCAGCTTTCTGGTACGCACCTACGCGTGGATGTTTCTCCTGCGCGATACGGGGCTTGTGAACACCGTACTTCAGAAGCTTGGGCTGATTCACACGCCGCTCGGGCTGCTATACAACGACGGCGCAGTGATTCTGGGCCTGGTGTACGGATTCCTGCCGTTCACGGTGCTGCCGCTCTATGCGACGCTCGAACGTCTGGACCGCACGTTGCTCGAAGCTTCGGCCGATCTGGGCGCGAAACCGTGGGCGACGCTGTGGCGCGTCACCATCCCGTTGTCGGCGCCGGGAATTCGCGCCGGCGCCATCCTGGTGTTCATTCCCTGCCTGGGCGCGTACCTGACTCCCGATCTGCTGGGCGGCGGAAAATCGGTGATGATCGGCAATTTGATCCAGAACCAGTTCACCACGGCGCGCGACTGGCCGTTCGGCTCGGCCGTATCGCTCGCGCTGATGGCGATTGTGATGATTCTGTTGTTTGTCATCGCGCGGGGCGAAGGCGAAGATTTGTTATGAAAATGGATCTTCTATGAAAGCCCGGCGCGCTCCGCTTGCCATCTACGCCGCCACCGCGTTCCTGTTCCTGCATCTGCCGCTGCTGATTCTCGCCATCTTCAGTTTCAACGCGTCGCGGTTCACGGTTTGGGAGGGTTTCTCGCTGCGCTGGTACGCGGGCATCTGGCAGGACACGCAATTGACCGAAGCCGCACTGAACAGCCTGATCATCGCCGTAGTGGCCACCGTTGCTTCCACCATCATCGGCACGCTGTGCGCGTACGGACTATGGAAGCGCAACTCGCGGCCGCTGGCTGGATCGCTTTATTTGTCACTCGTGACGCCTGAAATTGTTACGGGCATTTCCCTGCTCGCGTTCTACCAATGGATTTTCCGATTTCTCCGCGTGCAGCTCGGCATGCACACAGTGATTCTGGCGCACGTCTCGTTTTCGATCGCCTATGTCGTGATCGTGGTGATCGCGCGGCTGCGCACGGTGGACCCCACGCTTGAAGAAGCGGCGCTCGATCTTGGCGCGAACGAATGGGAGGCGTTTCGCCACGTCACGCTGCCGGCGATTCTCCCGGGGGTGATCGCGGCGGCGCTGTTGGCCTTCACGGTTTCCTTCGACGATTACGTGATCACCAGCCTCGTCGCCGGTGTGAATTCCGAAACGCTGCCCATGGTGATCTACGCCATCGCGCGCCGCGGCGTGAATCCGGAGGTCAACGCGATCTCGGCGCTGATCGTGGTGGGATTCGGCGCGCTGGTTTTGATCTCCGAAAGGCTGCGGACTACGTGAGCCATTGTTTGAATTGCAGCGTGAACCGGCGCTACTTTCTCTTCGGCGCGCTGGCGCCGCTGGCCGCCTGTTCGCGCGATCGCCGGCCGCGGCTGAACGTCTTCAACTGGTCCGCCTACATCGCGCCTGATACGGTGCCGAAATTCGAATCACAATTCGGCGCGCGTGTGCGCTACGGCACGTACGAAAGCAACGAAGAGATGCTGGCGCGTGTGATGGGCGGCAATTCGGGTTGGGACATCGTGTTTCCGACAGACTACATCGTCAAGCCTCTGCTGGCGAACGATCTGCTCGCGCCCATTCATCGCGAGTTGCTGCCCAACCTGGTGCAGCTCGAGCCGCGCTTCCAGCATCCCGATTGGGACCCAAAGATGAACTGGTCCGTTCCCTACATGGTTGTGGCGGCCGGCATCGCCTACAATCGCAAGCTCGACCCGCCGCCCAAATCCTGGGCCGACATGTGGGACGCGCGGCTGCGCGGCCGGATGACGATGCTGGACGATCCGTTCGACACCATGGGTGCATGCCTGAAGAAGCTGGGATTTTCGGTGAACTCAACCGATCCGGGGCAACTGGAGCGCGCGCGCGATGAAGCCATCCGCCAGAAGCCGCTTCTGCGCGCATACCTGAACGCCGAAGCGCGCGATCAGTTGGTCTCCGGCGATATCTTGGCGGCGCACATGTGGAACACCACGGCGCAGCAGGCCATCGATTCCGCGCCGAACGTCGGGTTCGTGTATCCAGCCGAAGGCTACGCGGTGTATCCGGACACGACGGTGATTTTGCGCGAAAGCAAACACCAGGAGCTGGCGCATGAGTTCATTAATTTTATTCTGCGCCCGGATATCGCCGCGGCGAATGCGCTGACAGCGCGGACCACCACCACCAATGCCGGCGCGCGCAAGCTTTTGCCGCCCGATTTTCGCGACAGCCCGACGTTGTATCCCGCGCCCGACGTGATCGCTCGTGGCGAATGGGCCGCGACGCTGGATCCAGCGACGCAGCGGCTGCGGGACCGGTTGTGGACGGAGATCAAGGCAGCGTAGCGCGCGGGGGATGGATACGAGGATAAGTCATCGGAGCTTGATTGCGTTCTATACTTTGAAAAACCCTCGGCTCGAACGAAAGGTGCTTATATTCTCATGCGAGACGATTTCGGTATCGACGTAAAGCGAACGTTGGCAGCTCGTGCCGGGAATGTTTGCTCAAATCCTGACTGCCGAGCGGCGACGAGCGGCCCCCAAGAGGATACAGAGAGGGCGCTTAATATTGGCGTTGCCGCCCACATAACAGCCGCATCTCCTGGCGGGCCCCGATATTCGCCGTGCATGCCCCCAGATGAACGCACCCACACGAACAACGGGGTATGGCTCTGCCAAAATTGTGCCAAGGTTGTCGACAACGACCCGATCCAATTTCCCGAGGAGGTGCTGCGGGCATGGAAAACGCTTGCGGAGCACCACGCGCGAATGACCATTGGTAGAATCGCGCCGCCTCCTGTCGAATCAGATAAACATAGGAAGCTTCGCGCATTGATTCCGTGGAAAGGCAAGACGGTTACCCTCTCGGAAATGACGTCAGGGAACGCAATTTTCATGATTGGGCCAGTTAGGGGAAGTTCATGGGTCGAACTACTTGAATGCACGGAATTCTACGTGACGGTGGGCAAGACGGGGACGGATGGGTGGACGCGATCCATCCCACTGGACAACGTAGATATATCCTTCGACGGTGCTCACGAAAGGCTGGAGTTGCAGGAGCGACATCGGTAGACGGACCAGTAATGACCATAACGTCCAACCCAGCGGCTGCGGGACCGGTTGTGGACGGAGATCAAGGCGGCGTAGCCAGTTCACGCCGGTGCGGGCGTTGCGATGCGAATTTTCTGAATGAGATGGATGAGTTGGTCTTGCGTGGCCGGCACCGGTTGGGCAGCGAGCTCGGGATAGGAATCGGCCACGGCCAGCCCGAGCTCGACGATCCAAGGAACCTTGAGGTGCGCGCGGTGCAGAGTGGCGCGGTCCTGCATGACCTCGCCGATCGGGCCGGACGCGGCGACGCGGCCGTCGCCCAGCACCCAGGCTTCATTGGCCCACTCGTAAGCGAGGTCGGTATCGTGCGTGCTGAT
>JASHQT010000435.1 GCA_030039005.1 Bryobacteraceae bacterium
GAGCTGCTTCCCGCCGAGATGATCCGCAAGGGACGCTTCGATGAGGTGTTCTTCGTCGATCTGCCGACCGAGCAGGAACAGATCGAAATCTTCAAGATTCACTTGAAGCGGCGCGGCCTGGACCCGTCCGCCTACCAGATCGATCAGCTCACCCAATTCACCGCTGGCTGGACCGGCGCCGAGATCGAACAGTGCGTGGTTTCGGCCATCACCAGAGCGCGGCTCGCCGATCGCAGGCTCTCCGACGACGATTTGATTCAGATCGCCGTCCGCACCGTGCCGCTCTCGCGGACCATGAAGGAACAGATCAACCAGATTCGCGGCTGGGCCTTCGAACGCGCCGTGCGGGCGACACCACAGGGCATCCGGCGTTAGGCCCGCTTCCGCTTACGATTTCAGCGCGATCCGCAGCCGCATGTCGCCGGGATTCTCGCGCTCGAACTCCATCAAGGCTACTTTCAATGGGGAAGAACGAATAGGACTGCTGAACCACTGCTCGGGGACGGGCAACGCGCTCTGATCGATTTCTCTCCATGCTTCGCCGTCCAACCGGCGCTGATCTATGCGTGCCACCTTGTTTTCGATGCGCACACGTAGATCCTGCGTTTCAAACACATCATTGCTCATATATCAACATTTTCTCACGGACGGCGCAGCAAAGAAAATTTACTTTGCGCTCGGGTCGATCAGCGCGAGTGGGCGAAAGAGTTTCCGAGAAGAGCCGCAATTGCACTATCGCTCAGCGTCCGCCCATCCTTGTTTCTCAGCGAGCGGAGGCCAGCCTTCAGCCAATCCCTTGAGCAAAGCCGATCCCTCCTCGAGGAGCCACAAGTGCACACTGTAGTAAGGCAGCAAACATTCTCTAACCTTGACACTCCTCCAACACATGAATTATCCTTACCCTTCGCTCTGAGAGTAGAGTAGTACTCCAGTTGGTACTCTCCGGCTACGGTTCCCGCCCGCGTTCCTGCAGATTTTTCGGGTCCGTGCCGAACTAATGTAGGAGATCAATGCCACATCAGCCTTACTTTGTGGTGGTACTAGCGCATTCCTTGCATGGGCGTTTGCGCCGGATTCACATCCCCCACAAGGTCATCTACGCCGGGTTCGTCTTTTCGGTGCTCTGCTTTGTTGTGATGTTAGCTTTTCTTTCCAGTTACTTGAGAATGAGCTGGAAAGTAGCGCATTACAATTCGCTACGCCAGGAGGTAGAGGCGCTCCGGACGAAATACCAGGAGCTACAGCGCGTTACGAACCAAAAGAATGAGCAGTTGGCTACGCTGGAGAACTTCGCAGGCGAAGTATCGGTGGCCTACGGGCTTAAGCGCCAACCCGGCACTTCGAGCGACGCGGTGAATGCCTCCAACCTGACCCCGACCTTCCACGAATCGCTCAGCCAGTATAACTTCCTCCAAAGCTCCACCATTTCCGCCATCTACCACGAGTACCCGCGCCAATATCAGATCCATTCGCGGCCCAGCTTATGGCCGGTGGAGGGCCGGTTGATGAGCCCCTTCGGCGGCAGGACGGACCCGTTCTCGGGTGAAGGCGCGATTCACACGGGCGTCGATTTGGAAGCCCCTATGGGAACGCCGGTTCGTGCGGCCGGAGACGGAATCGTGGTGCACGCCGACTGGGAAAGCGGGTATGGACGGCTGATCATCATCGATCACGGCAACGGCGTTCAGACCTACTACGGACATCTTTCTAGCTACGACGTGGTGCCTGGCCAGGAAGTCCGGCGCGGCGATGTGATCGCGCGTTCGGGCGCGAGCGGCCGGGTGACTTCACCGCATCTTCATTATGAAGTGCGGCTGGGCGGGGTGCCGGTGAATCCGTACCCCTACATGATGAAATCGCTCGCCCTCAGTGCCGCACGCGCGCAAAGAGACCTGCCTTTCGATTAGGCCGCGGTTAGTAGAATCGGTTCTTTCTTCGTCACCACCAGCGTGTGCTCGTAATGCGCCGCAAGCGTCCTGTCCGCGGTGCGAATCGTCCATCCGTCGGCCGAGAGAACACAGCGCCCGTTGCCGTTGCAGATGATCGGTTCGATGGTGATCACCAGGCCTTCGGTGAGCCGCCCGCGCAAGCGAGGTTCGTGATAATTGGGGACGCTGGGCGGCTCGTGAATGGTGCGGCCGACGCCGTGGCCGCAGAGGTCGCGGAGCACTCGAAAACCGGAGCGGCGCGTTTCATGTTCCACCGCACGGCCGATTTCGTGCACCCGATTTCCGGCGCGCGCCGATTGCAATCCGCGATCGAAGGCGCGTTTGGCGCAGTGCGCGAGAGAGCGGGCTGTTTCACTTGCCTCACCCGCGTGAACCGTGACGGCGGCGTCGGCGTAGAACCTGTCTTTCTCGGCGACAAGATCCAGCTTCACCAGATCGCCGGATTGAATGGCGCGATCGCCGGGAATGCCGTGAATCGCTTCGTCGTTGACGCTGATGCAGAGCGCGGCCGGGAACCCGTAGACTTTGGGCGGCGCCGATTCGGCGCCGTTCTCGCGCAAGACGCGCGCGCCGATTTCGTTCAACTCGCCGGTGGTGATGCCCGGACGGACCGCGTCCGCCGTGCGATCCAGCGCCTGCCGCACGATGCGGCCGATCGCGCGCAGCTTTTCGAATTCGGCCTGGGAGCGAATGGACATCGGCGATTATTCACAGCGTAGCGCAGTCATCGGGTCGAGTTTCGATGCGCGTCGCGCGGGCAGAAGACTGCCGGCCGCGCCAATCGCCGCCAACAGTGCGGCAGCCACGGCAAACGTGAGGGGATCATTCGACCTTAAGCCGAACAGCATCGATTCGGCCGTGCGCGCCGCCGCCAGCGCGAGCGCCGTGCCAATCGCCACGCCGATCGCGAGCAGCACACCCGCTTCGCGCATCACCAGGCCCACCACCTGGCCGCGGTTTGCGCCGAGCGCGATGCGAATTCCGATCTCGCTGCGCCGGCTGCCCACCATATAGGACACCACACCGTACAGCCCGATCATTCCCAGCAGCGCCGCGAGCGCCCCGAAGAATCCCGAGAGCGTGGCCATCAGGCGTTCAGGAACCAGTTGGTCGCGGACGCCTTGCTTGAAAACGCCAAAGACCGGGACGATCTCGGGGTGTTTCCCGGCAATGGCGCGCTTCAAGGCATAGATCGCGGCAGCGGGCGGTGTGCCGGAGTGGATCATCATTGCCGTGAAGGGTTCAGGGTTGGGATACTGCGACTGCGGCGCAAAGGTCATCGGAGGCGTATCGCCGCGCAGATCGTTGTATTTTGTGTCGGGAATCACGCCGACGATTTGATAATCGGTGGACGGATAGTCCGGCTCAGGATGCGTGCGCATCGTCAATCCAAGGGGATTGGCGCCGTTTACGAGAGATCGCACGAAGGCTTGGTTCACGATGGCGACGTGCTGGGATGAGGCGGTGTCGGTGGGAAGGAAATCGCGGCCGCTGACGACCGGAATGCCCATGGTCTGGAAATATCCCGGGCTCACCCAGGCGAACCGCGGCGAGCCTTCCGTGTGGCCGATCGTGACAATGTGGGTCCAGGAACCGCCCACCAGCGGGACGTGCGTGGTGGTGGCCGCGTTGAGTACGCCGGCACTGGAACGGACTTCGTCCAGCAATTCGCGCTGGAACTGTAGAATTCGCTCGCGCGGAATGTTAGATTTGCGGAATTCGATATAGGCGACCGAGATGCCTTCTTCGCGCATTCCCGGGTCGAACGTCAAGAGGTTCCGGAAACTGCGGACAAACAGCAGCGCGCCCACCAGCAGAACCAGCGAGACCGAAATTTGCGCGATCACCAATACCCGCTGCATCGAAAAGCTTCCACGGCCGATGGAGGTTCCACGGCCCGCGGCATTGATTGCGGTGATCGGGTCAACCGCGGAAGCGCGGAGGGAAGGAGCGAGTCCGCAAGCGAGCGTGGTCACAACGGCCACCGCCATCGTGAAGAACAGCACGCGCCAATCGGTCCCGGTGGTCAGACTAACGGGATTCTCCTCGGTGGAAAACGTCAGTACGAGGGCGTGGCTAAGAACGCTCGCCACGCCGATTCCGAGCGCCGCCCCGGCCATCGCAAGGAGGCTGCTTTCGGTCAGCAACTGGCGCAGCAAACGAGTGCGCGCGGCCCCCAACGCCAGCCGCACCGCCATCTCGCGCTCCCTGGAGGCGGCGCGCGCCAGCATCAGGTTCGCGAGGTTCGAGCAGGCGATCAACAGCACCAGGCCCGTAATAGCGAGCAAGAGCCACAGCGACCGGTCGTAAGTTCTGCGCAGGTTGCTAATGCCGGCGGGCGCCGAATAGGCCCCCAGCCGATAGGCACGGTAGAATCGGGCCGTGCCGGCATCATAGCCGGTGATCTCGGTAGTGGCCATGATCGCGGGACTGGCGGCAGCTAATTCCGCGGATGCGGCGGCCGGTGTCCAGCCTGGCCGCAAACGCCCAAAGACTGAGACGTCGAACACATTGCGGGCCAGTTGTTGCGGACGGCAGAACGGTACCGCGACGTCGAAGCGGGCGCCCACTTCCAAGCCGAAAAAGGAGGGAGGCGTAACGCCGATAATTCGCCGCCTTTGGCCGTTAATCACGAGCGTTGTGTTGGCGGTGGGGTCGCGCCCTCCGAACCGGCTTCTCCAAAAGTCGTAACCCAGGACGGCGACCGATTCGGGGCAGGCGTGTTCATCCTCTGGAGAAATCAGCCGGCCGCGCCACGGTGCGATGCCGAGCACGCCGAAGAATTCGCCGCTGACCGTGATGCCGTTCACGAATTGAAGATCGCTGCCTTCCCCAATCGGGAGTCGGCCATCCGAACTCCAGGCGAGGACGCCGGAGAATGCAGGATGCGCGCGACGGATCTCCTCCCAGATGGGCCGAGTGAGGTCGTCCAAAGAGTCCACCAGTCCCATTCCATGGTTGCCGCCGACGATCTTGATCTCGACTAGCTCATGCGGGTTTCTGACCGGTAAACTGCGCAGCCGAACCGCGTTCAGAAGCTGAAAAATCGCGGTGTTCGCGCCAATGCCGAGCGCGAGCGAAAGAATGGCGACGGCCGTGAAGCCGGGGCTGGCGACTAGTTGCCGGGCGCCGTAGAGCAGGTCCGACCAAATGCCCCGCATAGCGGCAATTATAGCCCCGCGTCTGCGAGCGCACCAGCGTCGCTCAGCGGAGCTCGAATCCGAGGTGCCAGCCGAGCGCGCGTGCGTCGGCCCAGGCGATGTCGGTCAGTTCCGTTGACGCGCCGGTTGACGGGTGAGCCGCGAGAACGAATGCGCAAGGCGCTTCGCCGTATTCTTGCAGGCGTTCGCTCAGCCAGTCGCCTTTCCCCAGCGGTTCGGCGAGCAGGATCGGTGTTCCCGGAAACCACGCCAGGCGCGCTCCGAGCACCGTGTCTTCGCGCCGCTGCGACGAGGGAAGATCGTAGGCTTTCTGGTATCGGGCGACCGCGGCATCAAGATCGTGAACGCCGATGACGACTTTGGAAATGCCGGCCCACTTGGTGGTCGTGGGTTTGCCGCTCGGGAACGCGCGGTTGTCGCGCGGCGTGAAGTCGTGAATCAGGAACGGGAAGAATCCGCCGTTCGTCGGGCCGATCTGCGCGGTTTCCCAATCGAGCCCGACCCCGTCCGGCCGTTTGCGGCCGCTGCGGTGGGGTCCCTCGACCGCGACGCCTCTGCTGCGCAGGCGTGCGACCTCGCTTTCAAAATCCGCGGGGCGAATAGCCCAGGCGCACGGGGTCCCGTCGGACTCCAAAAACTTGTGCCAGTAATGCGCGGCGACCGCGGCCGGATCGGCGTGCGGCTGGATGGCGATCAATTCCAGGTACGATCCGTCGGGGAAACTGGCGAGCGCCATTTCGGTGGCGTGATTGGAGTGCGGTCCGCCGTATTCGCTCGCGATCCCGGCTGCCTGCAACGCCCGCTGCATGCTCGCCAGATCCCGGCCCGCTACCGTAACGTGATCGATATGAAATGTTTGCGCCATGGCGGCCGTCGCGAAGAGGGTAGCACAGAGCCACTTCACAAAAGCCCCGCGAGTTTTTCATCCAGATGCTTCAGCGCGGCTTCAAGCGTGGCGCGATAACGGGGATTTTGCGTGGATGCGAGATCGTGCAGCACACGCTTGCGCGACAGTTCCAGGCTTTCCCGTTCGCGATTCCGCGCGGCTTGCTCGGGTGTGAGTTTAGGCCGTTTGGCCAGGCGCGCGCGTTCTTCGGCGGCATCGAGCTGGGACTCGACGTCCTTGCTTTCCCACCCACGGGCCATGAACCTAGTGTGGCACGTTCAGTGGCGAAGTACCGTAGCGAAGTATATTGGGAGAAGGCCAAGTTGCATGCGTTGGCGATTCCAAGTCTTAGACCCCGAGGACGTTGAGGAAGCTATTTCCGAAGGACTGCGTTCGATCGAGCGCGGCGACTATATCGAGCTCCGCACTCAGGAAGATGTCCGCCGTTTCTTTGCGGACATCGTCAGGCGAGGGAAACGGCGTCTGTCGGCGAAGAGGCGAACGCGCAAGACTCCGCGCAAGGAGCCCCGATCCCGGCAGATAGAGGTTCTACTGTGTTCAAACGGCCTACATGCTTGGCGGTGGCTTTGATTGCCTCGAACGCCTGCTTTGCGGGCGATGTCATTCGAGACAGCTCGCTCCGGCTTCAGGTGGTCCAGTTGGCGTTTCCGAGCGCACGGGTCTCTATTCTGCCTGTGCCCTCAGCTCCAGAACCCGGAATCCTCACCGATCCTCTAAATCGCGTGGTCGCGCGAGCGACTGAGGGTATAGCACCTGACCACGAGTTTGAGGTCGCCGCGTCGGCTTCGAGCGCTGAGGAGAACGCGGCGAGCGACATCACAGGGGATCGCAGCTATCATTCCACAAAAAGGATTGTTCGCATGGAACTCTTCCGTTGGACGGCGTCGGCTGGACAGATGTATGTGGTGGCCATTCTGAGCTATACATTCGCCAATGCAAATCCGCCGCGCTGCTGCACTACGCTCGGGAAGGTACTGCTAATGTCGGAGAGCGCCAATCGCATTCTGGATGTGCTTGCCAAAACGCCTTATGCATTCACCACCTTCACTTCCATCCGGTTCATTCACACCAATGCGACGGTATCCGAGAAATTGATGATCGGGTACGACTATTCCGGCGTAGGGTCTGTCGGTATCAGCTCGATCGTTCTGGACGCCGACGGTGGGAAGCTGAAGCCCCTGATCGATGTGGACACGATGGTTTTATACGAAGCTGAGCTGGAGAACGCAAATGTCCATACGCTGACTTTTGACGAGCGGCGCACGGTCGGCGCCCGTAGCCAGCGTCTTTTCTTTATTAAGAAGAGCTACGTTGCAAACGGAAAGATATTTAAAACGCCGATGGTGCGCACCGTGTCGTGCGCCATGGGAACGGGTCTTCCGCTCGACTGGCAATAACTGCATACTACGCGCGCGTGTCGATCAACGCCGGGTGCGAAGCTTCGAACGCCGCGATGGCGGGTTCCTGCTGCAGGACGTAGCCCAGTTCGTCGATGCCTTCGAGCAGGCAGTGTTTGGCGAAGCCGTCCACCGGGAATTCGACCTTGCGGCCGCTCGCCAGTGTCAGGGTTTGCGAGGCCAAATCGATTTGCACCGGCTGCTCGGGATTCTTCAATAATTCGGCGTGCACGTCGGATGGAACGACGATCGGCAGCAGCGAATTCTTTAGTGAATTGTTCTTGAAGATATCGGCGAACGACGTGCTGATCACCGCGCGAAAACCGTATTGCGTCAGCGCCCAGGGCGCGTGCTCGCGCGAACTGCCGCAGCCAAAGTTGTCGCCCGCAAGCAACGCCTGCCGCGATTTCGATTCCGGCTTGTTTAGCACGAAATCCGCCTTCGGCGTGCCGTCGGCGTTATAGCGCCAGTCGCAGAAAAGCTGATCGCCCAG
>JASHQT010000436.1 GCA_030039005.1 Bryobacteraceae bacterium
GCCGAGGCTTTCCTGCTCAACCCACAGCCCCTCCCGGCGCGTACTGCGTATGACTGGGGGGTGGTTGCCGAAGTTGTTCCGAACGGTAAAGCACTGACTCGGGCGCGCGAGTTGGCCGCGCTTTACCTGAAAGCGCCGGAGGTAACGCGCCGCGACACGCGCATCCATTTCATTCAACCATTAAAGGAAAGGATCGTGCGCGAAGTTGGCTATGGACTGTCGGTGGAAGGAGCCTCCGCGGCCGACCTAGTGAAATCAATGCAGGCGAAGGGTGGGCCAACGCCGCAGAGGAAGTCTGCATAAAATCCCGAATCTCAGTTTGCCTGCGGCGCGTTCTGAACTTTGCGTGGAGGAAATACTATGCCTGTTTTGAATGCGGTACAAATTGTTGAATCATTCTGGGCGGATGTATGGGTTGCCCGTAACCTTGAGGCCATCGATCGCTACGTAGTGGATGACTTTGTTATTACAAGCGCGGGGGAAGAGATTCGATCCAGAGACGCCTTCAAGCAATGGGTACGCGAGTTTCAGACGAGGGTCGCTGGACTTGAGTTCGAAATTGTCGAGAGCTTTCAGAACGCCGCAGGGACTCGTGTGGCCTCGCGGTGGCGCCTTCGCGGCCGCAATAACGGCTTCCTTGGACTTCCTCTCGATCAGCGGCCCTTAGAAAGGCGATAAATTACTTGACTCACACAACCTCCGGGTGTAGTATGGGTACATGGAAGCAGTTAAGTTCAACGATAAAAGCGGTTTGCAAGAGGCCATCCTGTACTTTTCGGACCCGATGGTTTGCCTTGAAGCTGTTTCCAAAGCCAAGTGGCCAAACGGTCCTGAGTGTCCGCGTTGCCAGGGTAAGAAGCTGTCTTTCCTTAAGACGCGGCTGATGTGGACATGCCTTGCGTGCCGCAAACAATTCTCGGTTAAAGTCGGCACCATTTTCGAGGACTCTGCTATCGGTCTCGACAAGTGGCTTACTGCAATGTGGATGCTCGCGAATTGCAAGAACGGAGTTAGCAGCTACGAAATTGGCCGAGCGCTGAACGTCACCCAGAAATCCGCGTGGTTTATGCTCCAGCGGATTCGTTTCGCTCAACACACTGGGAGCATCCGTAAAATGTCTGGTACCGTTGAGGCCGATGAGACCTTTGTCGGCGGCGCGGCTCGCTTCATGCACAAGCACAAGCGCCAAGAGAAGGTACACGGTCGCGGACCCGGCGGAAAAGAAATCGTGTTCGGCCTGCTGGAGCGGAAGACTGGCCGTGTGCATGTGGAGCATGTGGAGACACGCCGCAAGTACGATCTGACAAACGTAGTTCAGATGCACGTTCGCAAAGGATCGGAAGTCATCACCGATGAGCTTTTGTCTTACGACGCGCTGAACGATACCTACGCGCACAAGGTCATCAATCACGCGGAGCACTACGTTGACGGCCACGTTCATACCAACCGCATGGAGAACTTCTGGAGCCTGTTGAAACGGGCAATCAAGGGCACCTACGTGAGCGTTGAGCCTTTTCATCTGTTCAGGTACCTCGATGAGCAAGCCTTCCGCTACAACGAGCGGAAATTGACGGACGCGCAGCGCTTTCAGAAAACACTAAGCGGCATTGCAGGAAAGCGCCTGACCTGGAACGAAGTATCCGGTAAGGAGGTGGGGTGATGTCCGAGGACCACAAAGAAAACGGCAAGGTCGGGGAGGAACGAAAACCAGAGCCGCCCAAGAAGCCGCCAGGGTACCGAAAGTTCGAAAAGTTGCTTAAGGAAGTGGTCAAAGCTCCCCCGATGGGAAAACGTGTCATTTCGCATCATGCTGATGATGCCAAGCAATCACCTGATCGCCGAGGTAATCAGGCCCCCTAAATTGAACGTCACTGCCATATTTCTTGAATGCTTTGATTATCGCTGCCTTTTGCGTGATAGTTAGCAGATCTTCGTGGTAGACAAGTACTCTTCCTGAGAACGTAAGATCCTTCAGTGAATTAAATTGATCTCCGTATCCTCCGGTAATGGCTACTCTCTCGCGAACCTTCTTCAGCGTTTCTCGTACAGACGGCGCTAGACGGATACACAAATCGTAGGTTCTACTTGAATGGGGAATGTAGAAACCTAAGAACTGGGTCTTTGCCGGAAAGTCCAAGTAAGCCTGGCACCAGAATGTGATCTTGCTCCCGTTCTTCCACTCTATAGAACATGACGAGTCCGTAAATTTCATTACGGCTGGAAACTCAGATTTGAAGAGATCCAGCAACGTTGGAGGTTTTCCTGAGTCCGTCGGAGATGTTGCCGCTGCGACTGGCACAGCGGGACGGCGACCGTCAACCCAGAGCAAACTTGCGATCCACAATCCTCCGATCGCGGCAAACACGACTGTCGCAAACAACACGGTGTTTGCATGAGAGGCTTGCGGCGGACGCTCCATGGCCAACCACCACGCAATGCGCAACGAAAGAATCGCCGCCGCAAGACAAAACGAAACCTTTGCTATCACGAAGTCGGGTGGCGACATGCTCATCACGCTGAACCCGACGCCTACAAGAATAGGAACAACAGCGGCAATAGTGAACCACGAAGCGAGCACCTGCCACAGCATTGCCTAAGTTTACCAGACTCGTGTGAGTCAAGTAAGTTGTTGCCCTTAGAAATGACTGGAACGGCAGTGTGGGCCGTTCGTGCCGATGGCAAGCTTTTGCACAACTGGGTGGAACGGAGCGCCTGGGAGTGTTATCAGCGTCTCGCTAACCGTTGACGGACCGGAACGAAGCGGAGGAGTAACAGAACGGGCATCTGTTCGGCCAGCGATCGATAGAATCCCGCGCGGCTGACCTGCGTCAGGTAACACATCCGTTCGATACTCAAGGTGCCTTGCATGGACATCAGCTCCCGGATTTGGACGTAGGCGCCCTCGCGCCAGAGTCGTCTTTCTTCTGGCGTCGAGCCTCGATTCTTTGCAAGCCACCTATGAAAAATCCAGCTTCAGAGTCTTCTCCGCCAATGCTCGTTTCAGTTGGTGATTCTCTTTGCGGGGCGTGGATTCGCTCGGGCTCTCCGGCGCCGGTTCCTAGCTACCTTCGACCGGATCAGGTTGTTGGCCACAGGTACAGCTGCCGCCGAGCAACACGTAACTCCTCCGACAGCGCCATGATGTTCTCGCAGCGGTTCATCCGCCCCACCGCCATCAGGCGGAATACCAACGGATGTCGTCCCTTTCGAGTCATTGCCACCCGCAGCTCCTTTCACTGCAAAGTGTGTCAATTGTGCGAGTGTCACTTTAGGGGATCAGTCCATTCGGGCTGAGAACGAGTTTCGGAATGGTTGGTCGGATGGCAAGTGGTTTAAAATCAAAGAAGCATTGCTTGTCGGGGCGTAGCGCAGCCTGGTAGCGCACCTGCCTTGGGCGCAGGGGGTCGGGCGTTCAAATCGCCCCGCCCCGACCAACGGAACCAAGCAGATCGGGCCGTATTGCTGCGGCAGGCATTTTGTACTGGGAGTTCCACTCCCGTCTCCCCATTTTTGTCGACCTATCTCTTCGTTCAGGCGAACCACTTCATTGAGGGCCGAAGAAGCTCTGCCCAGCAATCCGACAAGCGGATTATCCGATACGTTTCCGGGGAGGATGTCAGCTCGGTGCGGGGATTGGTCCCGCCGATCTATTTCCTAAGAATCCTGGCTAATGGCTTTCGACGCCCGTCTGGGTCACAATTTTCAGGAACTCGTCATTGGTTCCGACCCTTCCGTGAATCGGAACATGTTGCGCCACATCCAGCTTCTGTTTCCGCATATTCTGATAGAGCGTCCGCATTCCAGCCGTTGCAGTGGGTAGCGGCGCGCCGGGTGCGGGCGGCGAGTAAAGGTCTGCATTGATCAAGATCTTTTCTTTCGGAAGGTAAGCCATCAGCATGTCCGCGCTATGGTTGCCTTGCGCGTACGACTGATCTTCCAATTCGTAGGCCATATCCTGCACGTGAAAGATCTCCAATATGCGCGCCCCATCGGTGATGGCGTATTTGTCGGCGCCGCCGCCTGGACCGCCAAGTTGGCTCGAAACCGTCTCGATCGGAGCGGGGCGCCGGCTGATCATATACATCGGGCTGTAAAGGGCCATGCGGTCGGGTTGCAATTCGCGGGGCGCCGGGTAGAACATGATGTCGAGGTAATACTGCCGATTGGACTCATGTGTGATCACGATCGTGCCCTGGGAGAGATATGTCCGAAGACCGCCGGCATGATCGAAATGATGATGGGTGTTCACGACATATTTGATGGGCTTATTCGGGACTAGTCGGTTTACTTCCTCGATGACGGCGAGCGACCGGGCCTCGTTCTGAGGCGCCTCCACGACAGTGACGAAATCCTTGAATTCGACCAGAACGCTATTGTGCGTGCCTCCTCCAATCAGCCAAAGGCCATCGCCCAGTTTTTGGCTCTCTACTTTGATCGGCGCCAAGGTCGCCATGCGCACCACATCCGGGACCGGTATCGTGGCTACCGGAACATTCGCCCTCACTTCGGTTACGTTGTACTCATAGTAGTTGTGCGCGGGATTCAATCGCGGATCGCCCTGGTGGACATGCAGCAACGTGGGAAACTGCACGCCCTCGAAACTCTTGTATTTGGTGTAGCGCATCTCGTAATCCATGTCGCCGTAAACGGGATTGGGAAACCAGGTGTCGGTTAGCTCAACCAGATTCTGATCGTTGATTGTCCCGTTGACCCGGTACTTGCCGATTGTGAACGATACGATGGTCACTTTGCGGCCATTCTGCGAAAGGCCGGCGTCCGACGAACCCACAATCGGCAGCGTGATGGCTGTGGCGTTCTTAGCCGCCAGCGCCGCTTTGAGGAATCCGTGCGGCGTAATCGCGAGTTCTAGCTTCCGCAGGTCGGCGTACGACACGCCGTCAAGATACAGGCTGGTGAGGGGCACCGGCTTGTCACCCTGCATATCCCAAGCGTAAGCGCCACTTAGAATGGACGTGACGTGCTCCGCGGGCATTGGAGGCCTGCCGAGCAGTGGATACTTGCCCTGCCTGCGTGTGTAATCCTCGCGCGACCACTCGGCCTCGTAGTCGATGGCACGCGTATAGTCGGCAACTTCATAACGCGGCCAGTCTTCGGCGAGCCCGTAGGTCTGGCCGATCCGCGAAGACCAGCCGCTGGCGGAATATTGGATCGTCTTAAGGTTGTCGCCGCCCATCGCCTTGAGAGAAGCTTCTAAGACAGAGCGGACATCTTTTACTGTCTGTGCCGATGTAGTTCCTGTCGTTGCGTCAAGAAAAACCAGGTTCAGAAGAGCTGAAAAAACAGCGACTTTGCGCTTCATATGGTGTCTCCAGTACGTTTCGTGAGGTGATTTGAGCTCAAGGAGCAAATAGAATTATGTCGCGAAGTCGCCGAGAGCGCCACGCCACAACATCCTGAATCCCTAAGCGTTATAGCCCGATGAGCGGTTAGCCCTAAAGAGCCGCTATTTGTGGACTCGCAGGCCCTGGAGAACTTTCGATTTGCGTAGTATGATCTCTGGGCTGGAGGTCACTCATGCGAAAAGCTTCGCTCATGTTGCTGATGCTGGCGCTCGGAGTCGCGATCGGAATCATTATCTCGGGTAGGCTGGCATCGGTTGAAGCGCGATCGAAGGCCGGCGCCGGATTCGCCGCGGTTCCTGGGAGCCTTGGTTCGGAGGATCTCACGGGTCCTTACGATGTGGTCAAGAACTGGCCGCAAGACATTAGCACTCTGCCGGGAAACGAAAAGTGGACCTACGGCGCAGGTGAAAGCGTTTTTGCGGAAAGCCCGAATCGCATTTACATGCTGTTTCGCGGCGAACTGCCGAAAATGGCTCCGCCCAAGGCCGTCATACTGCCGCAGCTTGGACCTAGCATCAGTTTTCCAGTGGCCGGCTTCTGGCGCGATGCCACTGTGGCCTCTCTACCGGGAACAGGCGGTACAGACAATGACATGAGCGAATGGCTAACAGCCTGGGAGGGAAAAGCCCCGGATCTGGGAATTAAGGGTCCGCCGTATCGTCAGCTGGGCGTGGACGCGAAGTGGGAAAACTGTGTCGTGGTAGTGGATGGCAGCGGCAAGATCATCGAGACCTGGAAGCAGTGGGACAAACTGTTCCGGCGTCCACACTCGATTTACATCAGCCCCTATGATCCGGAAAAGAATGTCTGGATCGTTGACGATAACATGCAAGTCATTTACAGATTCACTCATGATGGGAGCAGACTGCTACAGACTATCGGTACACCGGGAGTCGCGGGAGCAGACGCTACGCACTTCAACCGCCCAACTTACATCGATTGGTTGCCCGATGGGACCTTTTTCGTCTCCGATGGCTACACGGGAACACGGGTGGCGAAATTCAACAAAGACGGAAAGTTCCTTCTGGATTGGGGCAAACTAGGTGGACCTCCGCGCGGTCCCATCGATACTCGTCCAGGGTACTTCAGTAACGTGCATGGAGTGGCTGTGGACCCGGCGACGCGCCACGTTTTTGTCAACGATCGAAACAACCATCGAATTCAGGTATTCGATGAGAACGGCAAGTATCTGTATGAATGGAAAATCGACGCCGATCCATCGAGCCTCCATCTGCTATATATCGGATCGGGCAAGACCATTTGGACCTTTGACCGCACTACGAACAAGATGGTCGAGTGGGATTTGCAAGGACACCTGCTGTACTCCTGGGGCAG